>NZ_JAFBCT010000001.1:2447833-2753813 GCF_016907835.1 Agromyces cerinus | reverse complement strand
CGGCAAGTCGACGTTCATGAAGATCCTCGCGGGCGTCTACGAGCGCGACGCCGGCCGCATCACGCTCGGCGGCGAGGAGGTGGCGTTCAGCCACCCGGTCCAGGCCGCGCACGCCGGACTCGCCACGGTCTTCCAGGAGTTCAACCTCCTGCCCGAGCGCACGGTCGCGCAGAACGTCTTCCTCGGCCGCGAGCCGCGGCGCCACGGCCTCGTCGACAGGAAGGCGATGCTCGCGGAGACCCGCGCGCTCCTCGCCGACCTCGGCATCGACACGATCGACGCGGATGCCCCGGTGCGCACCCTCACCGTCGCCGAGCAGCAGATCGTCGAGATCGTCAAGGCCCTCTCGGTCGACGCCCGGGTCATCCAGATGGACGAACCGACGGCCGCGCTCGCCGACCACGAGGTCGAACTGCTCTACACGATCGTGCGCCGGCTCTCCGAGCGCGGGGTCGCGATCGTCTACGTCTCGCACCGCCTCAAGGAGATCTTCGACCTCTGCGACACGATCACCGTGCTGAAGGACGGCGCGCTCGTCTCGAGCGGCCCGGCCGCCGAGCTCGACACCGACGAGCTCGTGCGCCGCATGGTCGGCCGCCCGATCTCCGCCTACTTCCCGGCCGCCGAAGCGGGCACGGTCGTGGGCGAGCCGAGACTCGAGCTCCGCGGCGTCGGCAACGCCTACGTCGACGGCATCGACCTCGAACTCCGAGCCGGCGAGATCGTCGGGGTCGCCGGCCTGCAGGGCTCCGGGCGCACCGAACTCGTCGAGGCGCTCTTCGGCATCGACCAGTTCACTCGCGGCGAGCTCCGGCTCGACGGCCGCCCGGTGCGCATGACCTCGGCGCGGCAGGCCGTGAAGGCGGGCATCGCGCTCATCACCGAGGACCGCAAGGCCCAGGGCCTCGCCCTGAACCAGTCGGTCGGCGACAACGCGCTGCTCGTCATCCGCTCGGTCTTCGCGCGACGCACCGGGCAGGCGCGGCGCGAACTGCCCGGTGTGCTCTCCTCGCTCGAGGTGTCCTCACGCGGTGTCGACCAAGAGGTGCAGTACCTCTCGGGCGGCAACCAGCAGAAGGTCGTGCTCGCGAAGTGGCTCGCCACGAAGCCGAAGGTCGTGCTGCTCGACGAGCCGACCCGAGGCATCGACGTCGGCGCGAAGGTCGCCGTCTACACGCTCATGCGACGGCTTGCGAAGGAAGGGGTCGCCATCCTCATGATCTCCTCGGAACTGCCCGAGGTCATCGGCATGTCCGACCGCATCGTGGTCATGCACGACGGCCGAGCCTCGGCCGAGCTCCCGGCTCGGAGCGACGAGGCCACGATCCTCACGGCCGCCACCGGAACGCTCAGGGTCGGCGGCACGAAGGTCGTCGGCACGGCCGATGCCCCTGGCCCGGATGCCGTGTCGGATGCCTCGAACGGGGAGGACGGCCGATGAGCGCCGCCACCGCCACATCCGTTCGCCGCGGCCGCCGTCGTCGCCTCGACTCGAGCCTCATCGTGGGCATCGCGCTCATCGGCGTCGTCATCATCGGCGCGATCCTCGTCGCGAGCGTCGGGCGCAACTTCTTCAGCGCCGGCAACATCCGCGACATCCTCACCGGCATGAGCGTGCTCGGCTTCGTCGCGATCGGGCAGACGCTCGTGATCCTCTGCGCGTCGCTCGACCTGTCGGTGCCCTACGTCATCAGCCTCTCGAGCCTCATCGCCGCCGACCTCATGGCCGGCAACCCCGCGAACATCCCGATCGCGGTGCTCGCGGTGCTCGTCGTCTCGGCCCTCATCGGACTCGCGAACGGCCTCATCGTCACGAAGCTCAAGGTCAACGGCTTCATCGCGACGCTCGGCACGGGGCTCATCATCAAGGGCTACCTCGACACGAACTACAAGGGCACGAGCGGCGAGGTGCCGTGGGAGTTCCAGCTGATCGGCGCGACCGGCATCGGGCCCGTGCCGGTGTCGACGCTCATCATGCTCGTGGTCGCCGTGGCCGGCGCGTTCTTCCTCGCCCGCACCCGCACCGGCAACCACATGTTCGCCGTCGGCGGCAACGAGCAGGTCGCGCGCCTCTCGGGCATCCGCACTGCGCGTCCGGTCATCATCGCCCATGTGCTGTGCTCGATGACGGCGGCGCTCGCCGGGCTCCTGCTCGCGAGCCGGCTCGGCGTCGGCAGCCCCACCGTCGGCATCCAGGGCGGCTACGACCTGCTCTCGATCGCCGCGGTCGTGCTCGGCGGCACCCTGCTCATGGGCGGCCGCGGATCGATCTGGGGCACCATCGGCGGCGTCGCGATCTTCGCGGTCGTCGACAACGTGATGAGCGTCATGCAGGTCAACCCCTTCCTGAAGGACGTCGTGCGCGGCGTCGTCATCGTCGCGGCCGTCGCCGTGTACACGACCCGCTCGCTCGACCGGCGCCGTCCGCGATTCACCGCAGGGTCGGCGACTCCGGATGCCGCGGGCGGCGCTTCCGCCCGCGTCGGCCCCGATCCGCTCGACAACACGCGAGACGCCCATACCGCCTCGCCGGTCGAGGACCACGAGAAGGAGGGTTCGGCATGAGCGACGTGACCGCCCCGCAGCCCACCGCCGGCCAGCGGGCTGCCGGCTTCGCCCGCACGCTCGTCAGCCCCCGTGGCGCGGTCTTCCTGCTCCTGATCGTGCTGCTCGTCGCGATCACGGTGCTGAACCCCTCGTTCGCCGAGCCGTCGCAGTTCATCCGGTTCGTGCAGCGCGTCGCCCCCGTCGCGATCGTGGCGATCGGGCAGTACTTCGTGATCGTCGGCGGCGAGTTCGACCTCTCCATGGGATCGGTCGTGACGGCCCAGGTCGTGATCGCCGGCAACCTCATCGGCCAGGACGAGTCGAAGTCGATCCCCGTGCTGCTGTTCATGCTCGCGTTCGGCGCGTTCATCGGGCTCGTCAACGGCCTCATCGTCACCCTGCTCAAGGTGCCGAGCTTCATCGCCACGCTCGGCATGATGCTCGCCCTGCTCGGCGCGACCCTCTACTGGACCGGCGGCGCGGCGACCGGCAACCCCGCCGACGGCTTCCGCGAGATCGGGCGCGGCGGCATCAGGAACCTGCCCGTCATCGACATCCTGCCCTGGTCGGTCGTCGTGCTCGTCGTCGTGCTCCTCCTCGCGGTCTGGTTCGCCCGGCGCCCGTTCGGTCGCACGATCATCGCCCTCGGCGACAACCCCACGACCGCCCGGTACTCGGGTGCGCGCAACTGGTGGGTGAAGACCTCCACCTTCATCATCTCCTCGCTCTCGGCGACCGTCGCCGGCGTGCTGCTCGTCGGCTACGCCGGCGTGCATCCGAGCGTCGGCCGCGGCTACGAGTTCACCGCGATCACCGCGGTCGTGCTCGGCGGCGTGGTGCTCGGCGGCGGCCGCGGCTGGGTCGTCGCGGCGGCGGCCGGTGCCTTCGCCCTCGAGGCGCTCTTCACGCTGCTGAACTTCGCCGGGGTGCCCTCGACCTACCGCGACGCGGTGCAGGGCGCGATCATCATCCTCGCCGTGGCCTACGCCGCGACCACGGTTCGCGCCCGACGCAAGGGCCGCGCCCTCGAGGCGCCAGCACCCCCGATTTCGCCGACTCCGTCATCATCGGAGACCGCAACCCAGACTTCGCCGGCACCGGCGGAGGAGCAGGATGCCGCGGCATCCGCTCGCCCTGCACCCATTCCCTCGACGCAGAGGGCTGACAACGAAACCAAGGGAGGTTCGTGATGCGACGCAGGTATTCAGTGGCATCGGCCATGGTCGGCGCTCTCGCGCTGTTCGCACTGGCCGGATGTACCACCGACCCCAACGTGGCCGCGCCGTCGGAAGACGCCGGAGCCACGGAGGAAGCGGTCGAATGGTTCGACCAGGAGCTCTACGACAAGCAGTACGCCGAACGGTCCGTCGTGCCCGAAGGGCCCGAGGGGCAGCCGTGGCTGCAGTACATCAACGCCGAGATGACCGACACGTCGGCCTACGCGGCCACCGGAGCGAAGAAGGCGTGCTTCGCGAACGCCTCGATCTCCAACCCGTGGCGGCAGACCGGCTGGATCACGATGAACGAGCAGCTGAAGGTCCTGCAGGAATCGGGGGCCATCTCCGAGATGGAGACCCGCGACGCGCAGGACTCGGATGACACGCAGATCGCCGACATCGACTACTTCATCAATGAGGGCAACTGCGACATCTTCCTCATCTCGCCGAACTCCACGGCGGCCATGACCCCGGCCGTCGAGCGTGCGTGCGACACCGGCAAGCCCGTCGTGGTCTTCGACCGCGGCGTGCAGACCGACTGCCCCGTCACGTTCATCCACCCCATCGGCGGATTCGCGTGGGGCATCGACACGGCCGAGTTCCTCATCGAGGAGCTGGAACCGGGCTCGAAGGTCGTCGCGCTCCGGATCCTCCCGGGCGTCGACGTGCTCGAACAGCGCTGGGCCGCGGCCGAGAAGCTCTTCGGCGAGAACGACATCGAGGCGGTCGACTACTTCACGGGCGCCGACCCCGCCGAGATCAAGAAGATCATCTCCGACGAGCTCGCCAAGGGCGATGTCGACGGCATCTGGATGGATGCCGGTGACGGCGCCGTCGCCGCCATCGAGGCGTTCGAGGACGCCGGCGCCGACTACCCCGTCATGACGGGCGAAGACGAGATGAGCTTCCTGCGCAAGTGGAAGGAGACGGGGCTCACGGGTCTTGCACCGGTGTACTCCAACTTCCAGTGGCGCACGCCGCTGCTCGCCGCGCAGAAGATCTTCGCCGGCGAGGAGATCCCCAAGGAGTGGGTGCTCCCGCAGTCCCCGATCACCGCTGAAGAGGTCGACCAGTACCTCGAGGCGAACGACGGCATGCCCGACGGCCACTACGCGAAGTTCGGCGGCGAAGACCTGCCGGGCTACCCGCAGATCTGGCAGGAGCGGGTGATCCCGTAACCCGAATGTCGGTCGAGTAGGCACGCCAGTGCCGTATCGAGACCCGGTGGAGGCCCTCGCGGCCCGAGCCGGGTCTCGATACGCTCGCCTCGCTCCCTACTCGACCGACGTTCTCCACTGCAAGGAGGCAGCATGCGCCGCATCATCGGCGTCAACACCTGGGTCTGGACCTCGCCGCTCGACGACGACTCGCTCGCCGAGCTCGCCGCCAAGGCCGCCGGCATGGGCTTCGGCGCGATCGAACTGCCGGTCGAGACGCCGGGCGACTGGTCGCCGGATGCCGCGGCCGACGTGCTCCGCGAGCACCGCCTCGCCCCCGTGGTGATCGGGGCGATGGGCCCGGGGCGCAACCTGATCGCGGCGCCCGGATCCGAGATCGTCGCCACCCAGAACTACCTCGTGCACTGCCTCGGCGTCGCCGAGCGGCTCGGCTCCCGCGTGGTCGCCGGTCCGTTCACGGCCGCCACGGGCCGCACCTGGCGCATGGACGCCGAGGAGCGCGCCGCCCGGTACCGCGAGCTGCAGGGCAGCCTCGGCCCGGTCGTGCGGGCGGCGGAGCGCAGCGGCATCCGCCTCGCGATCGAGCCACTGAACCGCTACGAGACGAGCCTCGTCAACACCGTCGAGCAGGCGCTCGAGGCGCTCGGGCCGCTGCTCGGGCCCGGCCTCGGCCTCGCCCTCGACAGCTACCACCTGAACATCGAGGAGCAGCGCGTCGGCGACGCGATCCGCCTCGCCGGTGAGCACCTCGCCTACGTGCAGGTCTGCGGCAACGACCGCGGCGCGGTGGGCGACGACCACATCGACTGGCCGGCCTTCCTCGACGCCCTCGACGACGTCGGCTACTCGGGTCCGCTCGGCCTCGAGAGCTTCACGGGCGACAACGACACGATCGCCGTCGCCGCATCGGTGTGGCGGCCCCTCGCCGCATCGCAGGACGAACTCGCGGCACGGAGCATCCGCTACCTGGCCGCCCTCCAAGACGAACGGGAGCGAGCATGACCGACCGCCAGCACTCGAACGAGACGGATGCCGCGGCGCCCGCGACCCGCCCCGTCACCCTCTTCACGGGGCAGTGGGCCGACCTGCCGTTCGCTGAGGTCGCCCGCCTCGCCGCCGAGTGGGGCTACGACGGGCTCGAGATCGCGTGCTCGGGCGACCACCTCGACCTGAAGCGCGCCGAAGAGGAACCCGGCTACCTCGACGAGCGTCGCGAGATCCTCGACCGCCACGGCCTGAAGGTCTACGCGATCTCGAACCACCTCACCGGCCAGGCCGTGTGCGACGTCCCCATCGACTTCCGCCATGAGGCGATCGTGCGGCCCTACACGTGGGGTGACGGCGACGCCGAGGGCGTCAGGCAGCGCGCCGCCGACGACATGAAGCGCTCGGCGCGCGTCGCCCGGGCGCTCGGGGTCGACACCGTCGTCGGGTTCACCGGCTCGTCGATCTGGCCCTACGTCGCGATGTTCCCGCCCGTGCCGGCCTCGGTGATCGACGCCGGCTTCGAGGACTTCGCGGCGCGCTGGAACCCGATCCTCGACGTCTTCGACGCCGAGGGCGTGCGGTTCGCGCACGAGGTGCACCCGTCGGAGATCGCGTACGACTACTGGAGCTCGGTGCGCACGCTCGAGGCGATCGGGCACCGGGAGGCGTTCGGCTTCAACTGGGATCCGTCGCACATGATGTGGCAGAACATCGACCCGGTCGGCTTCATCTGGGACTTCAAGGACCGCATCTACCACGTCGACTGCAAGGACACGCGGATGCGCCCGCAGAACGGGCGGGCCGGCGTGCTCGGCTCGCACCTGCCGTGGGGCGACCCGCGGCGCGGCTGGGACTTCGTCTCGACCGGCCACGGCGACGTGCCGTGGGAGGACTCGTTCCGCGCGCTCGACGCGATCGGCTACGCCGGACCCATCTCGGTCGAATGGGAGGACGCGGGCATGGACCGGCTGCACGGTGCGGCGGAGGCGGTCGGATTCATCCGCTCGCTGCTCTGGCCGAAGCCGACCGCCTCGTTCGACGCGGCGTTCTCGAACCAGTAGCCCCGCTCGGGGGCGGGCGGGGTGTCGTGCGCCGGCCGTAGCATCGGCGTATGCGTCTCGACCCGAACCCGCCGCCGCGCCCTCGATCGACGGCCCGGCCGGCCGCTCGGCCGGCCCGCCCCGACCGCGATCTCTCGCGGCCGCTGCCATCGTCGCTCAGCTGGGCCGTGCTGGTGGTGTTCGCCGCTGCGCTCGCCGTCGCCGTCGTGGCCGCCTGGCTGCCCTGGTGGGTCCCGGCGTGGTACGCCGCGGCGAGTCTCGTCGCCTTCGTCGCCTACGGGCTCGACAAGCGGGCGGCGAAGCGCGGCGGGCCGCGCACCTCGGAGTCGACGCTGCTCATGACGGGGTTCGCCGGCGGCTGGCCGGGCGCGGTCGTCGCCCAGCAGCTCTTCCGCCACAAGACGCGCAAGCGCAGCTTCCGCCGTGCGTTCTGGCTCACCGTCGTGATCAACGTGCTCGTGCTCGCCGTGTTCATCGGGCTGCTGCAGGCGGGCCTGAGCATGCCCGAGCTCGACTACTCGGGAATGCTCCAGTAGTACGCGACGCCGCCGGGGTGCAGCACGGTGATCGCCCAGTCGACCGAGCGATCCCACGTCGGGTCGGTGTGACCCGCGTAGAGGATCGTGATCGACCCGTCGAGCTCCGTCTCGACCGAGGTCACGATGCCGGTGTGGTCGCGGTCGCCCGAGTCGTCCCAGTCGAACTGCACGACGTCGCCGACCTTGACCGCGGCACGCTCGTCGTCGGTGAGCGCCGTGGCCCGCTCGGGGCGCGTCTCGAGGTAGTCGCGCATGGCCGTCGAGCTGATCCAGGCATCGGCGTGGCTGAAGGCGTCGCCCGACTCGTCGAACCACCACTCGTCGTCCTCGATCCAGCCGCGCGCGAGCAGGGTCTGGCTCGTGAAGTTCACGCAGTCGTTCTCGTCGAGGTAGCCGTAGGTCTCGCTCTCGGTGTCGGTCCAGTGCTCGAACGCGTACGAGAGCTGGGCGGCGACGCCGTCGGAGTAGGCCGAGAAGTCGGCGACCTCCGTGTCGGCGTCGGAAGCCGGGCGGCCCGCGCCGGGCGCTCCTGCCGCTCCTGCCGCTCCGGCTGCACCGGCCAACGTGTCGGCGGAACCGTTCGCCGCGGCCTCGCCGGCTCCCTGCTGCGCCGTCCACGCGAGGGTCGCCCCGCCCGCGATGAGCACGACGGCGACGACGCCGACGAGTACGAGGCCGCGGCGGCGGGATTCAGGGGTCTTGGAGGTGCTCGGCATCGGCGTCAGCGTAGGAGCGTCGCCTGAGGATCAGCCGAATCAGTCCGCGACGCTCCAGTAGTACACCTTCGTCTCGGGATGCTTCGGATGGTCGTCGACCGAGCGATCCCACGTGGCATCCGTGTGCCCGCCGTAGTAGACGTCGATCTCGCCGTCACCCCCCTCGCGCACCGCGGTGACGATGGCGGTGTGGTCGCGGTCGCCCGAGGCATCCCAGTCGAACTGCACGATGTCGCCGGGCTCCACCTTCGCGCGCTGGGCGTCGGACAGCGGGGTCGCCCGTTCAGGATGCGAGGCGAGGTAGTCGCTGAAGAGCGTCGACGAGCGCCATGCGGGGGAGTGGGCGTAGGCGTCGCCGTCCTCGGAGTACCACCACTCCTCGTCGACCTGCCAGCCGCGCTCGATGAGCGTCTGGGAGGTGAAGTTCACGCAGTCGTCGACGCCGAGCACGCCGTAGCGCTCGCTCGAGTCCGCGTCCCAGTGGTCGCGCACGTACTCGAGCTGGCGCAGCACGGGTGCCGGCAGCTCGGGATCGAGTTCGAGCGCTTCCCGGTTCGGGTGGCTGCCGTCGCCGCCCTGCGTTCCGGGGCCGGTGGGAGCCGAGGCCGCGACGATCGCCGTGACGATCGCGATGACGAGCCAGGCGATGAGCGCGACGACGACGAGCGCCGCGCCGCCGACGACGAGGCGCCGTCGCACGTAGGTCGCGCGGGCGGGGCGTTCGGGTGGCGTGCTCATTTCATCCACCGTAGGCGTCGACACCCGTGCGAACGCCATCGCCACGCGCTGCCGCCGACCGCCCGACGGCTCGCTCCGGACCTCGCGTCATGGAGTTGACCGCGATTCGCCCGCCCGCATAGGGTGAGGATCGTCGATCGTTCTGAATCGATTCAATACATCCCGCACGGCGCTGTGCATCGACGCCCGCCGTGCTCGAAAGGGCAGGCATGGCAACCTTCAACGATCTCTCGCTCTCGAGACGGCAGCTCCTCGGATACTCGGCAGCGGCCGCGGCAGGAGTGCTCGTCGCGAACGCTGCGCCGCAGTCGGCCGGCGCCGCTGTCGGCTCGGTGCTCCCCGCAGGCACGGGCAACGCCTTCGGCATCTCCGAGTTCGCCGACCCGGCCACCTCGGTCGCGCCGAAGTTCCGCTGGTGGTGGCCGAACGGCCAGGTCGAGGTCGACGAGATCGTGCGCGAGGTCGACCAGGTCGCCGACGCCGGCTTCGGCGGGCTCGAGATCGCCGATGTGCACCACAGCGTGGCATCCGGCGACCTCGACGTCGACGGCTTCCCGTGGGGCGGCGACCGATGGTGCGAGGCGGTCGAGGCCGCCCTCGCGCAGGCGAAGCGCCGCGACATCCGTCTCGACATCACGCTCGGCCCGTCGTGGCCGGCCGCCGTGCCGACCATCACCCCGCAGCACGAGGCGGCACTCACCGAACTCGTGCACGGCGTCGTCGAACTCGCGCCCGGCCAGGCGCACCGCGGCGCGGTGCCCGCGCCGGCGATCGGCGCAGAGCACGGGGTCACCGAAACGCTGCTGCTCTCGGTGCAGGCCTTCGAGATCGTCACGAAGCCGGCCAAGGGCAACATCGTGCTGAAGCGTGCGAGCGGGGTCGACCTCACCGATGCCGTCGTCGACGGCGCGGTCGACTGGACCGCCCCCGCCGGCACCGCGAGCTGGGTGCTCTTCGCGTTCTGGCGGCGCGGCTCGGGCCAGCTCGCCGAGGGCGGCGCGCACACGAACCCGACGTCGTACGTGGTCGACCACTTCAGTTCGGCGGGCGCGCAGGCCGTCATCGACTTCTGGGAGTCGGAGATCATCTCGGCCCGCATGTCGAAGCTGCTCGCCGAGGCCGGGGGAGCCTTCTTCGAGGACTCGCTCGAGATCGAGACCGAGGCGACGATCTGGACCCGGCGCCTGCCCGAGGAGTTCAGCGCGCGCCAGGGCTACGAGCTCACGCCGTTCCTGCCGGTCGTCATCGAGCTGAAGGAGAAGTACCTCTACGACTTCGACGACATCGTGACGACGCGGGTGCGCGACGACTTCAACCAGGTGCTGAGCGACCTCTACTCCGAGCACCACCTCGTGCCCTTCCGCGACTGGGCGCACTCGCACGGCCTCGAGTACCGGGTGCAGGCCTACGGCCTCGAGCAGGACTCGATCGACCAGGCCGGCATCGTCGACATCCCCGAGACCGAATCGCTCGGCGCGAAGAACGTCGACGACTACCGGGTGCTCGCGAGCGGCCGCGACATCGCGGGGCACACGATCCTCTCGTGCGAGTCCGCGGCGTACCTCGGCAAGTCGTACTCGGCGACGATCACCGAGGTGCTGACGACGCACGGCGAGATGTTCGCCGGCGGGGTCAACCAGTCGGTGCTCCACGGGTTCCCGTACGCGAGCGCACCGGGCGCCGGCTGGCCGGGCTTCGCGGCCTTCAGCCCGTACTACAACAACTCGGTGGGCTACTCCGAGGCCTGGGGCCCGCGGATGCCGGTCTGGGCTCACCTGCCCGACGTGGCCGCGTACCTCGCTCGCACGCAGTGGGTGCTCCGCGCCGGGCGCCCCCGCTACGACCTCGTGTTCCTGCGGCAGAAGGGCTGGGCGCAGACCGGCATCGGCGCACCGTGGGCGACCGCCTCCGGCATCCCCGTCGGCTGGACGCACGGGTTCCTCACCGGGTCGAGCCTCGAGCGCGAGGGCGCGGTGCTCGCGGGCGGCCGGCTCGCTCCGGAGGGCGGCGCATACAAGGCGGTGATCGTCGACATCGACCGGTTCCGAGGCAACGAGGCGACCCTCACGGTCGCGACCGCGGAGCGCCTGCTGGACTTCGCCGACGCGGGCCTTCCGATCGTGCTCTTCGGCGACTGGTCGAAGCCGGCAGCCATCGGCTTCCGCTCGGCCGAGCAGAACGCCCGGGTCGCCGAGGTCGTGGCGGCACTGCGCAACTCGCCCTCGGTCGCGCTCGCCCCGGCGAACGCCGACATCCCGATCGCGCTCGCGAGCCTCGGCGTCGCGCCCGATGTCGACCACGAGACGTCGAACCTCAAGCACATCCGACGGGTCGACGGCGGCGTCGACTACTACTACCTCGTGAACGCGAAGCACAATCCCGCCAAGGACAAGCTCGTGCCCATCGACCACGACGTCGTGCTCACGGCGGAGCACGCCGACAGCGTGCCCTACGAGCTCGACGCCTGGTCGGGCGAGGTGCGCCCGCTCGTCGCCTACCGTCGCGACGGCGCGCGCGTCACCGTGCGGGTGCGCCTGCAGCCGGCGCAGTCGACGGTCATCGTGCTGGCGCCGCGCGACTGGGCGGGCAGGCAGGCGCCGTCCGAGCAGGTCGTCGAGACCGATGCGAGGTCGGTGCGCGCCGCCAAGCAGGGCATCGAGCTCGTGACGGACGCCCCCGGTCGCTTCTCGGTGCGCTTCGCCGACGGTCGCACGGCGACCGCGACGGTGAAGGCGCTGCCGGCGCCGATCGAGCTCACCTCGTGGACGCTCAGCGTCGAGGACTGGCAGCCCGGAGCCTCCCCGACCGTGACGGCGAAGCCGGTGGTCGAGGTTCCGCTCTCGGGCCTCGCGCCGTGGAGCGCGATCCCCGGGCTCGCCGACACCTCGGGCATCGGGCGGTACACGACGCGCGTCAAGCTCGGCAGCGACTGGAAGACGTCGGGCGCCGGCATCCGCCTCGAGCTCGGACGGGTGGTCGACACCTTCCGGGTGCGGGTCAACGGCAAGCTCGTCGAGGACCGCGACCTCACCGACCCGACCGTCGACATCAGCGAGTTCGCCCATCCAGGCAACAACACGATCGAGGTCGAGGTGGCATCGACGCTCATCAACCGCCTGCGGGTCGTGAACCCGACGGTGTACGGCGTCGTGAAGCGGGCCGACTACGGCCTGCTCGGCCCGGTCGTGATCCGCCCCTACGGCGTGGCGGAGGTGCGCTGACCCGGTTCGCCGGCGGCACATGACCGGCGAGCGGATGCCGCGACCGGAGAGGTCGCGGCATCCGCTCTGCTGCTCAGCCGATCCGGTCAGCGCTCGGTGACGGCGCCGTCCCTGATGTGCAGGCGGCGTTCGGCCCGCTTGGCCACCGCGGAGTCGTGCGTCACGACGATGAGCGTGAGGCCGCGGTCGCGCCAGAGGCCCTCGAGCAGGTCCATGATGTCGTCGCGGGTCTGCTCGTCGAGGTTGCCGGTCGGTTCGTCGGCGAGCAGCACGTCGGGCTCCTTCACGAGCGCCCGTGCGATGGCCACGCGCTGCTGCTGACCGCCCGACAGCTCGCTCGGAACATGGCCGCCGCGGTCGCCGAGCCCCACCGACTCGAGCGCTTCGGTCGCTCGGCGCCGCCGCTCGTCGGCCGGCACCCCGAGCGGCTCGAGCGCCGTCTCGACGTTCTCGAGCGCGGTGAGCGTGGGAATCAGGTTGAAGCCCTGGAAGACGAACCCGATCTCCTTCGCGCGGATGCCGGCGAGCTTCCGATCCGGCAGGTGCGAGAGCTCGGCCTCGCCGAGCGCGACACGGCCGGTGCTCGGTCGGTCGAGTGCGCCGAGCATCTGCAGGAGTGTCGACTTGCCGCCCCCGGTCGGCCCCTGGATCGCGACGAGCTGCCCCTTCGGGATCGACAGGGAGACGTCCTGCAGTGCGGTGATGCGGCGCTTCGACTGCGCATAGGTCTTCGACACGTGTTCGAGCGTGTACATGGTGGTTCCTTTCGTGGGATGGCGGGCGTCAGGCGACGCTGCGGAGGGCTTCGGCCGGGCGGAGCCTCGCGGCGCGCCATCCGCCGAACGCGCCGGCGACGAGGCCGCCGGCGATCGCGAGTCCGATGGCGATCACGATGACGCTGACGGTCACGGGGGCGTGCAGCACGACCTCGGCGGATGACGCGGCCGACGGCATCGCTCCGCCGAAGCCGCCGTCCGGGCCGCCGGCCTGCATGACCATCTCGCGGCCGCCGGGGCCGCCGGCGACCACTTCGGAACCCGAGCTGCCGCCGATCGTCGGGGCGATGAGGTTGACCACCCAGATGCCCGCGAGGCCGAGCACGAGCCCGGCCGCACCGCCGATGAGACCCTGCACGAGCGACTCGCCGGCGACCTGGCCGACGATGCGGCCGTTCGGCCAGCCGATCGCCTTCAGCGTTCCGAACTCGCGGGTGCGGCGGGTCACGCCCTGGATCGTGAAGAGGATGGCGATGAGGAAGGCGGCGACGAGCACCGCGAGCGAGACCCAGAGCCCGAGGTTCGAGATGAGGCTCGACGCGCTCGCCAGCGAGCCCGAGACGGAGGCGGCGAGGTCGGACTGCGTCGACACCGTGGCATCCGGCAGCGCCTCCTCGATCTCGGCCTGCAGGGCGTCGATGCCGTCGGCGGACTCCGCCTGCACCGAGATGCTCGAGATCATGCCCTCCTCGCCCGAGATCGACTGGGCGAGGTCGAGCGGGATGTAGACGTTCGCGGCGGTCGCGGCGTCGGCGGAGGTCGACGAGACGGTGCCGACGACCTCGAACTCCGTACCCCCGACGTCGATCGTGTCGCTCACGGCGAGCTCGGCGCTCGTGGCGTAGCTGGCGTCGAGCACGGCGACCGGCTCGCCGGTGTCGGATGCCTCGAGCCCGCGCCCGTCGGCCAGCTCGACCGCCGAGAGGGGCCCGACGGCGGCCGAAGCCGGGTCGAGGCCGAGCACCGTGAAGCTGTCGACGTCGAAGGCGCTGCCGCCGGCGCCGTCGAAGCCGCCCTGCGGCGGTGCCGCGGGCTGCTCGCCGTCGGCGGGCATCTGCTCGGTGCCCTCCGCCGTCTGCGCGAAATCGGGCAGCTCGCCGTCGAACGTCGTGTTCGTGAGCGAGAGGGTGGCGGACGCCGCGGCGACGCCGTCGAGTTCCTCGACCGACGCCAGGGCAGCCTCGTCGAAGGTGCTCGAGCCGAACCCGGCCGAGAGCCGCGACTGGCTGATCTCGGTCGACCCGTCGGTCGTGGTGCCCGCGTCGGCACCGAACTCGAACCGCGGACCGCCGGCCTCGCCCTCCGCTGGCGGGGTCGGGCTCTGCGACACCGTGAGGTCGGTGCCGACGCCGTAGACGGACTCGAGCACGGAGGCCTGGGCGTCGCGCACGCCGGCGGAGACCGAGTTCACGATCATGACGAGCGCGATCGCGAGCGCCATGCCGATCGCGATGATCGCGGTCTGCCTGCGGCGCCCGGCGAGTTCGCGCCGGAGGTAGGTGAAGAACATGTCGATCCTTGGGGTAGGGGGCGTTCGGAGCGAGCGCCGATCGAGACGGTAGGGGCGCGGCCTGTGGGAGCCCGATGGCTGGCCTGTGCGCAGCCGATGTGCGGCCCTTCCACGTCGGCCACGCAGCATCCGCTCACGCAAGTCATAGGAAACGCATAGCTCGGCGCGGATACTGGAGTCATGAGCACGAACGCCGCAGCGACCCCGCACCGAGCCCCCGCCATCGCCAAGCCCGACGGCTCGATGGTGCGCGTGCTCGTGGTCGACGACGAGCACTCGCTCACCGAGCTGCTCAAGATGGCGCTGAAGTACGAGGGATGGGACGTGCGCACCGCGGGCGACGGGCAGACCGCGGTGAAGGTCGCCCGCGAGTTCCGACCCGACGCGATCGTGCTCGACATCATGCTGCCCGACATCGACGGCCTCGAGGTGCTGCAGCGCGTGCGGGCCGACGGCACCGAGACGCCCGTGCTCTTCCTCACCGCGAAGGACTCGCTCGACGACCGCATCGCAGGTCTCACCGCAGGCGGCGACGACTACGTCACGAAGCCGTTCAGCCTCGAGGAGGTCGTTGCACGCCTGCGCGGACTCATCCGGCGCTCGACCCTCACGCTCGCCCAGGCGAAGGACCCGGTGCTCGTCGTCGGCGACCTGACCCTCGACGAGGACTCGTACGAGGTCTTCCGCGACGGCACGCCGATCGAGCTGACCGCCACCGAGTTCGAGCTGCTGCGCTTCCTCATGCGCAACCCCCGCCGCGTGCTCTCGAAGGCGCAGATCCTCGACCGCGTCTGGAGCTACGACTTCGGCGGCAAGGAGTCGGTCGTCGAGCTCTACATCTCGTACCTGCGCAAGAAGATCGACGCGGGCCGCGAGCCGATGATCCACACCGTGCGCGGCGCCGGCTACATGCTGAAGGCCGCCGGATGACGCGGCCGGGCGATCCCGGCTACGCGGCGTCGGCCCGGGCGACCGCCACGGCGGCGACGCCGACGCAGCAGGACGCTCCCGAGCTGCCCGCGGCGACCGACGTCCCGCGTCGACGCGAGTGGACCCTGCAGCGACGCCTGCTCCTCGTGCTCGCCGGACTCCTCGCCGCGGTCAGCATGGTGGTCGGCGTCGTCAGCGTGAGCATCTTCCACACCTCGTCGATGGCCGCGGTCGATGCCGACCTGCGTTCGGCGATGGACCGGGCCGAATTGAACCTCCAGGGGCCCATGCCGTTCCCCGGCAGCGGTGAGGCCGCCACCCCGCTCCTCGACGTCGCCGGCCAGTCCGCCGGCACGCTCGCCGCAGTGGTTCCCGACACGGGCCAGGCCGATGCCGCCTACATCGCGGAGGACGCGCAGGGCATCTTGAAGCTGCCGCCGGACGCGACGGCGACGCTCGCCGCCGTCCCCGATGACGGGCAGCCACACACGATCGACATGGGGCGTGCTCTCGGCGAGTTCCGTGCCCTCTCGGAACGCAAGGACATCGCCCCCGAGACCCGGGTCGTGATCGCCCTGCCGCTCGCCGAGGTGAACGCCTCCGCGCGGGAACTCGGCGTGACGATCGCGGTCGTCGCGCTCGCAGGTCTCGTGCTGGCGCTCGGATTCGGCTCGCTCATCGTCCGGCGCGCCCTGGCCCCCCTGTCGCGCATGACCGAGACCGCCCAGCACGTCTCCGAACTGCCCCTCGATCGCGGCGACGTCGCGCTCGCCGAACGCGTTCCCGTCGACGACGAACGCACCGAGGTCGGCCGCCTCGGCGGCGCCTTCAACCGCATGCTCGGCCACGTGGCATCCGCTCTCTCTGCGCGTGAGCAGAGCGAGCAGAAGGTGCGCCGCTTCGTCGCCGACGCCTCGCACGAGCTGCGCACCCCGCTCGCCTCGATCCGCGGCTACGCCGAACTCACCCGGTTGCACGGCGGCGAGCTGCCGCCAGATGTCGTGCACGCGATCGGGCGCATCGAGTCGGAGTCGGTGCGCATGACCGAGCTCGTCGAAGACCTGCTGCTGCTCGCGCGGCTCGACGAGGGGCGCGAACTCGGGGCGCTGCCGGTCGACCTCGGCAGAGTCGTCGTCGAGGCGATCGGCGACGCGCAGGCGGCCGGTCCCGGGCACGACTGGGAGGTGCGACTTCCGGATGCCCCGGCCGTCGTCGTCGGCGATGAGCCGCGCCTGCGGCAGGTCGTGACGAACCTGCTCGCGAACGCCCGGGTGCACACGCCCGACGGCACCGCGGTCGTGGCCTCGCTCGAACACGACGGCGACGACATCGTGCTGACGGTCGAAGACGACGGTCCCGGCATTCCGCCGGCGCTCGCGGACTCGCTGTTCGAGCGCTTCGCGAGAGGCGACTCGTCGCGGTCGCGCATCGCAGGCAGCACCGGTCTCGGGCTCGCGATCGTGCGAGGGGTGACGCTCGCCCACGGCGGCACGGTCGACGTGGCGAGCGAGCCCGGTCGCACCCGATTCACCGTGCGGCTGCCGGCGGAGACCGGCGCGCAGGGCGACTGACGCACGCGGCGATCGCCCGGGTCGGCCATCGCCCTTCGGCTTGCCGGTGCCGTCGTCGGACTCCGAGGCGAGCGGGGCGTGGGTGTGAGGGCGAGCGCCAGTCCCGGTGACGCCGCGGCGGCGATCGGCCGGGCGAGCGCCGACCGGCCTCGCAGGCCCGATCGACGAGGTGCTCCCCGCCTTTCAGCGTTGAATGGGCAACTTCCGTCATTTCGCTGACATAAGCCGACACGCTGCATGCTAGGGTCAACATCACCAACACGTCAATACTCGCGAGTATGGTGCTGGGACGATGGCCGCACAATGACGGCGGTCATCCGTTGCGATACTCCATACCGGCCGTCTGCTCGGTGCGATCGGCGGCCGGAACCGAACGAGAGAGGTTCCCATGCCAGAGATCGGAATCGGCTTCCACACCGATGCATTCAATTCGAGCCACAAGTCGTTCGAGCAGGCGCTCGCGTGGGCGCAGGAGCACGATGTGCACTACATCGAGCCGGGAACGATCGACGGCGCCTGCTGGATCCAGGGCCTCGGCTACTTCCCGCACGTGTCGTTCCTCGAGGACCCCGTGCTCCTCCGCCGCAAGATGGAGGGCTACGGTGTCGAGTTCTCCCAGATCGACGCGGCCTACCCGTTGTCAGGGCTCGACGGCCCGTCGATCGGCGTGCCCTACGTGCAGCGGGCGATCGCCTGGGCGGCGCAGGCGGGCTGCCCGCGAGTGGCGACCACCGACGGGCTCTACAAGCCCGAGGGCCTGAGCGATCGCGAGGCGCTCGATCAGATGAAGCGCAGCTACACCGAGATCGTGCGGGTCGCCGAGGCGCACGAGGTGGTCGTGACGATCGAGACGCACGGCTACTTCACGACCCGACCCGAGTTCCTCGCCGAGATGCTCGACTTCTGCGGTGAGACGCCGTGGTTGCGCCTCAACCTCGACACGGGCAACACGTTCATCGCCGGCAACGACCCGGTCGCCTTCGCGGACCGGTTCATCGACCGCATCGCCCACGTGCACATCAAGGATGTCTCGGCGTCGCTCGCCGAGGCGGCGCGCGGCGGTGCGACCGGCATCGCGATCAGCCACGTCGCCGCGGGCGACGGCGTCAATGCCGACAACATCCGCGCGATCCTGCGGCGCCTCAGTGCCCACGGGTTCGACGGCGTGCTGAACATCGAGTGCGAGGGCCAGGGCGGCCCGATGCTCGCCGATTCGGTGCGATGGCTGCGACAGGAGATCGCAGAGGCGGGCTTCACCGAGCGCGTCCCGAGCTTCGTACGCGTTCCCGCCGGCGCATGATCGGCCGGCTCCGGCCGAACGCCTCGAGGTCGAGGGCTGCTCGGCCGGAGCCGACGACGGTCAATACCGGCCGGTATGGTGGAGTGTTACGATAGCGACGTGGCCACCATCAGCTCGGCGAAACCCGACGAACTCGCCGCAGCAGCGTTCGCGTTGTTCTCGACGCGCGGCATCGCCGGCGTCAACATGGACGAGATCGCGGCCGGCGCGGGGGTCACGAAGGGGAGCCTCTACTGGCACTACGCCTCGAAGAAAGAGGTCATCCTCGCGGCGTGCAACCTCTACTACGGCGTGTGGCGCACCCAGATCGCGGCGGCCACCGAGGTGCACGAGCGCATCGGCGACCAGCTCGAGGCCGCCGTCGCGTTCTCCGTCCGGAGTTGCCTGCTCGACGACGCCAACCGGGTGTTCACGACCGAGATCGTCGCGATGTCGCTGTACGACGCCGACGTTCGCGCGAGCTGGACGGGATTCCTCGACGAGACCGAGCGGTTCTTCCTCGGCCTCACGCACCGAGCGGTCGGTGCGGGAGAGCTTCGGTGCGACGACGTCGATCGCGCGGTCGACCTCCTGCTCGCCTCGATGGAGGGCATCAAGCAGATCGCCCTGTTCCGGCCGCAGGCGTGCCTTCCCGAGAACGAGCAGCGCACCTGCAGGCGGCTCATGTCGCTGATGGGCGAGCGGGTGCCTGCGCCGGTCTGATCAGCTCATGACCTCGGCGGCTTAAGCTGGTGGCGCCCCACTCGCACGAGCCGTGACCCGAGACGCCCATGAGCCTGCAGCAGACGATCACCCGAGTCGCCGCCGAGCTCGGGCGCCCGGCGCTGGTCGAGGATCATCGGCGCTCCGTCGTCGCCTACAGCCCGCATCCCGACGAGATCGACGAGGTCCGTCGTCGCTCGATCCTCGAGCACCGCGCGGATCCGGCCGTCCACAGCTGGCTCAGCCGTCTCGGCGTCTACGCCGCGACATCCGCGGTGCGCGTCCCCGGCAATCCCGAGCTCGGAATGCTGCCGCGCGTCTGCGTGCCGATCGGCCGATCGGGCATCGTGTTCGGTCACCTCTGGTTCATCGAGCCCGCCGAGCACGCGAGGCCGCTCGATCTCGCACGCGCCAGCGCCTCAGCCGAACTGGTCGCCGAGGAATGGGCGCGCGTTCGGATGTCGCTCGAGGGGGAGTCCGCACGCGAAGACGAGTTGGCCCGAGAGCTGATGCTCGGTCGTGCCGAGGTGCGGCGCGCCGCCGCCGCGGAGCTGGTCGAGTCCGGCCGGTTCGAGAGCGGACTGCTGCGCGCCTACGTGCTGAGCCCCGGTGCGCCCGCGTCGGGACGGGGGCCTGCCGCGGAGTCGCTCGAGCGCGCCGCGCGCCGCGCACGTCAGGCCCTCGGCGGTCGGGGCGTGCTGGCGTTCGCGAGGCGAGACCACGCGGTCGTCGTCGTGCCCTCGGCGACCGGTCGCTTCGCGGACACCGACCGCATCGCGGGCGTCGTCGCCGAGTCGGCGGCCGAGGCGTTCGGCGCGAGCACCGGCGCACCTCGCGTCGCGGTCGGCGGCGAGGCATCCGTCGTCGCGGCGCGCGAGAGCTATCGGGAGGCTCGCCGCGCGCTCGGCATCGCCGCCTCGTTCCGGCTCGCGCCGCGCGTGCTGCACTGGGATCGCCTCGGCGTGTACCGCGGGTTGGACTCGGCGGCGGCCGCGGGCTTGCGGTCCGGCGACTTCCAGCCCGGCCTGGAGCGACTGGCGGCGGAACGCGACGGCGACGTGCTCATCGAGACGCTCGCGTCGTATCTCGCGGCCGCCGGCCACGTGCAGACCGCGGCGGCGCGTCTGGGTGTGCACCGCACCTCTCTCTACAACCGGCTGAATCGCGCGCAGCGGATCCTCGGCATCGACCTCGACGATGGCCTCGATCGTCTCGGGGTGCACATCTCGCTCCTGCTGCGTGCGGTCGAGGCGACGGGCGACGGCGATCCCGCGGCCGGCTGATCGATCGTCGTCGGCATCGACATCTGTCGATCACCCCGTCTCCTTGCCGCGACATCTGACGCGTGACCCGTGCCCTCGCTGTGCCTAGCCTGTGAGCCAGCGGGTCCTCGCTCCGTCCGCACGCAGCGGCGAGCCGACCGGCCCCGATCTCGATCGAAGGAGCTCCACATGACCTCAGCGGCCCTACACGCAGATCGTCGACGGCGCAGTCGTGTCGTCGCCGTCGCCCTGACGTCGGTCCTCGCCGGCGGCCTCGTCATCGCGGCGACCCCCGCGTACGCGGCACCGATGCCCGCCGAGCCGACCTTCCAGGACGGCCTCTCGCAAGCGGTCTTCACGAAGGTGGCGTCCGAGTGGATCAACGAGGAGGCGTGGGTCGAGAGCGAGGTCGATTCGGACCGCGACGGCAAGCCCGACCTCGTCCACATCGACGTGACGCGCGTGCCCGAGACCGCCTCCGGCCTGAAGGTGCCGGTGCTCATGGAGATGAGCCCGTACTACGCCGGCGGCACCGAGGTCACCAACTGGGGAGTCGACCACGAGATCGGCGCCCCGCCGACCGAGAAGGAGCCGTGGCCGGCGTTCACGCCGACGAATCGCACGAGCCCGCGCATCTCGGGATCCCTCGAGAACACCTGGGTGCCGCGCGGATTCGCCGTCGTGCACGCCGAGGGCCTCGGCAGCGGTTGGTCCGAGGGCTGCCCGACGTCGGGGGGCCTGAACGAGTCGCTCGCCGGCAAGGCCGTGATCGACTGGCTGAACGGCCGGGCGACCGCGTACACGGGCACCGACCGAGCGACCGAGGTCTCGGCGGACTGGACGACCGGCCGGGTCGGCATGATCGGCACGTCGTACAACGGCACGCTGCCGATCGGCGTGGCGAGCACGGGTGTCGAGGGCCTCGAGGCGATCGTGCCGGTGTCGGCGATCTCGAGCTGGTACAACTACTACCGCTCCGACGGCGCGGTGCGAGCGCCGGGAGGCTACCAGGGTGAAGACCTCGATGTACTGGCCGACTACGTGTACACGCGGTTCGACCAGGAGATCTGCCAGCCGGTCATCGACGACCTCCGCGCGAACCAGGACCGCGCGACCGGCGACTCGAGCCCGTTCTGGGATGAGCGCGACTACCTCGCCGATGCCGAGAAGATCACGGCCGCCACGCTCGTCGCGCACGGGCTGAACGACTGGAACGTCATGACGAAGAACGCCTCCGACCTCTATGAGGCGCTGAAGGCGAACGGCGTGCCGCACCAGATCTACCTCCACCAGGGCGGTCACGGCGGCAACCCGAACGACACGCTGCTCAACCGTTGGTTCACGCGCTACCTCTACGACGTCGAGAATGGTGTCGAGCAGCTGCCGAAGGCCTACATCGTCCGCGAGGACCGCACGCTCACCGAGTACCCGGAGTGGCCCGACCCCGCCATGGAGCAGGTCAAGCTGAAGTTCAGCCCTGCCGCCGCTGCCGACGGGGTCGGCGGCCTCGCGGTCTCGCGCGACGGCTCCCGCGCGACCGAGAACCTGATCGACGATGCGAGCATCCGCGCGACCGCCCTGGCCGCGGCGGAGACCTCTCCGAACCGGCTCGCGTACCGCACCGGGGTGCTCGGCGAGCCCGTGCGCCTCTCGGGCACGCCGTCGGTGTCGTTGAAGCTGTCGGTCGACCGTACCAAGGCCAACCTCACGGCGCTGCTCGTGGAGTACCCGGCGACCGGCGCTCCGAAGATCATCACGCGAGGCTGGACCGACGTCGAGAACCGCAGCTCGTCGGCCGTGACCGAGCCGATCACGCCGGGCACCGCGTACGGCTACGAGTTCGGCTTCGAACCGAAGGACTACGTGTTCTCGGCCGGATCGCGGATCGGCGTCGTGATCATGTCGTCGGACTTCGAGTACACCGTGCGTCCGGCACCGGGAACCGAGCTCACGCTCCAGCCGTCGGCATCGACGGTGCACCTGCCGCTCGTCGGCGGAATGGAGGCGCTGCAGGCGTCGCTCCGCGCGGCCGGTTAGCTCGGTACAGCTCGGAATCGCGGCGCAAGCGGACGGGGAGCCGCTGCGAATGCGACGAAGGCCCGCACCCCGAGGGGTGCGGGCCTTCTCTGGTGATCGGCGACCGGATTCAGGCCTCGGCGAGGCTCCGAAGCAGCTCGGCGAAGCCGCGCAGCTCCGCCTCGGGGTGATCGCGCAGCACGTCGCGGAGCCGCTGCTGGTTGCCCTCGCGCACCTCGCGCAGCCGCTCTTCGGCGACCGGCGTCGCGACGAGCACGCGCACGCGCCCGTCGCGCTCGTCGGCTCGGGTCTCGACGAGTCCGAACTCCTCGAGCGTGCGCACCTGGCGGCTCACCACGGACTTGTCCATCTCGAACATCTCCGCGAGCACGTGGGCGTTGGCCGAGCCGAGCCGCACGATCGTCGACAGCAGCTTGTAGGCCGCGGGCTGCAGGTCGGGATGGACCTTCTGCGCCGCCTCCTTCCAGATGAGGCGGGCCCGGTTGAAGAGCAGGCTCATCTGTACTTCGACTTCGGCGATTGCCTCGTCGACGGCTGCGGATGCCTCGGTCACGATCGTCATGTTATCGGTCGCCGCCTGTGGAAGCGGCGTTGCTCGCTTCGTCGACGCCGCGCGAACGCGTGGTCGTCTTCGTCGTGCGCTCGGCCGCGGCATCCGCTTCGACCAGCTGGATCGACGAGGTGACCGGTGCACCGATCTCGGCTTCGGCCAGGTCGATCGCGACCTGCTCGAGCTCCTCCTTCAACTGCTCGGCCGAGGTCTTCGTCGAGAGCGCCTTGTTCGGCAGGAAGGCGATGGCGATCACGCTCAGCACCGCGAGCGGCACGGCGATCCAGAAGACGTCGGCGATGCCGTTGCCGTAGGCGTTCTCGATGATGACGCGGATGCCGTCGGGCAGCTCGGAGACGTGGGGGATGCCGCCGCCGGCGAGGCCCTTCAGCGCCTCGACGTCTTCGGGCGAAGTGGGCGTGTAGCCCTTCAGGCCCGACGTGATGTGCGTGGTGACCTGCGTGGCCAGCATCGAGCCCATGATGGTCACGCCGATGGTGCCCGCGATCGTGCGGAAGAAGTTCACGTTCGAGCTCGCGGCGCCCAGCTGCGAAGCGGGAGTGTCGTTCTGCACGACGAGCGTGAGGTTCTGCATGACCATGCCGAGGCCGGCGCCGAGCACGACCATGTAGACGCTGACCCAGAAGTAGTCGGTGTCGTAACTGAGCGTGGTCATGAGGTAGCTGCCGACGACGACGAGCAGCGACCCGACGAGCATGAAGCGCTTCCACTTGCCGAACTTGCTGATGAGTGCACCGATGAGGATCGAGGCGCCCATCTGGCCGACGATCATGGGGATCGTCATGAGACCCGACTCGGTCGGGGTCGCGCCACGTGCGAGTTGGAAGTACTGCGCGAGGAAGACGCTCGTCGCGAACATCGCGACGCCGATCGAGACCGAGGCGACGACCGAGAGCGTGAAGGTGCGGTTCTTGAAGAGCGTCATCGGCACGATCGGCTCGGGCACGAAGAACTCGGTGATGATGAAGCCGACGATGGCCGCGGCCGAGATGCCGATCGTGACGAAGCTCGTCATCGAGTCCCACTCGAACTGGCTCCCGCCGAGCGAGACCCAGATGAGCAGCAGCGAGACGCCGATCGAGAGCAGCGCGATGCCGAGGTAGTCGATCTTGACGGCGCGCTTCGGCATGGGCGGCAGGTGCAGCGTGCGCGAGATGACGATGAGCGCGATGATCGCGAGCGGGACCGGCAGGAAGAAGTTGGCGCGCCAGCCCCAGGCGTCGGTGATGACGCCGCCGAGCAGCGGGCCGCCGATGGTCGCGACGGCCATGATGCCGCCGACGAAGCCCATGTACTTGCCGCGTTCGCGCGGCGAGATGATGACGGCGATGAGGATCATGACGAGCGACATGAGGCCGCCCGCGCCGAGGCCCTGGATCACGCGCACGGCGATGAGGGTCGTGGTGTCCTGGGCGAAGCCGGCGATCGCGGTGCCCACGACGAACAGCCCGATCGCCGTCATGAGCAGCGCCTTGCGGTTCACGAGGTCGGCGAGCTTGCCCCAGATCGGGGTCGAGACGGCCATGGCGAGCAGGCTCGCGGTGATGACCCAGGTGTAGGCGGTCTGGTCGCCGCCGAGGTCGGCGATGATGAGTGGCATCGAGGTCGAGACGACCGTGCCGGAGATGACGGCGACGAACATCGCCACGACGAGGCCGGAGATGGCGATGATCACCTCGCGGGGGGTGCGTTGCGCCGGCGCGGCCGGAACTGAGCCGGTCGCGGGCTTGTCTGCCACAGAAGTCACGTGGTTCCTTAAGTCTCTACAAGTTGATATTCGACAACTATATATAATTGGTTGCATTGAGTCAACTTTGGACTTCGGTCAACTATTCCCGACATGGCGAAACGGCCGAGCGGATGCCGCGTGTCGATGATCGTCACTCGATGACGGCGGTCGCCTCCAGCTCGACGAGGGCGTCGGGGCGGCCGAGCCCCGCGACCATGAGCACCGTGAGCGCCGTCGGCTGCGCGCCCCACACGCGAGCGGATGCCGCATACCCGTCGTCGACGGATTGCCCGGCGACGAGGTAGACGGCCAGTCGCACGACGTTCGTCTGGTCGGCGCCGACCTCGGCGAGCACGGCCAGCACGTTCCTGATGGCCTGCTCGGTCTGCGGGCCGAGGCCGCCGGGCACGATCGCGCCCGAGGGGTCGGTGCCGTTCTGGCCGCCGACGTGCACGGTGCGGTGGGCGCCGCTCACGAGCACACCCTGGCTGAAGGCCGGGTTCGCGTGCAGCGTCTCTGGGTTCAGGTGTGTGATCTCCATGGTCGCGAGTCTGCCCCCGTCTGCCGACATCGGCGAGGGGTTCTGCCCGATCGGGCCGCGATTTGCGAGCGGCCGGGTCATCCGTTAGCCTGTACGGAGCCGAAGACCGCTGGTTGTCGTGCGCCTCGATGTGTTCATCACTTCATGGGACGCGACCGAAGTCTTGCGAAAGCAAGGGCCCGCGCAGGTGTGACGAAGACTTCCGGGTGATCCGGCCGAGCTCCGCGCAACTGCGCCGGAGCTTTTTTGTTGCCCGCACGACCTCGCCACTTGAGCCGCGATCCGAAGCCGTGCACCGCCATCGCGATGCACGTTGAGTACACAAGGAGTGGCCATGGCGAACAAGGAAGCCTCGGTTGCCGAACTCACGAACCTGTTCGAGAGCTCGACCGCCGTTCTGCTGACCGAATACCGCGGCCTGACGGTTGCCCAGCTCAAGCAGCTGCGCAACAACATCCGTCAGGACGCGAACTACGCCGTGGTGAAGAACACGCTGACCAAGATCGCCGCGAACAACGCGGGTATCTCGACGCTGGACGCCGACCTCGTCGGTCCGTCCGCCGTCGCCTTCGTGCACGGCGACTTCGTCGCCACCGCCAAGGCCGTTCGTGACTTCGCCAAGGCAAACCCGAATCTTGTGATCAAGGGCGGCGTCTTCGAGGGCAAGGCCCTCAACGCCGACGAGGTCAACAAGTACGCCTCGCTCGAGAGCCGTGAGGTTCTGCTGGCGAAGGCAGCGGGAATGATGAAGGCGACGATGGGCAAGGCTGCCGCCACCATCGACGCGCTTCGCGAAAAGCTGGAGACCGCGGCCGCGTAAGCGCCCGACGTTCTCGTTCTACAACACCAAGAAATCTAGGAGATACATCATGGCGAAGCTCACCACTGAAGAGCTGCTCGAGCAGTTTGCCGGTCTGACGCTTGTCGAGCTCAGCGAGTTCGTGAAGGCGTTCGAGGAGAAGTTCGAGGTCACCGCGGCCGCTCCCGTCGCTGCTGCCGGTGGCGCTGGCGCCGCTGCTGAAGAGGTTGAGGAGAAGGACTCCTTCGACGTCATCCTCGAGGCTGCTGGCGACAAGAAGATCCAGGTCATCAAGACCGTCCGCGAGCTCACCTCGCTCGGCCTCGGCGAGGCCAAGGCTGTCGTCGACGGCGCTCCCAAGGCCGTGCTCGAGGGCGCGAACAAGGAGACCGCCGAGAAGGCGAAGGCTGCCCTCGAGGAAGCCGGCGCAACCGTCACCCTCAAGTAGTCGCCGCCTTCGCGAGAAGGTCGCAGCTTGAGGTGACTCGCGTCACCTGAACGAAACGGATGCCCCGTGGCTCACATGAGCCACGGGGCATCCGTCGTTGGCGGTGCGGGCCGCGATCAGCGGTCGAAGCGTGCACCTGCCGGGTCCGAGTCCAAGAGGAAGAACACCAGCAGGATGATGCCGCCGACGAGGGGGACGAGGCCGATGAAGTACCAGCCGCCCGAGCGGTTCGTGTCGTGCAGGCGGCGCCACGAGAGGGCGAGCCAGGGGATGATCGTCGCGAGCAGCCAGATGCTGTAGGGGATCACGGCGACGGCGAAACCGGGCCCCGGCACCATCATGCCGTTCTCGTACGACGAGCCGGCCGCCCCGCCAGCGGCGGCGATGCCGTAGAGCACGCCGCCGATGATGAGGTTGAAGAGGAACCACCACCAGAACTCGCTGCGGCTCGCGCGGCCCGAGAACGTGGCGTACTTCTTGAAGAACCTGCTGATCGCCTGTCCGAACGACGCTCCATACAGCGGGGCGGAGAGCGGAACGGCTGCGGTGCTGTCGGTCATGGTGACTCCTTCGGTCGTGCGATGCCGTGTCGGTGCGCAGGGTGAAGCGCGGCGGCGTGCCGTGCTGGCGCGATGACATCATGGCGGCGATGACGTCGGTCGCCTCGGCGGCGCGCCGGGGCGAGGGTCCGTCCGGGATATGCATAGCCAAGCTATGTATAGTGGTGGCATGACCCAGCTCGACCTCCCCACGGTGATCGGAGACCTCGTCTCCGTGAACCACCGCCTCACCCGGCTCGCCGCGACCGTGACGGGAAACACCGAATCGCCCGCCGTCTGGCGCACCCTGAGCGTGCTGCGCGACCTCGGGCCCATGCGCCTCGGCGAACTCGCGAAGGTCAGCCGCGTCACCCAGCCGACCATGACGAAGCTCGTGCACGCGCTCGACGAACGGGGATGGATCCGCCGTATCGTCGACAGCGGCGACGCCAGGGCGATGCTCATCTCGGCCGACCCGCAGGGACTCGCCGCGCTCGACGCCTGGCGGAGCGAGCTGGCCCATTCCCTCGCCCCGACGTTCGCCGACCTCGGCGACGACGAGCTCGAGACCCTCGCCTCGGCCGTCGAGATCGTGCGCACACGGCTCGAGCGGTCTCGCGCTGCGCTGGTCGAGGCCGCGGCGAGCACCGGAGACGTCGCGTGAGCGTCGACACCCGGGCCGTTCCGGTGCAGGCCGGCCACGCGGCATCCGGCGCCTCGATTCTGAAGCAGCCCAAGGCCGTCTGGGCGGTCGCGTTCTCGTGCGTCGTCGCGTTCATGGGCATCGGCCTCGTCGACCCGATCCTTCCCGCGATCGCCGCCGATCTCCAGGCGACGCCGACCGAGACCGAGCTGCTCTTCACGAGCTACCTCGTGATCACCGGCATCGCGATGTTCTTCACGAGCTGGATCTCGAGCCGCATCGGCGCCAAGCGCACCCTGCTCATCGGCTTGGGCGTGATCGTCGTGTTCGCCACGCTCGCCGGACTCTCGGGCGATGTCGAGTCGATCATCGGCTTCCGCGCCGGCTGGGGCCTCGGCAACGCGCTCTTCATCTCGACGGCGCTCGCGACGATCGTCGGTGCGGCGGCCGGCGGCAGCAGCTCGGCGATCATCCTGTACGAGGCGGCCCTCGGCCTGGGCCTCGCGATCGGCCCGCTCGTCGGCGGGCTGCTCGGTTCGTGGAGCTGGCGCGGCCCGTTCTTCGGCACCGCGGCGCTCATGGCGATCGGATTCGTGGCGATCGTCACGCTGTTGCGCACCGACGGCGTCGAGCGGTCCGTGCCGACGAAGCTCTCGGCCCCGTTCCGGGCGCTCGCGCGGCCCGCACTCGGCATCCTCGCCGCGGCCGCGCTGTTCTACAACATGGGCTTCTTCGTGCTGCTCGCGTACACGCCGTTCGCACTCGTGCCGCTCGGCATCCACAGCGCCATCGCGCTCGGCCTCGTGTTCTTCGGATGGGGGGTCGCGGTCGCCATCACCTCGGTGTGGGTCGCGCCGCTGCTGACCGCCCGCATGCGCCGCACCCGGGTGCTCTGGTTCGTGCTGCCGCTGCTCGCCCTCGATCTGCTCGCGCTCGCCGCCCTCATCGACTCGGCGGTCGCCGTCATCGTCGGGGTCGTCGTCGGCGGACTCCTGCTCGGCATCCTGAACACGGTGCTCACCGAGTGCGTGATGGACGCGACCGACCTGCCCCGCTCCGTCGCGTCGAGCGCCTACTCCGGCGTGCGCTTCCTCGGGGGCGCCATCGCCCCGCCCGCCGCGGCGGTGCTGGCCGCGACGGTGTCGCCGTCGAGTCCGTTCATCGCCGGGGCGATCGCGGTGCTCATCGCCGCGGCGATCGTCGTGCTCGGTCGCTCGAAGCTCGCGGCCGCCGACGGCGTCGCCGAGACCGCGGAGGGCGAGGCGGAGGCGATCGGCCTCGGCGACGCCGCCTGACCGGCGGGCTCCGTCGCGCTCAGCGCGGGGCGGCCGTCGAGCTCGCGCGCACGACGAGGCGGGTCGGCATCGGCGCGCCGGAATCGGGCAGCGGGTCGGCGACGGCGCCCTCGCCGAGGAGCCGCAGCACGACGCCCACGGCGGAGCGCCCCTGCTCGCCCGGGTACTGCTCGACGGTCGTGAGGTCGAACAGCTCGGCGTACTCGTGCCCGTCGACGCCGACGACCGAGAGCTCCCTGGGCACGGCGATGCCGAGGCGCTCGGCGGCGCGAAGGGCGCCGAAGGCGACTTCGTCGGATGCCGCGAACACCGCGGTCGGCCGCGGGCCGGGGTGCCCGAGCAGCTGCAGGGCGGCGCGGTAGCCGCCCGGCATGGTCATCTCGGTCTCGACGACGTCGGCAGGCGATGGGGCGTGGCCGGCCGCGTCCATCGCATCGAGGAATCCCTGTCGGCGCGTGCCCTGCACGGTGTCGGGCCGCCCGATCGCCCCGATGCCCGCGAGGTGCGCGATGCGGGTGTGACCGAGGTGCAGCAGGTGCTCGGTCGCGAGCTGGCCGACGGCCCGGTCGTCGATCGAGAGCCGTGCCGCGTTGCCGCCGGTTCCGCCGAGGCACACGAGCGGCTTCTCTCGGCGGTCGAGCGCAGCGACCTCGTGCTCGGCGAGGTCGACGCCCACCGCGATGACCGCGTCGACGCGCTTGCGAGCGAGGAAGAACTCGAACACGCGCGCCCGATCGGGGCCGCTGTCGGAGAGGTTGTAGAGCGTCAGGTCGTAGCCGGCGGCGAGGAGCGAACGCTCGATGCCCTCGAGCACCTCGCCGAAGAACCAGCGGTTGACGAATGGAATCACCACCCCGACGTTCTTGGTGCGCCCGGTGACGAGGCTCGCAGCGTCGGGGGAGGCGATGTATCCGATCTCGGCGGCAGCGGACTCGACGCGGCGGCGGGTCTCCTCGGCGACGTAGCCCTTGCCGGAGAGCGCCCGGGAGGCCGTCGCCTTCGAGACCCCGGCGAGGCGTGCGACATCGCCGATCGCGGCCATGCGCGCCTCCCCTCGTCGGGCTGCCTCGAGCCAGAGTGTACTGCCGCTGTCGGCGAATGTGGAACCGTTTCCTGCGTGGCGTACTCGACGGGTGCGCCACGGCACCTCGCTGGTGGGAGCGCTCTCCGCCAGTTCGTGCGGTGGAACGGGGGAGTGGCCGAACCGTGACCTCCCATCCCTTGTGAGGAGGGTGGCGGGTGTTCTAGCGTTGAGGCTGGAACCGGTTCCCGGCTTCGCCTGCACCACATTCACTCGACGAGGAGATGACATGAGAATCAGACGGCATCGCCGTTGGATGGCCCCCGTGGTGGCGGCCGCGGCGGTTGGACTCGCCCTCACGGGCTGCACTGGAGACGTCGCGCCGGAGGACGCCGCCGACGTCGACTGCGCCGATTACGAGCAGTACGGCACCTTCGAAGGCAAGTCGGTCTCGGTCGCCGGCACCATCCTCGACCTCGAGGCCGACCGCCTCAGCGAGTCGTGGGCCGACTTCGAGACCTGCACGGGCATCGAGGTCGACTACCAGGGTTCGAGCGAATTCGAGGCGCAGATCGCCGTGCTCGCCGAGGGCGGCAACGCTCCCGACGTCGGCATCGTGCCGCAGCCCGGTCTCCTCGGTCGACTCGCAGCCGGTGGCTGGCTGATCCCCGCATCCGCCGACGTCGAGGCCAATGTCGACGAGTGGTGGTCCGCGGACTGGAAGCAGTACGGTACCTACGAGGACACCTTCTACGCCGCCCCGCTCATGGCGAGCATCAAGGGCTACGTCTGGTACTCGCCGGCCGAGTTCGAAGAGAAGGGGTACGAGATCCCCAAGACCCTCGACGAGCTGACCGCCCTCTCCGAGCAGATCGCGGCAGACGGCGACCACAAGCCCTGGTGCGTCGGCCTCGAATCGGGCGACGCCACCGGATGGCCGGGCACCGACTGGGTCGAGGACTACATGCTGCGCCTGCACGGCGCCGACGTGTACGACCAGTGGGTCACGCACGGGATCCCGTTCAACGACCCGCAGGTGGCCGAGGCCTTCGACGCCGTCGGTGCATACCTGAAGAACGACGACATGGTCAACGGCGGCATCGGAGACGTGTCGACGCAGGTCACCGAGGCGTTCCAGACGGCCGGTCTGCCGATCCTCGACGGAACGTGCTCGCTGCACCACCAGGCCTCGTTCTACGAGACCTTCTGGAACCCCGAGGGCGGCGACGAGAACACCGTCGCGTCCGACGGCAGCGTGTTCGCCTTCCTGCTCCCGCCCGTCAACGCCGACGACCCGCTGTCGGTGACCGGCGGCGGCGAGTTCCCGGTCGCGTTCCGCGACGCAGAAGAGGTCGAGGCGTTCCGCACCTACCTCTCGAGCGACACCTGGGCGAACAACCGGGTGAGCCTCGGCGGCGTCATCAGCGCGAACAAGGGCCTCGACCCGCAGGTCGCCTCGAGTGAGCTGCTCACGCAGTCGATCGAGATCCTGCAGGACCCCGAGACCACGTTCCGCTTCGACGGATCCGACCTGATGCCGGGCGCCGTGGGCGCCGATTCCTTCTGGAAGGGCATCGTCGCCTGGGTCACGGGTGAAGACACCGCGCAGGTGCTCGACACCATCGAGTCGAGCTGGCCGAAGGGCTAGCTGGCGCGACTCACGCCCGAGGGGCATGATCGGAGGGCGGGGATGCGAAGTCCCCGCCCTCCGTCACCCGCCGCCGACGACGACCCCGATTCAATGACGAACACTGGGAGGCACGATGACCACCGCCGATCTGCTCGGCAAGCTGCTCCAGGTGGTGATGGGGCTCGCGGTGTTCGCCGCGGTGGTCGGCCTCCTCATCTTCTTCATCGACAAGGCTCCCAAGAAGGGTCGCGACTACTGGCAGCTCGCCCTGTTCCTGCTGCCGGCGATGCTCTTCATCGCCGTCGGACTCGTCTATCCCGCGATCCGCACGAGCCTGCTCGCGTTCCAGGACTCGAGCGGTGACTGGACGCTCGACAACTTCGTCTGGACCTTCACGCAACCCGCGGCCATCCGCACGCTGATCAACACGATCATCTGGGTACTGCTCGTTCCGACGCTCGCGACGGCGATCGGCCTCGCCTACGCCGTCTTCATCGACCGTTCGCGGGGTGAGAAGTACTACAAGGTGATCCTCTTCATGCCGATCGCGATCTCGTTCGTCGGCGCGGGCGTCATCTGGGGCTTCGTCTACGACTACAACGGGGTCGGCGAGCAGATCGGCCTGCTGAACGCATTGGTCGTCGCCGCCGGCGGCGAACCGGTGCAGTGGTTGCAGACCGACCCGATCAACACGTTCCTGCTGATCGTCGTCATGATCTGGATCCAGACCGGCTTCGCCATGGTGCTCCTGAGCGCGGCCATCAAGGGGGTGCCGACCGAGCAGATCGAGGCGGCCCAGCTCGACGGCACGAACGGTTGGCAGCGCTTCATGAACGTGACGGTGCCCGGCATCCGCGGTGCCCTCGTCGTGGTGCTCACGACGATCTCGATCGCGACGCTGAAGGTCTTCGACATCGTCCGCACGATGACCGCCGGAAACTTCAACACGAGCGTCATCGCCAACGAGATGTATACCCAGGCCTTCCGAGCGAGTGAGGTGGGGCGCGGTTCGGCCCTCGCCCTGATCCTCTTCGTGCTCGTACTGCCGATCGTCATCTACAACGTCAATGTGCTCCGCAAGCAGAGGGAGATCCGATGAGCAGCGTCGCCCCCGCCGACCTCCCGGTCGGTGACAACCTCGGCTCGATCGAGGCAGCAGAGCGCAGTGAGTACGGCACGAGGACCGCGCGGGTGAAGAAGCGGCTGACCTCGCGCACCGCGACGGTCATCGCGCTGATCATCGCGGTGGTCTGGACCATCCCGACCTTCGGCCTGCTCGTCTCGTCATTCCGGCCCGCCGAGCTGATCCGCACCACCGGTTGGTGGACGATCTTCCAGAACCCGGGCTTCACGCTCGACAACTACCGTGATGTGCTGTTCTCGACCTCGTCGTCGTCACCGCAGCTCGGCGCGTACATCGTGAACTCGATCGCGATCGCGCTGCTCGCCACGCTGATCCCGCTCGTCTTCGCGTCGATGGCCGCGTACGCGTTCGCGTGGATCCGCTTCAAGTGGGTCAACTGGCTCTTCATCTTCGTGTTCGCGCTGCAGATCATCCCGCTGCAGATGGCCCTCGTGCCGCTGCTGCAGATCTTCTCGACGTGGCTGCGGCCGATGCAGGCCTGGTTGCACGAGATCGTGCCGATCATCCCCGAGCAGAACTACCTGCCCCTGTGGCTCGCGCACTCGATGTTCGGGCTTCCGCTCGCGATCTTCCTGCTGCACAACTTCATCTCGGAGATCCCGTCCGACGTCATCGAGGCGGCGCGGGTCGACGGTGCGACGCACGGCCAGATCTTCTTCCGCATCGTGCTGCCGCTCGCGACGCCGGCGCTCGCGTCGTTCGCGATCTTCCAGTTCATCTGGGTGTGGAACGACCTGCTCGTCGCCCTGATCTTCTCCGGCGGCACGCAGGACGTCGCGCCGCTCACCCAGCGATTGGCCGAGATGGTCGGCTCGCGCGGTCAGGACTGGCAGCGCCTCACCGCCGCGGCGTTCATCTCCATCGTGATCCCGCTCGGCGTCTTCTTCGGACTGCAGCGCTACTTCGTGCGCGGACTGCTCGCAGGCTCCACGAAGGGGTAGGCGAGCGGCGAACATGAGCGGATGCCGCGGGCGAGAGTCGCCCGCGGCATCCGCTGCGCTGCGCCTCCGGCGAACGGCGGGTGACGCATCGGGGACCCGGCATAGGGTGATGCCATGAGCATGCACGGGGGAGCGCCACGCGGTGGGGGCGGCGGTGGAGCCCGCGGCGGCGGAGGCGCCGGCGGTGGGGGCGGCCCCCGACGGGGGTTCGCCGTCGACGAGGACGCGCAGCGGGCCGCGAACGCCGAGGCGCCGAAGATCCCCAACCTGCTCGGCCGCATCGCCGAGCTCTTCGCCGGCCACAAGGCCGCCCTCATCACCACGGTCGTGCTCGTGCTCGTCGGCGCTGCGCTCGCGATCATCCCGCCGCTGCTGACCCAGCGGGCGTTCGACGACGGACTCTTCCCGGTCGACGCGAGCGGCGAGGTCTCCGGCCCGAACCTGCCGGTGCTCGTGTGGATCGTGGTCGCGATGATCGCCGTGTTCGTCGTCTCGGCCCTGCTCGGCGTCTGGCAGACCTGGCTCACCGCGACGATCGGCAACAGCGTCATGGGCACGCTGCGCGTTCGGCTCTTCACGCACCTGCAGGCCATGGAGCTGAGCTTCTTCACGCGCACCAAGACGGGCGTCATCCAGTCGCGCCTGCAGAACGACGTGGGCGGCGTCGCCGGGGTGCTGACGAACACGGTGTCGAGCGTGCTCGGCAACACGGTGACGGTGATCTCGGCGTTCATCGCGATGCTCATCCTCAACTGGCAGCTCACGATCATCGCGCTCGTGCTCATGCCGTTCATGGTCATCGCGCAGCGCCGGGTCGGCCAGGTACGGGCGCGCATCGCCGGCAAGACCCAGGAGTCGCTCTCGGAGATGACGGCGATCACGCAGGAGACGCTGTCGGTCTCCGGCATCCTGCTCTCGAAGAGCTTCACCCGGCAGAAGAGCGAGATCGAGCGGTACGCCGACGAGAACAAGAACCAGATCGACCTGCAGGTCAGGCAGCAGATGACGGGCCAGTGGTTCTTCGCGATGGTCAACATCTTCATGTCGTCGATCCCCGCGATCGTCTACCTGGTCGCCGGCTGGCTCATCGCCGGCGGCACGGCGGATGTCACGGCGGGCACGATCGTCGCATTCACGACCGTGCAGGCGCGCCTGCTGTTCCCGCTCATGGGGCTCATGCGGGTCGCCCTCGACCTGCAGACCTCGAGCGCCCTCTTCGCCCGCATCTTCGAGTACCTCGATCTGAAGCCGGCGATCGTCGACCGGCCCGACGCCCGCGAGGTGCCCCTCGGCCCGGCGCTCGGCCGGGTCGAGTTCGACGAGGTCTCGTTCCGCTACCCCGACGCCGACGACGACTCTCGGCCGACGCTCGACGCGGTGAGCTTCACGATCGAGCCGGGGCAGTTCGCCGCGTTCGTCGGGCCGTCGGGCGCCGGCAAGACGACGGTGTCGTACCTCGTGCCGCGCCTCTACGAGGCCTCGGGCGGGGCGGTGCGCTTCGCGGGGGTCGACGTGCGGGAGCTCGACCAGGAGTCGCTCGTCTCGCACATCGGCATCGTCAGCCAGGAGACCTATCTCTTCCACGCCTCGATCGGAGAGAACCTCCGCTACGCGCGGCCCGACGCGAGCGACGCCGAACTCGAGGCGGCGGCGCGGGCCGCGAACATCCACGAGACGATCGCCTCGTTCCCCGAGGGGTACGACACCGTGGTCGGCGAACGCGGCTACCGGCTTTCGGGGGGCGAGAAGCAGCGCATCGCGATCGCACGGGTGCTGCTGAAGGACCCGGCCGTGCTCGTGCTCGACGAGGCCACGAGCGCGCTCGACACGATCTCCGAACGGGTCGTGCAGGAGGCGCTCGACGACGCCGCCCGTGGCCGCACGACCATCGCGATCGCCCACCGGCTCTCGACCGTCGTGTCCGCCGACGTGATCTTCGTGGTCGTCGCCGGCCGCATCGTCGAGCAGGGAACGCACGCCGAACTCGTGGGCGCCGAAGGGGTCTACGCCTCGCTCTACCGTCAGCAGGAGGAGCGCCCGGTGCTCGAGGCCTGAGCACCCCCTCCCGCGATTTCGGGGGACACGAGTTCGGTCGAGCCCCTTGCGACCGGTGCACCCTGCGCCGCTAGAGTGTGGAGCATCTTGCCGGGGGGCCGAGAGGGGCGACGTGTCGACGACCGAACGAGGGGCGCCGCCCGAGGCATCCGCCGCCGACGACCAGACGACGCCACCATCGGCCGCTCCGCCGGCCCCGCCGCGCTCGCCGAGGGTGCCGAAGCCGCGCGCGTCGAAGCCCCGCCGGGTCGGGCTCAGCATCCAGTCGAAGCTGCTCATCATGCTCCTCGGCGTGAGCCTCGTCTCATCGGTCATCGTCGGCGTCATCGGCTTCGTCAGCGGGCGGGAGTCGCTGCGCGCCGCCGCCGTCGACCAGCTGACGACGATCCGCGAACTGCGCACGGGCGAACTCGAGCGGGTCTTCGGCGGGGTACAGACCGGGGTCACCCTCGACTCGCGCAACCTCAGCGCGCAGAACGCGTCGATCGCGCTGAATGCGGCGTTCGAGGAGGCGCAGTCCCGGCCGCTGAGCGAGGCGCAGCGCGCGGAGCTCGAGGCGTACTACGACGACGAGTTCAACGCGGCCCTGTCGGCGCGCGCGGGCGGCACGTATGCGTCGGGCGCGTTCATCCCGGAATCCGTCGCCGGTCAGTACCTGCAGTACGAGTACACCTCGAAGGCCTACAAGTTCCCGGGCGGCGAACTCGACTTCGAATCCGCGATCGCCGCCGGCGATCCCGGTGACGGCAGCCCGTGGTCGGCTGCACGCGAGCGATACCACGACTACTTCCAGCGGATCATCGACGCGTCTGGCTACGACGACGTGCTCCTGCTCGACACCGAGGGCAACGTCGTCTACACCGCCTACTCGGGCCCCGACCTGGGCATGAACGTCATGACCGGTCCATTCAAGGACTCGCGGCTCGCCGAGGCCTACCGCGACGTGATGGCGACGAACTCGGTGAACGCGCTCGCGACGACCGACTACGAGCGGTACATGCCCTCGCTGAACGTGCCCGCGATCTGGGTGGTCTCGCCCGTCGGCAACTCGGAGCGGGTCACCGGCGCGCTGGCGGTGCAGATCCCCATCGACGTCATCAACGACGTGCTCACGGGTGACGAGCGCTGGAAGGAGCAGGGGCTCGGCGACACGGGCGAGGTCTACGTCGTCGGCAGTGACGACCTGATGCGCAGCAACTCGCGCCTGCTCATCGAGGACCCCGAGGCGTACGAGAAGCTCGCGGTGGCGAACGGCACTCCGTCCGACCTCGCCGCGCGCGAGGTCGAGGTCGGCGGCACGGTGCTGCTGCAGCCGGTCAACACGGTATCGGTGAAGCTCGCCCAGCAGGGCAAGTCGGGCACCACGATCTCGAGGGGCTACCTGGGCCGCGACAACATCACCGCGTACACCCCGGTCGACATCGACGGACTCAACTGGGTCGCGGTCGCACGCATCGACACCGAGGAGGCGTTCGCCCCGGTGGCCGATTTCACACGCAACCTCGTGATCTCGACGCTCGCGATCCTGCTCGCGGTGAGCGTGCTCTCGATGCTGCTCGCGCAGGTCTTCACGAGACCGGTGCGGCGTCTCTCCGAGGCGGTGCGCCGTGTCGCCGGCGGCGATCTCACCGTGCAGGTGCCCGCCGGAGCACGCGACGAGTTCGGCGACCTCGGCAACGCCTTCAACGACATGAGCTCGAGCCTGCGCATCAAGCAGGAGCTCATCGACGAGCAGCGCGCCGAGAACGAGCGCCTGCTCCACACGCTCATGCCCGAAGCCGTCGCGAAGCGCTATCAGGATGGCGAGGAGACGATCGCCGAGGTGCACCAGGACGTCTCGGTCATCTTCGCCGAGCTCATCGGCTTCGACGACTTCACGGCGGCGCTCTCGAGCGACGACGAGCTCGCGCAGCTCAACTCGCTCATGCGCGGCTTCGATGAGGCGGCGGAGCGCACCGGGGTCGAGAAGGTGCGCACGCTCCGCGGCGGATACCTCGCGAGCTCCGGCCTCATCGTGCCGAGGGTCGACAACGTGCGGCGCGCGGTCGAGTTCGCGAACGAGCTGCGCACCGTCATCGCACGGTTCAACGCCTCGAACGAGGCATCCGTCGAACTGCGGGCCGGCATCGCGACCGGAACCGTGACGAGCGGACTCGTCGGGCGCACGAGCCTCGCCTACGACCTCTGGGGCGACGCCGTCAACCTCGCCTACCGGGTGCGCAGCGTCGACGGCCGGCCCGGCATCTACGTGAGCCAGGCGGTGAAGGACCGTCTGCAGGACGGGGTGCGCATCGTGTCGGCCGGCGCGATCGAGACCGCCGACGGCACCGAGACCGTGTGGCGGGTGGAGTAGCGCATGGAGGAGCTCTTCGGCGAGGGATGGCTGTTCTGGGGCATCGTGCTCGCCCTCGGCGTGCCGGTGCTGCTCGTGGTGCTCACCGAGGTGCTCGGCTGGTTGACGCGGCGGGGGAGCGCCGCTGCCAAGCCGGTGCGGCTGCTGCGCAACTGGGTGGTGCCCGTCGGGGCGCTGTTCGGCCTGCTGATCTTCGCGCTCCAGTCGCCGGCCGATCAGGTGTGGGCGAGGGTCGTCGCCACCGTGCTCGGCTTCCTCGTGATCCTCCTGGTGCTGAGCGCCCTCAACGTCGCCCTCTTCGCCAACGCGAAGCCCGGCAGCTGGCGCGAGCGCATCCCGTCGATCTTCGTCGACCTCGGCCGGCTCGTGCTCATCGTCGTCGGCGTCGCGGTCCTCTTCTCCTGGGTGTGGGGCGCGGATGTCGGCGGGCTCATCGCCGCGCTCGGCGTCACATCGATCGTCATCGGCCTCGCGCTGCAGAACGCGGTGGGCGGCATCATCTCGGGCCTGCTGCTGCTCTTCGAGCAGCCGTTCAAGCTCGGCGACTGGCTCGACACCGGCAGCGTGCGGGGCAGGGTCATCGAGGTGAACTGGCGTGCGGTGCACATCGACACCGGTGCCGGCGTGCAGATCGTGCCGAACGCCTCGCTCGCCAGCTCCTCCTTCACGAACCTCAGCCTGCCGACCGAACTGCACCGCGCCATGGCGACCGTGACCTTCTCCACCGACGACCCGCCGCACGAGGTCATCGACCTCGTCGTCGACGTGGCGCGCGGACTGCCGATGGCCGCAACGGGCGAGCAGCCCGCCGCGCGGTATCTGGGCGCAGCCAAGTACGAGGTCGAGGTGCCCGTCTCCGGGCCGGCGGCGGCGGATGACGCGGTGTCGCTCCTGCTCGCCTGGCTCTGGTACGCGGCGCGACGGCGGGGCCTCTCGCTCGACGGCGATTCGACCGACCCCGTCGCCGAGCCCGAGCAGCTCGCCGCCGCGCTCGAGCTCATCGCGCCCGCGTTCCGTTTGAACGCCGAGGATCGCGAGCGGCTCGCGCCCTCATGCCACCTCGAGCGGTACGGTACCGGGGAGGTCGTGCAGCAGCCCGATCGGGTGCCCGACATGCTGCGGATCGTCGTCGACGGCCGCCTCGCACTCTCGATCGTCACCGATCGGGGCGCGATCGATTCGGGCGTCGCCGAGGTGGGCGAGTCGGTCGGGCAGACGGTGCTCACGCGGGAGCCGTCGTTCGTGCGCGCCGTCGCCGCGGAGGTCACCACGATCCTCGTGATGCCGCTCGCGGTGATCGACGAGATCGTGCGATCGAACCCCGCGGTCGCGCGCGACATCGGTCAGGCGATCGAGAACCGGCGGCGCGCGGCATCCGATGCGCTCGCGGCCGCCGGGATCGTGCGCGGTGCCCTCGGCGGTCGCGGGTAGGCGGTCTCCGCCTACGGCGTGCGCTCGGCGAGCATCCCGGTCATGAGCTCGATCTCGGAGGTCTGGCTGTCGACGATCGACTGCGCGAGCGCGACGACGACGTCGTTCGTGGAACGGGCGAGCACCGCGTCGGCCATCTCGACCGCGCCCTGGTGGTGGGCGATCATGAGCTCGAGGAAGCGGCGTTCGGCCTCGACGCCGGTGAGGCCGCGCAGCTCTTCCACCTGAGCCGGTGTCGCGAGGCCGGGCATCGGCGCGCCGGGCACGTGGGCCTCGGGATCGGTGGTCGCATGGTCGCCGTGACCCGCCGCGCCATCGAGCGCGGGGCGCGTCATCCACGTCATCGACGGCTCGGAGCCCGCCTGCGACAGGCCCCACCCGGCGAGCCATCCGTACATCTGGCCGGCCTGCTGCGCCTGCGTCGTCGCGATGTCGTAACCGAGCAGCCGCACCTCGTCGTCGTCGGTCGCATCGCGCACGATCATGGCGAGCTCCACGCCCTGCAGGTGGTGCACCTGCATGTCGCGGGCGAACCCGGCCTCGGCGCTCGTCGTCGTGGGCGTCGGCTCGGCGAGCGTCGAGAGGCGACCGATCGAGAACGCCACGGCAGCGATGACGATGAGGGCGACGGATGCCACGGCGATGACGGCGGTCCGGCCGCCCCGGCGCGGTCTCGGCGCGGCGGTGGCGGCCTGGTCGGTCGGGTCGGCCGGGTCGTCGGCGTCGATCACGACGTCGGCGGTCGATCGCTCGGGGGCTCGAGTCACGACACCTTGCCCGGAGCGTCGTACGCGCCGGTGCAGAGCGCGCCGGGCTCCGGCACGTTCTGGCTCTGCCAGTACTCCTCGAAGAACGCGGGGATGCGCTCGTCGTCGGCGCTGTCGAGGGCGAGCTGGGTGTTCCAGCCGCTCAGCACGATCGGCGAGTCGAGGCCCTCGAAGGGCGACAGCACGACGTAGGTCGACGGCAGGTGCGACTTCAGCGCCTCGAGCTCGGTGGCGGGCAGCTCGGGGTCGTAGGTGACCCAGATGGCCCCGTGCTCGAGCGAGTGCACGGCGTTCTCGTTCGGCACCGGCTGCTCGTAGACGCCGCAGTTGAGCCACATCTGGTTGTGCTCGCCGCCGGCGGGCGGGGTCTGCGCGTAGTCGACGACGCCCTCGACGTGACCGGCGCCGTTGTCGAAGGTCTCGACGCCGTCGATGTTCGTGCCGTCGCCTCCGGCGCCGTACGAGACGGCCTGCGGGGTCAGCACGATCGCCGTGACGATGATGCCGACGACCGCGACACCGCCGACGACCGCCGACCAGATGCCGATGCGCCGGTTGCGCTTGGCCTTGGCCTCGCGCTTCTTGAACTCGGCGAGCTTGCGCTCGCGCTCAGCCGCGCGCTGCTGCTTGACGGTGTTCTGCTGCTTCACCTTGGGGGGAACGGGCGGGGTCGCGCTCACACGTAGGCCTCTCTCGCATGGTTGTCGCTTCAATCATATGAACGTACACGCTGGGAGAACGCCGGGTCGAGGCATCCGCTCGGGCCTTCGCCATGGCCGTGCGAACGGATAGAGTGGCCTCGTGATCCTCTCGCTGTGTTGTCGCTGACGAAGACGTCGACCGACCCCACGCACGCCACGATCGTTCGCCGCTCCCGTCCGCCGACCGAGCGGACGAGCCGACAGCAAGGACACCACCATGAAGTACGCAGACACCATCGTCGACCTCGTCGGCGACACTCCGCTCGTGAAGCTGCACCACGTCACCGAAGGCGTGACGTCGGCGACGGTGCTCGTGAAGCTCGAGTACCTGAACCCCGGCGGTTCCTCGAAGGACCGTATCGCCGGCCGCATCATCGATGCCGCCGAACGCGAGGGCAAGCTGAAGCCGGGCGGCACGATCGTGGAGCCCACCTCGGGCAACACGGGCGTCGGCCTCGCGCTCGTGGCGCAGCAGCGCGGGTACCGGTGCATCTTCGTGTGCCCCGACAAGGTCGGTGAAGACAAGCGCAACGTGCTCACCGCCTACGGCGCCGAGGTCGTCGTGACGCCGACGGCCGTCGCGCCCGACAGCCCCGAGTCGTACTACGGCGTCTCCGACCGGCTCGCCCGAGAGATCCCCGGTGCGTTCAAGCCCGACCAGTACTCCAACCCCAACGGCCCGCGCTCGCACTACGAGACCACCGGCCCCGAGATCTGGCGCGACACCGAGGGAAAGGTCACCCACTTCGTAGCGGGCGTCGGCACCGGGGGCACGATCACCGGCACCGGGCGCTATCTGCGTGAGGTGTCCGAAGATCGCGTGCGCATCATCGGCGCCGACCCCGAGGGCTCGGTCTACTCGGGCGGCACCGGCCGGCCGTACCTGGTCGAGGGCGTCGGCGAAGACTTCTGGCCGACGGCGTACGACCCCGCCGTGCCGCACGAGATCATCGCCGTCTCCGACGCCGAGTCGTTCGACATGACCCGCCGGCTCGCCCGTGAAGAGGGCATCCTGGTCGGCGGCTCGAGCGGCATGGCCGTGGTGGCTGCGCTGAAGGCCGCTGCCTCCGCGGGCCCCGACGACGTGTTCGTGGTGCTGCTGCCCGACGGCGGACGCGGCTACCTCGGCAAGATCTTCAACGACAAGTGGATGCGCGCCTACGGCTTCTCGAACGCCCCTGCCGGTCACACGATCGCCGAGCTGCTCGCGGCGAAGGCTGACCGCACGGCGCCCCTCGTCTACGTGCACCCGAACGACACGGTGCGCGAGGCGATCGACCGAATGACCGACACCGGCGTCTCGCAGCTGCTCGTGCTGACCGCCGAGCCGCCCGTCGTGCTCGGCGAGGTGCTCGGGGCGCTCCATGAGGAGGCACTGCTCGAACAGGTCTTCTCGGGCCAGGTCAAGCTCACCGACAAGGTCTCGGGCGTCGTGGGGGAGCCGCTGCCACTCATCGGGGTCAACGAGCCCGTGGCATCCGCTCGCTCGTCGTTCTCGGCGACGCCCGCGATGCTCGTGACCGACGGCGGCAAGGCGCTCGGCGTGATCACCCGCACCGATCTGCTCGCCTATCTCTCCGCCTGACCGTCCCGACTCATGCGTTCCTCGCAACCCGCCGCCCCGCCATCGTCCTCGATTCAGGAGATCGTCGCGGAGTCAGGTCGATGTCGCCGATGTCGTCCTGATCCCGCGACTTCCTCCTGAACCCAACGACCACTGAAAGCGATCCCATCCCATGCACGACCACGCACGCTTCGACACCCTCGCCATCCACGCGGGGCAGGAGTTCGACCCCACCACCGGCGCCGTCATCCCGCCGATCTACCAGACCTCGACCTACGTGCAGGACGGAATCGGGGGGCTCCGCGGCGGCTACGAGTACTCGCGCGGCGGCAACCCCACGCGCACGGCGCTCGAGACGCAGCTCGCCGCGCTCGAGGGCGGTGAGCTCGGCCTGTCGTTCGCCTCGGGCCTCGCGGCCGAAGACGCGCTGCTGCGCACCGTGCTCGCGCCCGGTGACCACGTCGTCATCGGCAACGACGTCTACGGCGGCACGCACCGGCTCATCCGCCGAGTGCACGGCGCCTGGGGCGTGCGGCACACGACCGTCGACACGAGCGACCTCGACGCGGTGCGCGCCGCGATCGAACCGTCGACGAAAGTGCTCTGGGTCGAGACGCCGTCGAACCCCCTCATGAAGATCTCGGATGTCGCGGCGCTCGCCGAGCTCGGCCGCGCCGCGGGCGTGCTCGTGGTCGTCGACAACACGTTCGCCTCGCCCGCGCTGCAGCAGCCGCTCGCCCTCGGCGCCGACGTCGTCGTGCACTCGACGACGAAGTACCTCGGCGGCCACTCCGACGTCGTCGGCGGCGCGCTCGTGTTCGCCGGCGGCCTGGGCGACGGCGGCGGCGACTCCTCGCGCCCCGAGCTCGCCGACCTCGCCGAGCGCGTGACGTTCACCCAGTTCGCGGCGGGCGCGGTGTCGGGCCCGTTCGACGCGTTCCTCACCTCGCGCGGCATCAAGACCCTCGGTGTGCGCATGGAGCGGCACAGCTCGAACGCCCTCGCGATCGCACGGCGCCTCGACGAGCACGCCGGCATCGAGCGCGTGTACTACCCCGGGCTCGAGTCGCACCCGGGCCACGAACTGGCCGCCCGGCAGATGTCGGGGTTCGGCGGCATGCTCTCGATCTCGCTCGCGGGGGGCGGAGAGGCCGCGCGCCGGTTCGCCGAGTCGACCGAGCTGTTCCAGCTCGCCGAGTCGCTCGGAGGTGTGGAGTCGCTCGTCAACTACCCCTCGGAGATGACGCACGCCTCGGTGAAGGGCACCGATGCCGAGGTGCCCGAGTCGATCGTGCGCCTGTCGGTCGGCATCGAGCACGTCGCCGACCTGCTCGCCGACATCGACGGCGCGCTCGCCCGCCTGTAGCGGCATCCGCTCGCCGGGTCTCCGCAGCCGGATGAGTGGGAGAATGGGAGCAGGCGCACGGCACGACTCCGGCGCTTCGGGAGATGAGCTCTCATGGTCTGGTTCTGGATCACCGTGGTCATCGTCGCCATCCTGGCGATCGTCCTCCTCTTCATGTCGGTGAAGATCGTGAAGCAGTACGAGCGCGGCGTGGTGCTGCGATTCGGCCGGTTGCACAGCGTGCGCGAGCCGGGCATCCGGTTCATCATTCCGATCGTCGACGTGATGATCAAGGTGTCGTTGCGCATCGTGACGCTGCCGATCCAGTCGCAGGGCATCATCACGAAGGACAACGTCACCGTCGGGGTGTCGGCCGTGGCCTACTACCGGGTGGCCGACGCGGTGAAGTCGGTGATCGCGATCGAGAACGTGAAGTCGGCGATCGAGCAGATCGCGCAGACGACGCTCCGACGCGTCGTCGGCCAGCACCATCTCGACGAGGCGCTCGCCGATACGGCGGCGCTCAACGCCAACATCCGCGAGATCCTGGATGTCACGACGCTCGACTGGGGCGTCGAGGTCACGCTCGTCGAGCTGAAGGACATCCTGCTGCCCGACTCGATGAAGCGCGCCATGGCGAAGCAGGCCGAGGCCGAGCGCGAGAAGCGGGCGAAGATCATCGCCGCCGAGGGCGAGTCGCTCGCGGCGGTCCAGCTCGGCGTCGCGAGCGACACGATGATGTCGCATCCGCTCGCGCTGCAGCTGCGCACCCTGCAGACGCTCGTCGAGGTGGGCGTCGACAAGAACACGCTCGTCCTCTTCCCGGCGCCGCTCATGGCCTCGATCGGCGAGCTCACGAACTTCATCGATCGGGAGGCGGCGGTCGCCCAGGTGCGCGGACACTAGGCGTGGCTAGACGGGCGCGATGCCGTTCCGGTAGGCCCAGATGACGATCTGCACCCGGTCGCGGAGCGAGAGCTTGGTGAGCACCCGACCGATGTGCGTCTTCACCGTCGCCTCGGCGAGGTGGACGGTTCGAGCGATCTCGGCGTTGCCGAGGCCTTGCGTCACGAGCCGCACGATCTCGAGTTCGCGCTCGGTCAGGCTCGCCTCGGCGGCCGCGCGCCGACCGGGATCGGGCATCCCGGGAAGCATCAGCTCGACGAACCGGCTCGTCGTCGATGGGGCGAGCACTGCATCGCCGCGGTGTACCGCTCGGATCGCCGCGGCCAGTTCGTCGACCGAGGCGTCCTTCAACAGGAACCCGGATGCCCCGGCGCGCAGCGCCCCGAAGACGTACTCGTCGGCATCGAAGGTCGTGAGCACGAGCACCCGTGTGTCGGCGTGGTGTTCGAGGATCTCGCGGGTCGCGTCGACGCCGTCGAGCTGCGGCATCCTGATGTCCATCAGCACGACGTCGGGGGAGAGTCGCGCCGTCGCGCGCACGGACTCGGCACCCGTCGCGGCCTCGCCGACGACTTCGAGGTCGGCCTGGGCATCAACGCTCGCGACGATGCCGGCTCGCACGAGGTCCTGGTCATCGACGACGAGTACGCGGATCATGCGGTGGGCTCCGCCCGCGTCGGCACCGTGGCGGTCACCGTGAAGCTGCCGTCACCCGCGTCGACGGTCGTGAGGCTTCCGCCGACCGCACGCAGTCGTTCGCCCATGCCCAGCAGCCCGAGTCCGGGCTCGATCGTCTCGGCGCCACCTCGCACGCGCGCCCGGTCGTTCGTGATGATCACGGACAGCCGATCGTCGTCCCACCTCATCAAGAGGTCGACGATCGCGCCGGGGTGCGCGTGCTTGGCGACGTTGGTGAGCGCCTCCTGCACGACGCGGTAGATCGCAACTTGCGCGGCCGCCCCGATCGGAGTCGCCGTACCCTCCGTCGAATGCGCGATGACGAAACCGAGCGAACGCGCCCGCTCGATCAGCTCGGGGAGTTCGGCGAGGGTCGGTTGCGGGAGCGGCCGCGCATCGGGCGAAGCTTCGTCATCGCGGATGCCTCGGAGCAGCACCCTGATCTCGTGCAGCGAATCGCGTGCGGTGTCTTCGATCACGGTGAGCGCCGAGGTCGCTCGCGCCTCGTCGAACCTGGCGACCCGTGACTGGCCGACGATCACCGCAAGGGAGTGGGCGAGCACGTCATGCATGTCGCGCGAGATGCGGGCGCGCTCCTCGAACGCAGCGAGCGCCTCGCGCTGTGTGCGCTCGCGGCGTTCGCTCTCGGCCCGCTGCTCGGCGAGCTCTGTCGCCAGCAGCTGGGACCGTCGAAGGAGACCCATCGTCCATGCGCACAGCACGACCGCGGTGAAGAGCACGAAGAGCAGCCACGGCGACGGCCCGAATCCGGAGTCGACGACGTTCGGGTCTGCGGCGTAGCGGCCCGCCGCAGCGACCGACCCGACGAGCCCGATCACGAGCGGCATCCAGCGTGTTCCGTACGCGGTCGCGGCGTACACCGCGATCACGAACACGAGCGACGACGGCAGGACGAAGAACAGGCCCGTGACGACGGCCTCGCCGCCGACGCACCCCGCGATCACGAGCAGCGCAGCCGACGGGTGCGAGCTCCGCCACAACAGCGCGGCATGCCCGACGATCGCGAGCACAACCACGACCCACGCGCCCGGGGCCGGGATCGACGTGAACGAGACCAGCGCCGTCGGCGGCAGCAGCACCATCGCGGCAACGGCGGCGATGAGTGCGTCGTGGCGCGTCGGTGTCATGGTCACACCTCCAACCTATGCGGCGATGCTCGCTGGGGCGCGAGCGTGCTCGGCATCGCGAGTCGAACCGCGAGCATCGATGAATCCGAGTGTCGCGGTGAGCACCACCACTCCGAGCGCGAGCCACGTGCCGTAGACGCCCAGCACCATCAGGGTCGCCCCATCGCTTGCGAACACGACGGAACCCGCCGCGACTCCGGTCACCTGCGCCAGCAGCCCGAACACCATGAGGAACCCCATGCTGAGCAGTGCCATCGACGCGCACAAGCCGCAGGCGACGAGCAGCCATGCCGGGAGGGGCACGCGCCGTGACGAGGTCAGGAGCAGCACGAGCACGAGCGCTGCGCCGAAGGAGAGGAGTTCCATCACCGGGAAGCCGGCGGTGCGGTCGACCGGAGAGCTCGAGCGATCCTGTACCCACCACACCAGTTTCAGCAGCGGATAGGGAACGGCGAAGGCGACGGCGCACCACGCCACCGCGATTCGTGTGCGAGCGGATGCCGCGGCGCCGGCGTCGCGGGCATGACCGGCGCGGAGTCGCCATGCCCAGGCGACGGTGACGAGTGCGGCGAGGAGGCTCGCGGCCCGTGCGATCGCGCCAGGCCAGTCGACGGTCGCGAAGTCACCGGAGGGGATGCCCGTGGCCCAGAAGAACGCACGGAACCCGTCGAGGACGGCCCCTCCGGATGCGCCGAAGAAGAACACCGCCGCGGCCCAGCCGAGCACGCCCGCCGCACGCGTTCCGCGCGTCGAGCTCGTCATCCGCGCAATGAGCAGCGACGCGAGTACCAGGGTCACGGCGATCAGGGCGAGCCAACGAGGCGGGAAGATCCGCGCGTAATCGTCGGTGGGGCCGATCGCGAGGGATGCGGCGGCGGTGAGGGCGGCGATTGCTGCCGCGCCGATCGTGGCGGCGATGAGGGTCGGGCCTGCCGTTCGAGTGCGTTTCGTGATCATGCGTCCAGCCCAGCCGATGCCGACCCGGCGCACATCCACCGACGGTCGCGGCGACGTGCGACCTCGGTAGCTGAGTCACTGGCAGTATTTCGACGAAGTGTGTCAATCCTGCCAGCGGTGCATGACGGTGGGATGCCCCAGAATGAGCGGGTGACTTCGAACCAGACCGCTGTGGCCTCCGGCGCAGCACCGGCCGTCAGCGCGGCATCGGGCATCGCTCCCACGACCGATTCCGAGCCGCACCGCGGCAGTCTCGGCCTCGTGCAGGGCACGGCGCTCTACATCGCGAGCGTGCTCGGCACCGGCATCCTCGTGCTGCCCGGGCTCGCCGCCTCGGCCGCCGGTCCGGCCTCGGTCGTCGCGGTCGCCGTGGTGCTCGTGCTGTCGATACCGCTCGCCGGCACCTTCGCAGCGCTCGCCTCGCGTTACCCCGATGCGGGCGGCGTCGCGAGCTACGCGCGCCGTGCGCTCGGCGACACCGCCGCCCGCATGGCCGGGTACTGGTTCTACTTCGGCGTCTGCATCGGCGCCCCGGTGCTCGCCGTGCTCGGCGGCGAGTACGTGGTCGCGGTGCTCGGCATCGATCGCTCGGCGGTGCCGATCATCGGCTTCGCGGTCTTCGTGCCCCCGTTCATCGTCAACTGGTTCGGTGTGCGGGTCGCGGGCTGGGTGCAGTTCGTGCTCACCGGTCTCTTGATCGCCGTGGTCGTCGGCGTGGTCGCGGTCACGTTCCCGGCCGCCGAGGCATCCAACTTCACGCCGTTCCTGCCGAACGGCTGGGGCGGCGTCGGCGTCGCCATCAGCCTCTTCGTCTGGGCCTTCGCCGGCTGGGAGGTCGGCACCCACATCGCCGGGGAGTTCAGGAACCCGCGCAAGATCATCCCGCTCGCGACCGGCATCGCCGTCGTCGTGGTCGGCGCCGGCTACCTCGCCCTGCAGTTCGTCACCGTCGCGGTGCTCGGCGACCGGGCGGGCGACGGCCAGGTGCCGCTGCTCGACCTCGTCGAGACGACCGCGCCCGGCATCGGCCCCGTGCTCGTCGCGATCGTCGCGGCGATCGTCACGCTCGGCGTGATGAACGCCTACATGCCGGCGTTCGGCAAGCTCGGCGCCGCACTCGGGCGCGACGGCGACCTGCCCAAGTTCTTCGCCAAGGGCGCCGCCGACGGCGAGGTGCCGCGTCGCGCGCTCGCCCTCACCGGGGTGCTCATCGTCGCCTACTTCGGCCTCATGCTGCTGAACGACCTCGACCTCACGGGGTTCATCCTGATCCACACGAGCAACATGGTCGCGATCTACGCCGTGGGCATGCTCGCCGCGACCCTGCTGCTGAAGCGCTGGTCGTTCGGGTGGTGGCTCGCCGTCGTCGCGACGATCATGACCATGGGACTCCTCGTGCTCGCCTGGGCGAACCTCGTGGTGCCGCTCGTGCTCGCCGCCGCCGCGGTGCTCGTGACGGTGGTGCGCCGGGTGCGTGCCCGCCGCCGCGGTGAACCGATCGCTGCCGAGTCCGCACCTGCCGCCCACCCAGCCCAGCCCGTCGCACAGGAGACCGAATGACCGAGTACCGCGCCCACTTCGACGCCGACATCGCCTTCGTCAACGGGGGAGGCCTGCGCGCCGAGGCGTTCCGGCTCGACCTGCCGTCGCAGCACCTCACCGAGACGCAGATCGGCGAGCTGCTCGTGCGCCACCTCGGGCTCGCGCTCGTCGGCAGCGTCGAGCTCTCGAACCTCGAGATCGTCGAGGAGCCGCACAAGGGCTCGCGGGGCGTCGGCGCCGAGGCATCCGTGGGCGCCGAGGCATCCGCTGCTTCCGGCAGCATGCAGCGCGGGCGACTCGTCGACCTCAGCCATGTGATCAGCGAGGGGCTCGTGACCTACCCGGGCATCCCGGCGCCGGTGATCACGCCGCACCTCACGCGCGAGGCCTCGCGCGAGCACTACGCACCGGGCACCGAGTTCGAGATCGACATCATCCAGATGGCGGGCAACACCGGCACCTACCTCGACAGCCCGTTCCACCGCTACGCCGACGGCGGCGACCTCGCCAGCCTGTCGCTCGAGACACTCGTCGGCATCCCGGCCGAGGTCTTCCGGTTGACGGATGCCGCGGAGCGCGGCATTCCCGCAGAGGTCTTCTTCGACCGCGAGCTCGCGGGCACGGCGGTGCTGCTGCACACCGGCTGGAGTCGTCACTTCGGGAAGCCCGAATACCTGCACGGCGCGCCGTTCCTCACCGAGGCAGGTGCGCAGCATCTCGCAGATGCGGGCGTCGCGATCGTCGGCATCGACTCGCTCAACATCGACGACGCCGAGTCGGCCGGCGAGCGTCCGGCGCACTCGATCCTGCTCGCGGCCGGCATCCACGTGGTCGAGCACCTCACCGCGCTCGCCGAGGTGCCCGCGCGCGGCGCACGTTTCACGGCGGTGCCGCCGCGGGTCGCCGGATTCGGCACCTTCCCGGTGCGGGCGTTCGCGGAGGTTCCCGTCTCCGGCTGAGGCCGGTGGCGCACCGCCGGAATCCACGGGGCGTCGTATCTGGCATCCGGCGCTGGTGTGCGTGAGGATGGACAGATGATCGCACCCGCGTATGCACTCCGCGACGGCAACACGATTCCCGCGATCGGACTCGGAACGTACGGGCTCGACGACCAGGCGGGCATCGACGCGATCACCGCGGGCATCGCCGAGGGCTACCGCCTCATCGACACGGCCTTCAACTACGGCAACGAAGAGGCCGTGGGCGAGGCGATCCGTCGCACCGACGTCGATCGCAGCGACCTCGTGATCGCGACGAAGCTGCCGGGAAAGCACCACGGGTTCGACGAGACGATCGCGAGCTTCGAGCAGTCACGCATGCGGCTCGACCTCGACTGGGTCGACCTGTACCTCATCCACTGGCCGCTGCCGCGCCTCGGCAAGTACCTCGACAGCTGGCGGGCGATGATCTCGCTGCGCGAGAAGGGGCTCGTGCGGTCGATCGGGGTCTCGAACTTCACGCCCGAGATGCTCACCCGGCTCATCGACAGCACCGGCATCGTGCCCGTCGTGAACCAGGTCGAACTGCACCCCTACTTTCCGCAAGACGAGCTGCGCGCCTTCCACGACGAGCACGACATCCGCACCATGAGCTGGAGCCCGCTCGCCAAGCGCACCGAACTGCTGCAGGAGCCGGTCGTCGCCGAGGTCGCCGCCGCCCACGGCGTCACTCCCGCGCAGGCGGTGCTGCGCTGGCACGTCGAGCTCGAGGCGGTGCCGATCCCGAAGTCGTCGGATGCCGCACGCCGCCGTGAGAACCTCGACGTCTTCGGGTTCGCGCTCACGACCGAAGAGGTCGACGCCATCTCCGCGTTGTCGCGCGGCCGCATCTGGGGCGGCGACCCCGACACGCACGAGGAGTTCTGAGGCGCGACGCTTCGGGTTCTCGTCGTCGGGCCGAGTTCACCTGGTGTCCAGCCGGTGTTTCGCGGCATCAGCGAGTCTCATCGCATGACACCACTGCTGAAGGGTGCCGCGACGGCATCCGTCGCCGCCCTGCTCCTCGCCGCCGCGCCCGCCGCGTGGGCCGCCGCACCGCACCTCGCCGGTGACGCCCCGGCCGTCGTCACGACCGACAACGAGACGCCCGTGCTCTACGACGATGAGGCGGGCGGCAACGCCGTCGGCGACGACCCGGCGATCTGGGTGAACCCCGACGACACCGACGAATCGATCGTGATCGTGACGGCGAAGGAGGGTGGTCTGCGCGTCTACGACCTCGAGTCCGACGAACTGCAGTCGCTGCCCGCCACGGTCGCGCCGCGCGCCGACGGCACCGAGGGCCGGTACAACAACGTCGACATCGCCTACGGGGTCGAGCTCGCCGGCGAGCGCGTCGACGTCGCTGTCGTCTCCGACCGGTACAACGATCAGTTGCGCTTCTTCACGATCGACCCCGCCGGCACGGAGGCGGAGACTCCGCTCGTCGAGGTGACCGCGGCCGAGCAGCCGTTCCTCTTCAGCGCCGACCGGGCGACGGTCGATGAGGGGCACACCGCCTACGGCCTCGCCGTGTGGCAGCCGACCGCCGGCGACGAGGTGTACGCCGTGGTCACGCAGGAGGGCGCCACGACCCTCGCGACCGCCCGCATCGTCGAGATCGACGGTGCGCTCGGGTACGCCGACGTCGCCACGACCGACATGCCGGCTTCGTTCCCGCTGCCCGACGGCACCACCTGGACGCCGTGCGACGAGCCCGGCATCGAACCGCACCTCGAGGGTCTCACCGTCGACCAGCGCACCGGCGTACTGTACGCGGCGCAGGAGGATGTCGGCCTCTGGCGTCTGCAGCTCCCCTTCGGAGCGGCCGAGCCGCGGCTCATCGACCGGGTGAAGGACTTCGGCGTCCACGACGCGTACGACCCCGAGACCGAGGAATGCGCACCCGTCGACGCCGCCGACGAGGGCTTCGGAGGCTCGGTGCTCGAAGCCGACGCCGAGGGCGTCGACCTCTACTACGGCCCCGGCGCGACCGGGTACCTCATCGTCTCGAGCCAGGGCGACGACACGTTCGCCGTGTACGAGCGGCAGGGACGCAACCGCCTCGTCGGCACGTTCAGCGTCGACGGTGTCGACGGTGCCGATGAGATCAACGGCTCCGACGGGCTCGCCGTCACCAACCGCGTCGTCGGCGACTATCGCGACGGACTGCTCGTGACGCACGACGAGCCCGAGACCGGCGACGGCGTCGACGGCGACCGCGACGCGACGAATTTCTCGTACGTGGACTGGGACGACATCGCGGAGGCACTGCACCTGAAGGTGAGCACCTCGGCGGGCAACGATCCGCGCTTCCGCTAATCGACTGCATGGAGGCCCCGGGCGGCGGCTTCGCCACCCGGGGCATCCGCTTGAGCTCAAGCGCGCTTGAAGTCGTAGGCTCGACAGGGTGACCGAACCCACCGCAGAGACGCCCGCGCCGCCCTCGACCGACCCCGAGGCGACGAGCGCTGCCGTCACACCGAGCGCCGAGGCATCCGCCGCGCCGATCGCTGCCGCGCCCGAGCCGGTGCCCGCATCGGGGCCGCTGTCGAAGCCGTACCGGTGGCTGTCGATCGGCATGTTCTCGCTCATCTTCCTCGCCGCGTTCGAGGCGATGGCCGTCACGACGATCATGCCCCTCGTGGCCGAGCAGCTCGACGGCGAATCGCTCTTCGCGCTCGCCTTCGCCGTGCCGCTCGCCGCCGGCATCATCGGCATGGTCATCGCGGGCAACTGGACCGATCGCTCGGGGCCGATCCCGTCGCTGCTGGTCTCGGCCGCGCTGTTCGTCGTCGGCCTCGTGATCGCCGGCACCGCGGTGAACATGGAGGTGTTCATCGTCGGCCGGTTCGTGCACGGCCTCTCGGGCGCCGCGGTCATCGTGCCGCTCTACGTGATCGTCGGCCGTGTCTACCCGTCGGAGCTTCGGGCCCGGGTGTTCGCGGGCTTCGCCGCGGCCTGGGTGATCCCGTCGATCATCGGCCCGGCGCTCGCCGGCGTCGTCGCCGAGACGTTCAGCTGGCACTGGGTGTTCCTCGGCGTCATCGTGCTCGTCGTTCCCGCCGCCGCGATGATGCTGCCCCCTGTGCTGCGGGTGCGCAGCCAGGTGCAGGGCGACCGGTCGGTGCAGTGGAGCATCAGCCGCGTGGGCTGGGCGGTGCTCGTGGCAGCCGCGGCACTCGGCGTCTCGCTCTCGAAGGAGCTCGCCGACCCGTGGCGCTGGGTCGTCGCGATCGCCGCGATCGCGCTCGCCGCGTGGGCGGCTCGCCCGCTGCTGCCGCAGGGCACCCTGCGCGCGGCGCGCGGCATGCCCGCGACCGTGCTCTTGAAGCTCATCGTGGCGGGCGCGTTCTTCGGCAGCGAGATCTACCTGCCGTATCTCTTCATCGAGCGCTACGAGTTCTCGCCGAGCCTGGCCGGAGCGGTGCTGACCGGTGCCGGTGTCTCGTGGGCCGTCGCGTCGTGGCTGCAGGGACGGCTCACGCGGGTGTCCAACACACAGGCTGTGGTGATCGGCACGATCCTGCTCGCGATCTCGCTCGCGATCGTGTTCGTCGTCGCCCTGTTCACGCTGGCGCCGGCGATCGCGTTCACGGCGTGGACGCTCGCGGGCGGCGCCATGGGCTTCATGTACCCGCGGTTCTCGGTCGCGGTGCTCGCCCTCTCGCCAGTCTCGGCGCAGGGCTTCAACAGTGCGGCGCTGACGATCTCCGAGTCCCTGGGCGCCGCCATCGCGCTGGCCATCACAGCGCTCGTGTCGAGCGCGCTCGGCGCCGGCATGTTCGCCGCGGACTTCGCCGTGACCGTGGCGATCGCGCTGGTCGCGGTGCTGCTCGCGAGTCGGGTGCGACCGCTCAGCGCAGCGTCGCCCGCGAGCTGAACCGCGGCGGCGTCGCTCCGACGCCCCCATGTGACTGTCACACGTCTCGAAGGCGCGCGAAACGGCTTCCGCATGCATAATGGAAGCGCCGCTGATGTGAACGTGCACATCGGGGTGAACGGGTTGGCAGTGAATCCTGAGACTCCCAAAGGGCGGGCGCCCAGCATCCGCGATGTCGCGCGCCTCGCCGAGGTGTCGCACCAGACCGTCTCCCGGGTGCTGAACGACCATCCGAGCATCAGGCCCGAGACCAAGGAGCGCGTGCTCCTCGCCATGGAGACGCTGCAGTACCGGCCGAACCGAGCGGCGCGCGCCCTCGTCACGAGCCGTTCGCACACCATCGGCGTGCTGGCGGCGCGCAGCTCGGAGTACGGCCCGGCGACGAGCATCGCCGCGATCGAAGACGCTGCGCGTGAGCACGGCTACTACGTCAACACCGCGAATCTCGCAGCCGTCACGCCCGAGGCCATCACCGACGCCCTCGAGCACCTCATGCTGCAGGCGATCGAGGGGCTCGTCGTCATCGCCCCGCAGGTGCGGGTCTTCGACGTGCTCGCCGCAGCGCCCATCGGGGTGCCGTTCGTCAGCCTCCAGTCGACCGGGCGGAGCGATCATCTCGCGCTCTCGGTCGACCAGGTGACGGGGGCGCGCCGCGCCACGCAGCACCTCGTGAGCCTCGGGCACCGCGAGATCGTGCACCTGGCCGGCCCGCAGGACTGGATCGAGGCCGAGGCGCGCATGCGCGGATTCCTCGACGCGATCGACGATGCCGACCTCACGCTGCACCCGCCGATCCTCGGCGACTGGAGCGCCGACTTCGGCTACTTCGCCGGTCGTGAGCTCAGCCGCGCCCGCGATTTCACCGCGGTCTTCGCGGCGAACGACCAGATGGCGATCGGCCTCATGCACGCGTTCCGCGACGCCGGTCTCGACGTGCCGGGCGACATCAGCGTGGTCGGATTCGACGACATCCCCGTCGCCCAGCACGTGTGGCCGCCGCTCACCACGGTGCACCAGGACTTCCGCGAGGTCGGGCGCCGCGCGGTGGCCCTGCTCCTGAATCAGGTGCACGGGCGCGAGGTGCTCGAAATCGAGGAGATCGTGCCGCGGCTCGTCGTGCGCGGCTCGTCGGCCGAGGCATCCGGTCGGCGCCCCCGTTATGCAAGCGTGACTGACTCGGCTTGACAGCGCCGCATCTCGGATGCACCATTGGTCTCGATGTGAACGGTCACACGAGATCGCCCACAGGTACCGCCCCCGAACGAATGACATCGAGGTCGCACGTGAACCAGTCGCCGACGACACCCCTTGCGGACTCCCGCAGGTCGGGATCGGTGCCCGCCATGCCCGCCGCACGCAGCGGCGTCGCAGGAGGCGCCCGATGAGCCCCCAGCCCATTCTCGAGATGCGCTCCATCACCAAGGAGTTCCCCGGCGTCAAGGCGCTGTCGGATGTCTCGCTCACGGTGATGCCCGCTGAGATCCACGCGATCTGCGGCGAGAACGGCGCAGGCAAGTCGACCCTCATGAAGGTGCTCTCGGGGGTCTACCCGCACGGCACCTACACGGGCCAGATCATCTTCCGCGGCGAGGAGGTGCAGTTCCGCGACATCCGCCAGAGCGAGAACGCCGGCATCGCGATCATCCACCAGGAGCTCGCGCTCATCCCCGAGCTGTCGATCACCGAGAACATCTTCCTCGGCAACGAGATCAACCGCGGCGGTCGCATCGACTGGCGCGAGGCGAAGGTGCGGGCCATCGACCTGCTCGCACGTGTCGGACTCGACGAAGACCCCGACACGCAGATCAAGCACCTCGGCGTCGGCAAGCAGCAGCTCGTCGAGATCGCGAAGGCACTCGTCAAAGAGGTGAAGCTCCTGATCCTCGACGAGCCGACGGCCGCCCTCAACGAAGACGACTCGCAGCACCTGCTCGACCTGATCCGCGGCCTGAAGGGCAAGGGCATCGCGTCGATCATGATCTCGCACAAGCTCAACGAGATCGAAGCGGTCGCCGACGAGATCACGATCATCCGCGACGGCCACACGATCGAGACCCTCGACGTGCACGCCGGCGGCGTCGACGAGGACCGCATCATCCGCGGTATGGTCGGCCGCTCCCTCGAGAGCCGCTTCCCCGACCGCACCCCGCGCATCGGCGACGTGTTCTTCGAGGTGAAGGACTGGACGATCCAGCACCCGCAGGTGCCCGAGCGCCTCGTCGTGAAGGGCTCGAGCCTGAACGTGCGACGCGGTGAGATCGTGGGACTCGCGGGGCTCATGGGCGCCGGGCGCACCGAGCTCGCGATGAGCATCTTCGGGCGCTCCTACGGCACCTACCTCTCGGGCACGATCGTGAAGGACGGCAAGGAGATCGTGCTGAAGGACGTCGAGTCGGCGATCGAGCACGGCCTGGCCTACGTCAGCGAAGACCGCAAACAGCTCGGGCTGAACCTGCTCGACACGATCAAGCGATCGATCGTCTCGGCGAAGCTCTCGAAGATCGCGAAGCGCGGCGTGGTCGACGACTCGCGGGAGTTCGGCATTGCCGAGGACTACCGCAAGCAGCTGCGCATCAAGACGCCGAGCGTCGACGCAGGCGTCTCCAAGCTCTCGGGCGGCAACCAGCAGAAGGTCGTGCTGGCGAAGTGGATGTTCACCGATCCCGACCTGCTCATCCTCGACGAACCCACCCGCGGCATCGACGTCGGCGCCAAGTACGAGATCTACACGATCATCCAGTCGCTCGCGGCGCAGGGCAAGGGCGTCATCCTCATCTCGAGCGAGCTGCCCGAACTGCTCGGCATCGCCGACCGCATCTACACGGTCTTCGAAGGCCAGATCACCGACAACATCCCCGCAACCGAAGCGAACCCGGAGGCGCTCATGCGCAGCATGACCTCCGCCAAGAAGAAGGCGAACGCATGAGCACCACGGCGAAGGAACCGGCCGCCCAGAAGAAGGGCGGGCTCTCCGACATCCGCAAGATCTTCGGAGGCGGCCAGTCCAGCCTCCGCCAGTTCGGCATCCTCGGCAGCCTCATCGTCATCATCGTGATCTTCCAGATCTGGACGAACGGGCTGACGCTGTCCCCGACGAACCTGATCAACGTCGTCAACCAGTACTCCTACATCCTGATCCTCGCGATCGGCATGGTGATGGTCATCATCATGGGCCACATCGACCTGTCGGTCGGCTCGGTCGCGGCGTTCACGGGCATCATCGTGGCGAAGTCGATGGCGGAGTGGAACTTCCCGTGGCCGCTCGCGATCCTCCTCGGCATCGCGGTCGGCGTGGCGATCGGCGCATGGCAGGGCTTCTGGGTCGCGGTCATCGGGGTGCCCGCGTTCATCGTGACCCTCGCCGGCATGCTCATCTTCCGCGGCGGCAACCAGTTCATCGGCCAGTCGACGACCACGCCGGTGCCGCAGGAGTTCGGCATGATCGGCGCCGGGTACCTGCCCGAGATCGCGCTGCCGTTCAACTTCAACGTGCTGACGATGCTGCTCGGCCTCGTCGGTGCCGGCTGGATCGTCTGGAACGAGATCCACCTGCGCCGCCAGCAGAAGAAGATGGGCTCCGACTCGGCGCCCGTCTGGGTGAGCGTCGTCAAGGTCGTCGTGCTCGCGGGCGTCATCCTCTGGGCGGCCTGGCTCTTCGCCACCGGCCGCCCCGGCACGAGCTTCCCGATCTCGGGCATCATCCTCGTGGTGCTCGTCATCCTCTACTCGTTCATCACGCGCAACACGATCTTCGGCCGTCACATCTACGCGGTCGGCGGCAACCGTCTCGCGGCGACGCTCTCGGGCGTCAAGGACCGCCGGGTCGACTTCTTCGTGATGATGAACATGTCCGTGCTCGCCTCCGTCGCCGGCATGATCTACGTCGCCCGTGCCACGGCCTCGGGGCCGCAGGACGGCAACGGCTGGGAGCTCGACGCCATCGCGGCCGTCTTCATCGGTGGCGCTGCGGTCTCGGGCGGCATCGGCACCGTCATCGGCTCGATCGTCGGTGGTCTCGTGATGGCCTTCCTCAACAACGGCCTGCAGCTCATCGGCGCCGGCGCCGACGTGGTGCAGATCATCAAGGGCCTCGTGCTCCTCCTCGCCGTCGGCGTCGACGTGTGGAGCAAGCGCCAGGGCCGCCCGTCGATCCTCGGGCTCTGGTCGGGTCGCCGCAAGGCGCGCCTCGAGACCCAGGCCCCCGACGAGGCGCCGACCGTCGCCCCCACCAACCAGGCCAACGTGTCCTCGCTGCCCGAGGACCTCACCCGGCGCTGAGTCGCCAGCAGCGGCATCCGCTCGAAATCGTCACCATCGTCACCTCCGAGAAGTCCTGCAATTCCCATCGAGAAAGTGAAAGATCAATGAAGAAAATCACTCTTGCGGCCACAGCGATCGCCGCAGTGGCAGCGCTGGCACTGGCCGGCTGCTCGTCCGACCGTGGCGGAGAGGGCGGCGGTGAGACCGGTGCGGCCGGTTTCGCAGCCGACTCGACGATCGGCATCGCCCTGCCCGACAAGACGTCGGAGAACTGGGTGCTGGCCGGCGGTCTCTTCGAAGACGGCCTCGCCGACGCCGGGTTCAAGGGCGACGTGCAGTACGCACCTGCCTCGAACACCGTCGCCGAGCAGCAGAACCAGATCTCGGCCATGGTCACCAACGGCGCGAAGGTCATCGTCATCGGTGCGAAGGACGGCAAGCAGCTCGGCACGCAGCTGCAGCAGGCCGCCGACGCCGGCGTCACGATCATCGCCTACGACCGCCTGATCGAGAACACGGAGAACGTCGACTACTACGTCGCGTTCGACAACTTCAAGGTCGGCGAGCTCCAGGGCCAGGCCCTGCTCGACGGTCTCGCTGCGCGCTCGGGCCACGAGGCTCCGTGGAACGTGGAGCTCTTCTCGGGCTCGCCCGACGACGCCAACTCGGCCGTGTTCTTCGACGGCGCCATGAAGGTGCTGCAGCCGAAGATCGATGACGGCACGCTCGTCGTCGTCTCGGGTCAGACCGACATCGCCCAGACCGCGACCCAGGGCTGGGAGGCCGAGAACGCCCAGAGCCGTATGGACTCGCTGCTCGCCGCGAACTACGGCGACAAGAACGTCGACGGCGTGCTCTCGCCGAACGACAACCTCGCTCGGGCGATCCTCACCTCGACCAAGCAGGCCGGCAAGGACATCACGAAGGTGACCGTCACCGGTCAGGACTCCGAGGTCGAGTCGGTCAAGTCGATCATGGCGGGCGAGCAGTACTCGACCATCAACAAGGACACCAACCTCCTCGTGGAGCAGACGATCAAGATGATCCAGCAGCTCCAGAAGGGCGAAGAGGTCGACGTCAACGACACCGAGCAGTACGACAACGGCGTGAAGGTCGTTCCCTCGTACCTGCTCGACCCGGTCATCGTGACGAAGGAGAACGCGGCTGAGGCGTACGCCAACAACCCGAACCTCCTCGACATCGTGAACGCAGCGGGCTAGTCACCCACAGCACGACGGCCCTCGCTTCCTCCGGAGCGGGGGCCGTCGTCATGTGCACGGGTGAGCGGATGCCGCGACATCCGCTCACCCGTCGCAGTTACGACTGCTGGCTGTAGTCGGGCAGCTCCTGCAGGGTCCAGCGGTTGCCGTCGGGGTCCTTCAGCGTGACGAAGCGGCCCCAGGCCTGCTCGTCGACGCCCTCGGCCTCGACGCCCTTGGCGCGGAGCTCGGCGAGCACGGCGTCGGCGTCGGGGATGACGACCTGGATCGAGTCCTGCTGCCCGGGCTGCAGGCTGCCGCCCATTCCCTCGCCGAACGCGATCGAGCAGGCCGACCCGGGCGGGGTCAACTGCACGAAGCGCAGGCTCTCGCTGACCCGATGGTCGTGGTCGGCGTTGAAGCCGAGCTTGTCGACGTAGAACGCCTTCGCCCGATCGACATCGGTGACGGGCACGTAGATGAGCTCGATCTTCCAGTCCATGGTGACTCCTCGTAGGGGTGCGGTGGTGCGATCCGTTCCATCGAATCGCCTCCTTCGACGGTAGGCAACGAAGCGGTCGGTTTCCGTCCGCATTCGACAGCGAGCGGATGCCGCGGTCCTCGAGTGGAAGGATGGACGCATGGCATTGCACATCACGGGGGAGCAGGCCGCCGACGAGCTGCTCAGCGACGACGCGTTCGCGCTGCTCACGGGAATGCTCCTCGATCAGCAGGTGACCATGGAGTCGGCGTTCGCCGGACCCGAGAAGATCCGCTCGCGCATCGGTTCGATCGACCCCGAGGTCGTCGCGGGCTACGACCCCGAGGCGTTCGTCGAGGTGTTCAAGCAGACGCCGGCGGTGCATCGCTTCCCGGGCTCGATGGCCGGTCGCGTGCAGGCGCTCGCGGCTGCGATCGTCGAGGAGTGGGGCGGTGAGGCATCCGCTCTCTGGACGCGGGGCGACCCGGATGGCGCCGAGGTGCTCAAGCGGCTGAAGGCGCTGCCGGGCTTCGGCGACCAGAAGGCGAAGATCTTCCTCGCGCTGCTCGGCAAGCAGTGCGGGCTCGCGGCGCCGGGCTGGCGCGAGGCGGCCGGCTCGTACGGCGACGAGGGGTCGTTCCGCTCGGTCGCCGACATCGTCGACCCCGAGTCGCTGGCCAAGGTGCGCGCCACGAAGCAGGCGGCCAAGGCGGCCGCGAAGGCTGCGAAGGGCTGAGCCCGGCCGGGCGCGCTGCCCGGTGGCTCGCGCGGGATTCAGGCAAGCGGCCGTTGATCAGGAGACGATCGCCGATCCTCTCCTGAGCAACGGCCCTTCGCCTGTGATCCGTGCCGGTTCACGAATCCGCGCCTAGTCGACGAGGAACCCCGCGATCGCGAGCGCCATCGACTTCGGCTCCCACGCGTGGTCGGCCGCGGGCACGGTGCCGCGGAACGCGTGCGGCAGGCTCGTGACGAGTGAGTCGGCCGCCGGCGTCATGAGCTCGAGCGTCTGCTCGCCGACGAGCACGAGCGTCGGCTGGGTGATGCCGGCCCAGAGCGCCGGCCGCGCCGCGCTCTGCGTCCAGGCGAGCGCCTCGGAGTCGGGCTCGAGGCTCGGGCCCATCGCGGTCATGATCGGCCAGCCCTGGCTCGCCTTCGCGCCCGCGAGCCACTCGGGCGGCATGTCCTTCATGAAGTACTCGATCGTCGCGTCGCCGTCGCCCGACTCGATGCGCTCGCGCAGCCCGGCGAGGAACTCCGCGCCATCGGTGCCGAGCTCGGCGTTCAGCGGCACCTCCCACAGCACGAGTTTCGAGACCGCGAGACCGGATGCCGCGGCCGCGAGTGCGATCGCGCCGCCCGAGGAGCTGCCGAAGAGGGCGACGGCGTCGTCGGCGCCCTCGGTGGCGACGTCGATGAGCGCGCGCAGGTCGTCGAGCGTCTGCCCGAGGGTGATGGGGGGCGCTGCCGGGCTCTCGCCGCGCCCGCGCCGGTCGTAGTGGTAGACGGTGAACCCGTGCCGGGCGAGTTCGCCCGCCATCTCGACGCTCGCCGGGTCGAAGGCGCGGAACTGCATCGCGCCGTCGACGAGGATCACGGGCGGCCCGGATCCCTGCCGGTCGTAGGCGATGCGCGTGCCGTCTGCGGAGGTCGCGAACTCGGTCATCGGATGCCCCTTCGTCTCACTCGAGGTCAGGCTACGCCGTCGCTCGCGTCGGGACAATGACTGTTACCGATAAACAACCCGACGCCCTGATCTCGCGAAGCGACCCGAAACATTCAAGAAACATCTTGCATCGTGGCGTGAGCTCCATCAAGATGGCGGTTGATACCGATAACAATTGTGATCGACACTTGGAGCCAAGGATGCCTTCACCACGTTTCATCGACCGACTCGGCAGGATCGGCCTCGCGGGTGTGCTCGCGGCCGGCGCGCTGATCCCGATCACGGCGGCGTCGGCTGCCTCGGCCGCCCCGTTCGGCGTTGCCGCGACCGGCGCGCGCGCGGCTGCGACATCCGATGGGGTGCTGACGCTCACCTCGAAGCGACTCGAGGTCGCCGTCTCGGCGGCGTTCCCACAGGTGGTCGGCTACACCGACCGTACGACGGATGCCTCGCTCGCCGGCAACCCCGACGTGCTCACGAGCCTCGTGGTGAACGGCGCGGCCGAGCCCGTGAGCGTCTCGTCCGAGCAGGTCGACGGGCACACGGTGAACTACACGCTCACACCGACGAACCTCGACGGCGTCGTGATCGAGGCGCGCCTGCGCCTGAAGGGCAACGTCGTCACGTTCGCCGTGACCAGCATCGCCGATCCGGGCGAGGTCGTGCGCAGCCTGCAGATCCCCGGGCAGAACCTCGTGACCGTGTCGTCGGCCGACCCCGGGGCATCCGTCGCCGTGGCGAACCTCTCGGTGAACCGCAACGTGTCGGGCGACACGTTCATCCCGGTGACGCCGACGACGCCGCTCGACGCGAGCGCGAAGTCGTCGAACGCGATCATCGTGAACACCGGCGAGCTCGCCGCGGCGTTCGCGACGAACTCGCTCTACGACACCTCGTCGGGTCCGGGCAACAAGGACTCCGGCAACTTCTGGCGGCAGGCCGTGAGCGACGGCGCCGGCGGCGTCGAGGTCGGCGTCTCGAGCGGGCAGTGGCTCATCCGCGCCGGCCGCTCCACCACGATCGAAGAGCTGCCGTGGGTGAAGGTCGCCATCACGCCCGACGCCAACGGCGACGGCACGGTCGACTGGCAGGACGGCGCGATCGCGATGCGCGACATCCGCGTGGCCCCGTTCAAGGGCGATGAGACGCCCGACAACGTCGTGACCCACATCCCGTTCAACTTCGCCTCGCAGGCGACGCACCCGTTCCTGCGCACCCTCGACGACGTGAAGCGCGTCTCGCTCGCGACCGACGGCCTCGGCCAGGTCGCGATGCTGAAGGGCTACACGAGCGAGGGCCACGACTCGGCGAACACCGACTACGGCGACAACTTCAACGAGCGCGCCGGCGGCCTCGACGACCTCAACACCCTGCTGAAGCGCGGCGAGAAGTGGAACGCCTCGTTCGGCGTGCACGTGAACGCCACCGAGATCTACCCCGAGGCGAAGTCGTTCAGCGACGACCTCGCCGACGAGAACGCCAAGGGATGGAACTGGCTCGACCAGTCCTATTACATGGACCAGCGCGAAGACATCGTGTCGGGCACGCTCGACGAGCGCATCGGCGAACTCGCCGACGCGACCGACGACAACCTCGACTTCGTCTACGTCGACGTGTACTACCAGTTCGGCTGGCTCGCGCAGAAGATCCAGGACTCGCTCGTCGACCATGACTTCCGGGTCGGCTCGGAGTGGGCCGACAAGCTCAGCGAGAACAACACGTGGTCGCACTGGGCGAACGACGAGAAGTACGGCGGCACCGACAACAAGGGCGTGAACTCCCAGATCCTGCGGTTCGTGAACAACTCGCAGGCCGACGTCTGGAACCCCGACCCCAAGCTCGGCGCCACCCACATCATCGAGTTCGAGGGCTGGACCGGCCAGAACGACTTCGACGGGTTCCTGACGAACGTGTGGACCGCGAACCTGCCGGCGAAGTTCCTCCAGCACGAGGAGATCACCCGGTGGACGCCCGAGCGGATCGACCTCACCGGTGACGTGAGCGTCACTGGCGCCACTGCCGCCGAGCGCAACATCACCGTCGACGGCACGAGCGTGCTGCAGGGCGGCACCTACCTGCTGCCGTGGTCGTCAGAGGAGGACGACGAGCGCGACAAGCTCTACCACTACAACCCGGCCGGCGGCGCGACCACCTGGACCCTCACCGACGAGTTCGCGGGCAACAGCTCGCTGCAGCTCTTCACGCTCACCGACACCGGCCGCGAGAAGGTGGCGGATGTCGCCGTCGTTGACGGCCAGGTCACGATCGAAGCGGATGCCGCGCAGGCCTACGTGCTCACGGGCGGCAGCAAGTCGACCGTCGCGAGCGACCTGCCGAAGAAGGCCGAGTTCGGCGACGGCACCGTCGTGGCCGACCCCGGGTTCAACGCCGGCACGCTCGACGCCTGGAACCCCACCGGCGGCGCCGCGCCGCTGCGCGACGAGCTCGGGCGGCGCTTCGCGACCCTCGGCAACGAGGCATCCTCGATCAGCCAGAAGCTCGACAAGCTGCGCGCCGGCACCTACTCGGTGGGCGCCTGGGTCGAGGTCGAGCCGGGTGAGACCCGCTCGACGACCCTCTCGGTCGACGTGCCGAAGGGCGAGTCGCAGTCCGTCACGGTCGACTCCTCGGGGGCGACGAACTACGTCGCCGCCGATGACAAGACCGGCACGAACCTGCAGCGACTGCGGGTGCTGATCGACGTGCCGAAGGGCGGGGCGAGGCCCACGCTGACGATCGCGGCCGAGGTCGGCGAGGCATCCGTCACGATCGATGATGTGCGCGTCGTCGAGACCAGCCGTGCCGACCTCGCCGAGGGCCAGGTCTACGCCGAGGACTTCGAGGACGTCGACTTCGGCTGGGGTCCGTTCATCAAGGGCGACGCCGGCGGATCGACCGACCCGCGCACGCACATCGCCGGGCGCAACGAGCCGTTCACCCAGAAGGGCTGGAACGACCGCCCGGTCGACATGGTGCTGAACGGCGACTGGTCGCTCATGGCGCACGAGGAGAACCGCGGCCCCGGCGGCGGGCCCGGCATGGTCTACCGCACCTCGGAGTACACGATCCCGTTCGAGCCCGGCCACAGCTACCGCGTGTCGTTCGACTACCAGAGCTCGAAGGCGGGGGAGTACGCCTGGGTCTCGGGCTACGACCGAGCGAACGGGCCCGCGGTGACCGCCTCGACGACCTTCGGCGAGGCCACCGACACCACCCGGTTCAGCCAGACGGTCGACGCCGGGTTCTGCGGCGACACGTTCGTGGGGCTGCAGCGCATCGGCTCGGCCGACGGCGCCGAGCTGATGCTCGACGACCTGCTCGTCGAAGACCTCGGTGCGTCGAGCGCCGTGCCCGCCTGCGCCCAGCTCACGGCCGAGCTCACGCCCGACGTGATCGAGCAGGGCGTCGCCTCGGAGTTCGTGACGACGTTCACCTCCGACGAGGCGGCGGACATCGCCGACGTCGCGGTCACCCTCGAGGTGCCCGAGGGCTGGACGGCAGAGGCGACGGATGCCGCTGCGGCCGCCACCCTCGCATCGGGCGACTCGCTCGTCACCCACTGGAACGTCGTCGCACCGGCGAGTGCCGACGGCAGGTACGCCTTCACCGCGAACGCCACGTACTCGACCACGGTCGAACCGATCGGCGAGCGCACCATCTCGACGGAGACCACCGTGCGGACCCTCCCCGGCCCGCCGCAGGCCGACGTGTTCGCGAGCGACCACCCGTGGGTGAGCGCGACGAACGGGTGGGGCCCGGTCGAGCGCGACCGGTCGAACGGCGAGCAGGGCGAGGGCGACGGCACGCCGATCACACTGGCCGGCGTCGTCTACGAGAAGGGGCTCGGCACGCACGCGCCGAGCAGTGTTCGCTACTACCTCGGCGGCTTCTGCACGGCGTTCACCGCGCAGGTCGGCGTCGACGACGTGCAGAAGACGCGCGGCTCGGTGCAGTTCAGCGTGGTCGCCGACGGCCGCACGGTCGTGACCACCCCGGTGCTCGGCGCCACCTCGGCGACCGTGCCGATCGACGCCGACATCGCCGGGGCGCAGTACGTCGACCTGATCGTCGGCACCACGCCCGACGGCAACGGCAACGACCACGCCGACTGGGCCGACGCGAAGTTCGACTGCTCCGACCAGGCCACCGAACCCGGTGGCCCGACGGCGCCCGTCGGCACCGTGTTCGTGAGCGACCTGCCCTTCCTCTCGTCGGCCAACGGTTGGGGCCCGGTCGAGCGCGACCTCTCCAATGGTGAGGATGCCGCGGGCGACGGGTTCCCGCTGAAGGTCGGCGGGGTGACGTTCGCCAAGGGGCTCGGCACGCACGCCGACTCGAACGTGAAGGTGCTGGCCGGTGGCGTGTGCTCGGCGTTCACCGCGACCGTCGGCCTCGACGACTCGCACGACGCGAAGAAGAACGGCGACGTGATCTTCATCGTGAAGGGCGACGGCGTCGAGCTCGCCCGCACGGGCGTCATCACCTGGGCCGACCCGGGGCAGGCGCTGAACGTCGACGTCACGGGAGTCGATCAACTCGAGCTCGTGGTCGATCGCAATGCCGACGACGCGGGCGACGATCACGCCGATTGGGGCGACGCGACGCTCGTCTGCGCGTCGTGATCGGGTAGACGTCGTCTTCGGGTGACGACGGGCGGATCGGGGGGTCCGCGAGTGGCCGGTGAGGTGCATGGATGCCTCACCGGCCACTTCTCTGTGGGTTGAGCTTGTCGAAACCCGCCCGCGAGAAGGTTTCGACAAGCTCAACCAACAGAGAGGCGGAGCTCGACCCGAGGAGCCGCGCGTCGCGCCGCGGGGATGTCGGTGGGTGGTGGCAGTGTTGGGGTCACAACACCATATGTAGGGGTCGGCGGGTCGAAACACCCCCAAGGGTTCCGATTCGCGACACGCCCGGCATCCGTCCACAGGGCAAGAGATTTCGAAGACGACGGGTGTGGATAACCCCGGTCGAAGCCGCGAGAATCCGCCGGTCACCGCGGCATCCGCTGTTCATAACCCGTGGATAACCCGGTGGATAACTACACGAATGTAACTACAGCATGTTGTGGCAGTCGTGTTCCGCAAACACTAGATGTAGTATTGAAGTACGAAATGCAACACCGGGGGACAGGCTCCTCCAGAGCCTGAGAACGAGGGGAAAACAATGACGGTCACGGTCTACACCAAGCCTTCTTGCGTCCAGTGCAACGCGACGTATCGCGCCCTCGACAGTAAGGGCATCGAGTACGAAGTGCTCGACCTCTCTGTCGACGAGAGCGCCCTTGCGCAGGTCAAAGAGCTGGGCTACCTGCAGGCTCCGGTCGTCATCACCGACGAAGGCCACTGGTCGGGATTCCGTCCCGACAAGATCGACGAACTCGCCTCCCGCCTCGCCTAGCGAGTGCCGGTGAGCTCGGGGGAGTGAACCGGTGGAGAACGCAGTCGTGAAGGACGCACCATGACGAATCTGGTCTACTTCTCGAGCGTCTCGGGCAACACGAAGCGCTTCATCGAGAAGCTCGGCCGCCCTGCGGCCCGCATCCCGCTGCATGCGCGTGAAGAAGCACTGCACGTCGACGAGCCCTACGTGCTCGTCGTGCCGACCTATGGCGGCGGCGACGGCAAGGGTGCCGTTCCGAAGCAGGTCATCCGCTTCCTGAACGATCCCGACAACCGCTCGAACATCCGCGGCGTCATCAGCGCGGGCAACACCAACTTCGGTACGGCCTTCTGCCTGGCCGGCGACATCATCGCCGCCAAGACGGGGGTGCCGCACCTCTACCGCTTCGAAGTATTCGGAACACCAGACGACGTTCGCGCCGTCGACGATGGATTGGACGCATTTTGGCAAACGCAACAGCAACTGACGGCGTAGCGCTCATCGACGCACCGCGATCGGCGAGCGGCATGGATTACCACTCCCTGAACGCCATGCTGAACCTCTACGGTCCGAACGGCGAGATCCAGTTCGACAAAGACCGTGAAGCGGCGCGCGAGTATTTCCTGCAGCACGTCAACCAGAACACCGTCTTCTTCCACTCGCTGAAGGAGCGCCTCGACTACCTCGTCGAGAAGGAGTACTACGAGCAGGCCGTGCTCGACCAGTACTCGTTCGAGTTCATCACCAAGCTCAACGACCTGGCGTACTCGAAGAAGTTCCGCTTCGAGACGTTCCTCGGCGCGTTCAAGTACTACACGAGCTACACGCTGAAGACGTTCGACGGCAAGCGCTACCTCGAGCGCTTCGAAGACCGCGTCGTCATGACGGCGCTCGGTCTCGCTCAGGGCGACGAGAAGCTCGCCGTCAACCTCGTCGAAGAGATCATCGGCGGCCGCTTCCAGCCGGCCACCCCGACCTTCCTCAACACGGGCAAGGCCCAGCGCGGCGAGCTCGTCTCCTGCTTCCTGCTCCGCATCGAAGACAACATGGAGTCGATCTCGCGCGGCATCAACTCCGCCCTGCAGCTCTCGAAGCGCGGCGGCGGCGTCGCCCTCTCGCTGAGCAACATCCGCGAGGCCGGCGCCCCGATCAAGCAGATCGAGAACCAGTCGAGCGGCATCATCCCCGTGATGAAGCTCCTCGAGGACTCCTTCAGCTACGCCAACCAGCTCGGTGCCCGCCAGGGCGCCGGCGCGGTGTACCTGAACGCGCACCACCCCGACATCATGCGGTTCCTCGACACCAAGCGCGAGAACGCCGATGAGAAGATCCGCATCAAGACGCTGTCGCTCGGCGTCGTCGTGCCCGACATCGCGTTCGAGCTCGCCAAGAACGGCGAAGACATGTACCTCTTCTCGCCGTACGACGTCGAGAAGGTCTACGGCAAGCCGTTCGGCGACATCTCGGTCACCGAGAAGTACCGCGAGATGGTCGACAACCCGCGCATCAAGAAGACCAAGATCAACGCGCGCGAGTTCTTCCAGACGATCGCAGAGATCCAGTTCGAGAGCGGCTACCCCTACATCGTGTTCGAAGACACGGTGAACAAGGCGAACCCCATCAAGGGCCGCATCAACATGTCGAACCTGTGCTCCGAGATCCTGCAGGTCAACACGCCGACGACGTACAACGAAGACCTGTCGTACAACGAGATCGGCAAGGACATCTCGTGCAACCTCGGCTCGCTGAACATCGCGCTCACGATGGACTCGCCCGACTTCGGCAAGACCGTCGACACCGCCATCCGCGGCCTCACCGCCGTATCGAACATGAGCCACATCACCTCGGTGCGTTCGATCGAAGACGGCAACGACAAGTCGCACGCCATCGGCCTCGGCCAGATGAACCTGCACGGCTACCTCGCCCGTGAGCGCATCTTCTACGGCAGCGAAGAGGGCATCGACTTCACGAACATCTACTTCTACACGGTGCTGTTCCACGCGCTGCGCGCGTCGAACGCCATCGCCAAGGAGCGCGGCGAGACGTTCGTCGGCTTCGAGGACTCGAAGTACGCCTCGGGCGAGTTCTTCGACAAGTACACGGATGCCGCGTGGGTGCCCGCGACCGCCAAGGTCACGCAGCTCTTCGCCGACTCGAACGTGCACATCCCGACGCAGGAGGACTGGAAGGCGCTGAAGGCCTCCATCCAGGAGCACGGCATCTACAACCAGAACCTGCAGGCCGTGCCGCCGACCGGTTCGATCTCGTACATCAACAACTCGACGGCCTCGATCCACCCGATCGCGTCGAAGATCGAGATCCGGAAGGAAGGCAAGCTCGGTCGCGTCTACTACCCGGCTGCGTTCATGACGAACGACAACCTCGAGTACTACCAGGACGCGTACGAGATCGGCTACGAGAAGGTCATCGACACCTACGCCGCAGCGACGCAGCACGTCGACCAGGGCCTCTCGCTCACCCTGTTCTTCAAGGACACGGCGACGACGCGCGACATCAACAAGGCGCAGATCTACGCATGGAAGAAGGGGATCAAGACGATCTACTACATCCGCCTGCGTCAGCTCGCGCTCGAGGGCACGGACATGACCGAGTGCGTCTCGTGCATGCTCTGAGCATCGCGCACCGCTGAAGACCCGTCGCCACGAGACATCCGCTCAGAAGGAACAGACATGACTCTCACAGACCCGGTGAACTCCGCCAGCAACGACCCCGCCCACACGGGTGGCAAGCTGAAGCTGGTCAGCCACGTCAATGCGATCAACTGGAACCGCATCCAAGACGACAAGGACCTCGAGGTCTGGAACCGTCTGGTCAACAACTTCTGGCTGCCCGAGAAGATTCCGCTGTCGAACGACATCCAGTCGTGGAACACGCTGACCCGTGACGAGCAGGTGCTGACGATGCGCGTGTTCACCGGGCTCACGCTGCTCGACACGATCCAGGGCACGGTCGGCGCGGTCTCGCTCATCCCCGACGCGATCACCCCGCACGAAGAGGCCGTCTACACGAACATCGCGTTCATGGAGTCGGTGCACGCCAAGAGCTACTCGTCGATCTTCTCGACGCTGTGCTCGACGAAGGACATCGACGACGCCTTCCGCTGGTCGGTCGAGAACGAGAACCTTCAGAAGAAGGCCGCGATCGTCATGGAGTACTACCAGGGCGACTCCCCGCTGAAGCGCAAGGTCGCCTCGACGCTGCTCGAGTCGTTCCTCTTCTACTCGGGCTTCTATCTGCCGATGTACTGGTCGAGCCGCGCGAAGCTCACCAACACTGCTGACATGATCCGCCTCATCATCCGCGACGAGGCCGTGCACGGGTACTACATCGGCTACAAGTTCCAGAAGGGACTCGAGGGGCTGTCGCAGGCCGAGCGCGACGACCTGAAGGACTACACGTTCTCGCTGCTCTACGAGCTCTACGACAACGAGGTGCAGTACACGCAAGACCTCTACGACGGCGTCGGCCTGACCGAAGACGTCAAGAAGTTCCTGCACTACAACGCCAACAAGGCCCTCATGAACCTCGGCTACGAGCCGATGTTCCCGAAGACCGTCACCGACGTGAACCCGGCTATTCTCTCGGCGCTCTCGCCGAACGCGGACGAGAACCACGACTTCTTCTCGGGGAGTGGCTCGTCGTACGTGATCGGCAAGGCCGTTGTGACTGAGGATGAGGACTGGGACTTCTGACGGCGAACGGATCCGATCCGAGCCCGGAGACGCTCCCGTATCCTTCGCCTGAAGGATGGCTGCCCGATTCGCAGTACTTCTCGACTCCGGCCATGTGGGCCGTGGGTGGTGTCGCGGTAGCGGCCGGCATCGGTTCAGCGCTGCTCACCGCGGTGGGGTCGCTGGCGTGGGGCGTCGTGCTCGCCGTGCTCTTCGGTCTGCTGGCGCTGACCACCACCGCATTCGGGCTCTTCGCCGTGCGTCGGAGTCCTCCGGTGCTGATCAATGCCGTGACGCTCGGCCGAGCCACGGTGCGCCCCGTCGACGACTGGGTGCATTTCTGCCGTGAACGCCCGGTGCGGATCTGGAGCGTGCTGTGGCTGATCTTGACCGGGCTCGGCTCCGGGGTGCTGCTCGGGCTGGCGATGCCGGGCGTGCTGAGTGCACCCGGTGGCCTCTGGTGGCTGTTCCTGTTCGTTCCGCTGCTCGCGCTCTGCCTCGTGGCTCTCGGGGCCGGGGTGCTCCAACTCGTGCTCGACGGCAAGAACACCTCCTTCGGCAGGATCCCGGTCGGACTCACCCTCAGCCGTCATGGTGTGGCGCGCTATCTGGTCGCCGGGGGCGTGAGATGGGTGCCGTGGGACACGATCAGCGGCGTTGAGACGCAGCTCCACTCTCGCGTCAGCATCAGTCGCATCGGTAGGTCCGAGCCTTTGGAGTTCACCGCGGGTGTCTTCGAGCAGGACGCGGTGCTCCTGTACTGTGCGGTGCGTTTCTACGTCGATCACCCCGAATTGCGTGAGGAACTCAGCACGATCGTCGCGCAGCGCCGCTTCGAGAGCTGGGATCGCGCACTCAGCCTTCGCTGACGATGCCCGCAGCCGCCCGCAGCGCGGGTCTCATGAACTGCGGGGTGCCGACACGAGATAATGCAGCATGTCCTCCTCCGTCGAACGTCAATCCAATCCAACTGCCTGGGCCGCGTTCTGGTTCGCGCTGGCGGGCCTCGTGCTCATGCCCATCCCGCTGTTCATCGGGCTGATCCTCGGCGGCGTCCTCTCGATCATCGCCGCGATCCTCGCCGTGATCGCCCTCCTCAAAGGGCTCGCGCGCAGCGGCAAGGGCATCGCGCCCGTCGTGTTCGCCGCGATCTTCATCGCGCTCACATGGGGCGGCATCTCGGTCGGGGGCGGCACCGTCTGGTAGATCGATCGGCTTCGCGTGAGTCGACGGCGACGGCGACGACGAGACGCGTGCAGCCGAGGGCTACCCGCACTGCATCGAGCTGGGTGACGGAACGAGGCAGATGCCGGGTCAGTCTGCGACGGCGTCCTTCGGCGGGTTGAACATGAACTCGAAGCGGATGCCGTTGTCGTCTTCGACGAACGACGCGTAGTAGCGGTCGCTGAACCGCGTGAACACCTTCGGGTCGCGCACGGACGTCCAACCCGCGTCGACGGCGATCGTGTGCAGACGGTCGACCTCCTCGCGTGACCCGACGGGGAAGGCGAGGTGCTGCCATCCGACCTTGCCGTGCCGGTGCGGGCCGCTGCCCGATTCGCGCGTGGGGAAGAGGATGAGCTCGTCCTCGCCCTTGTACCAGGACACTCCGTTGTCGGCATCCTGCCGCGTGCAGCCGAGTGCCACCATCACCGGATCGAATTGTGCGATCGAGCGGGGCAGGTCTTCAACGGAGATTCCGAGATGGTCGAACAGGCGCATTCGGCCATCCTATGAGGGAGCATTTCGGGGTGACAACGCCCGCCGCAGAGTTCATCGACCGCACCCTCCAGGCCGAGGGATCGGAGGAGCGCGCGATCGCGGATGCCGCGCGCATCGCGGGCGGGCTGCGGTTCTACGGTGCGTCGATGGGCGCGGTGCGGGGCACCGTGAGAGACGCGCGGCGGCGGCATCCGGAACTGTCGCATGACGAGGTCACCGCGCTCGCGTCGGAGCTGTGGGCGGAGCCGGTGTACGAGCGCCGGCTCGCCGCGGTCGTGCTGCTGCAGGGGCAAGTGCCGACGCTGCTCGTGAGCGACTTCACGCGTCTCGAGCAGTTGCTTCGATCGGCGGGGGTGCGAGACCTCGTCGATCCGCTCGTCGCCGACGTCGTGCATCCACTGCTCGACCGGTTGGAGGGTGCCGACGCGGCGCGGGCTCGGCGCATCGTCGATCGGTGGGCGAGCGAAGGCCTGATGCGCGAATCATGAGTGCAGAATGTCCCGCGCTGCGACCGGCCTCGGTGCCATGATGTGAGCACGTTTCAATCCATGATCGGGGGATATGCGTGAACACAGATCGAGCGGGGATGTCGGGGCTCCTCGCAACTGCCATGGTGTCGATCGCTGTCGTGGTGGCGCTCGCCGGATGCACGGAGGGCGCTGACAGCGTCGACCGGGCCAAGGCGCAGGTGACCGCGAAGGAGAAGGCCGTGGCGAGCGCCCAGGCCGAGTTCGACGCAGCATCCGAAGCGTTCTGCGGTGCAAGCAGCGACTACATCAGCGCACTCGATCGGTACGGCGACGTGCTGAACGACACCGCACCCACCGTCGGCGACGTGCAGGTCGCGGGTGCCGATCTCGCGGATCCCCGCGACGACGCGTTCGACGACGCCGAAGCTGCGGTCGCTGCGCAACAGGCACTCGTGACCGCCCAGCAGGAACTCGTCGAGGCGCAGACCGCCCTCGCCGCGGCGGAGGCGGGGCCGACCGGCACGCCATCCGTCGTTCCGGCCGCGCCGACCAGCACGCCGCTGGCGCCGACCGCCTCGGTCGATCGGGTGGAGCAGGCCGAAGCCGACTTCGAAGACGCGCAGGCGTCGGTCACCGAGCAGACGCCGCTGGCCGACGCATCCGAGCAGTTCAACAGTGCGGTGGTCGCGCTCGAGATGGCGTGGCTCACGCTCTTCGCCGATGCCGGTTGCCTCACCGACGACCAGCAGGTGCAGGCAGTGACGGCGGTCGGCGCGTACACGTACGCGCTGCAGGGGGACCTCGCCACGGCCGGGTACTACACGGGCACCGTCGACGGGGTGTCGGGGCCGATGACCGTGCAGGCGATCGAAGACCTGCAGGAGGCGAACGGATTGCCAGTGACCGGCACGGTCGACAAGGCGACGGCCGCGGCGCTCCAGGCCGAACTCGTGGCGCTCGGTGGCGCCGCCGCTCAGGACTCGCTCGCATCGACGGCTGCCGTGCAGCAGACGCTGAACCTCGTCGGCTTCTGGGACGGACCGGTCGACGGGGTGTGGACGGATGAGCTCACCGCGGCGCTGCAGGCGTTCCAGACCGAACTCGGCGTCGAGCCGACGGGTGCCGTCGATGCCGCGACGATCGCCGCCTTCGAACAGGCGATCGCCGAGATGACCGCGCCGGATGCCGAGCCGAGCCCGTCGGCGTCGCCGACGAGCCCGCCGGCCGGCTGAGCAACGGATGGCCGATCGCCCGCGCGATCTCGCGCTGGAGCGAACCGTTCGAACCCCCGGAGTGGGGCGTACAGTGGGTAATTGGGGAGAGATCATGCCTGACAAATCACCGCACGATCATCACGTCAAGAAGCCGGCCACCAAGACGCTCAAGGAGAAGCGCGCTGAGAAGCACGCCAAGGAGCACGAACACGACATGAGCGCCGCATCCGATGCGGTGCAAGAGGCGCATAAGAAGGCAGACCAGGCGCACAAGAAGCACTAGGCCGTGTCCTCCTCGACGCAGGACGCGGAGTGGCGGTCGTTGAACCGCGGATACGGCTTGGCGTGCGAGACTGCCTCGGTGACCGACATCGAGATGGCGAGCATCGACGGCGGCACCGTCGGCCTGCACGACGCGCGCCGCAAGGAGCGCTGGAGCGTCGAGCTCGAGCCGTTCGAGATCGGGGTGTACCCGGTGACGCAGGAGCAGCTCGCCGAGATGCTCGGCGAGACGGCGACGCATCCGCGCCGCCCGGCGACCGACGTGAGCTGGCTGCGGGCGATCCGCTTCTGCAACGCGGCATCCGAGTGGGAGGGCCTCGACCCCGCCTACACGTATGACGGCGAAGACGTCACCTGGCACGTCGACTCCGACGGGTTCCGCCTGCCGACCGAGGCCGAGTGGGAGTTCGCGTGCCGTGCCGGCTCGACGCGCCCGCACTACGGCCCACTCGACGAGGTCGCCTGGACGAGCGCCGACGGCGTGACCGCGCCGCAGGACGTGGGCGGCAAGCATCCGAACCTCAACGGCCTCTTCGACACGCTCGGCAACGTGTGGGAGTGGTGCTGGGACCTGCTCGACCCGGCCCGCTACGACGCGTACCGCGTCTTCCGCGGCGGCGGTTTCGCCGACGACGCGTGGAGCGTGCGAGCCTCGGTGCGCCGGGGCGGCGCGCCACGCATGCACCACGAAGACGTCGGCTTCCGTGTCGCGCGAGGCGGCTTCGAGACGACGGATGCCGCGCAGGGCTGGTCTGCGGCCGCGGACCTGGAGCGGGCGGCGATCGACGGGCCGCTGCCGTCGGGGTGGACCCCTCGCGGCTGACGTCTCGGGGCTGATGTCGTCTTCGGGAGCCGACGAAGTTCGCCGCACGCTCGCCAGAACGCCCCGTTGCGTGGGAATCTGTGTGCATGGGCGAAGAGGCTGAGCATTCTCGTCATACCGTTGCGGAGGCGGCAGCACGCCCCGTGAGGTTCGTCCTCGACGCCTACAACACCGAGCACGCCGTCTACGGGTTGGTGCTCGTCACGGCGCTCATCACCGTCGGGTGGAAGTTCGACACCGATCTCGAAGTGCTGATCTTCATCGCCGGTACGGTCGGCGTGTTCTGGCTGACGCACGTCTACGCCGGCGTCGTCGCGGGCCGGCGCACCGCAGAGGGGCGTGCGGTTCCGATCGGCCGGGCCATCGCTCGCACCGCCTCGCGATCGGTCGGGATGCTGCTGGCCATGCTGCTGCCGGCCGTGGCACTTGCGCTCGCAACGCTGGGGTGGGTCGACGAGTACGTCGCGTACTACATCGCGCTCTGGATCGGGATCGTCAGTCTCGCCGTCATCGGCTGGGTCAATTCCGAGCGCAATCGCGGCGCCTGGTACCTCCGGCTGCTCAGCGCGGTGATCACGGTGGTGCTGGGGCTCGCAGTCATCTGGCTGAGCTCGCTCGTGCACTGAGCGAGGGCTCCAGTCGTGCGGCGCACGCCTCACCGCGCGCACGACTCCGCGAGCCGCTCATCGCGCCTGCTCCGCGAGCACCCGGCCGCTGGCCGCCAGCGCGAGACGTCGCGGCATGAACCGCACCAGCGCGCTGGTGAGCGCATTGGCCCGGCCGGAGACGACGCTCGCGGGCGGACGGCGCCGGTCGAGGCGACGCAGGGTGAGCGCCACGACCTGCTCGGGCGTCTGGAAGCTGCCGACCGCGGCATCGTGGGTGCCGACGACATCGAAGAACTCCGTACTCGTCGCGCCCGGGCTGAGCGCGAGCACCCGCAACGACGACGCGCGGGTCTCGTAGGCGAGCGCCTCGGTGAAGCTCAGCACGAACGACTTGGACGCCCCGTACACCGCCATGTCGGGGCAGGGCTGATACGCCGCGGTGCTCGCGACGTTCACCAGGGCGCCTCGACCCACGCGCACGAGATCGGGCAGGAACTCGCGCGTGATCGCCACGACGGAAGCGACATTCAGCTGCACCATCTCGGCGATGCGGGCCGGATCGGCGTCGACGAAGGCGCCCTTGACCCCGAAGCCGGCGTTGTTGACGAGGGTGTGGATGCGAATGCCCCGCTCGTCGAGCGCGGCTCGCAGGGCGGTGTGGGCATCGGGTCGAGCGAGGTCGAGGGCGATCGGCTTCGCACGCACGCCGTGCTCGCGCTCGATGCGCTCGGCCAGTTCGCGCAGTCGGTCTTCGCGGCGGGCGACGAGCACGACGTCGGCACCTCGGCGGGCGAATGCGATCGCGAAGGCGGTGCCGAGGCCCGAGCTGGCGCCGGTGATCAGGGCGGTGGTGCCGGTGAAGTCAATGGTCATGTTCGCAAATGTAGACAGTGACAGCATTGTTGTCAATGTCTACTTTCCGATAGAGTGCACGAGTGACCGAACGCGGCTATCACCACGGCAACCTGCGGCAGGCGCTCCTCGAGCGCGCGTGGGCGACGATCGACAGCGACGGCCTCGACGCGCTGTCGCTGCGACGGCTCGCACGCGACGTCGGCGTCAGCCACGGGGCATCCGCCCGCCATTTCGCCGACCGCACTGCGCTGCTCGATGCGATCTCGGTCGAGGGCTTCGCGCGCATGAACGACGCGCTTACGGCGGCAGTGGCGAGCGAGACGCAGTTCGCCGGGCAGTTGCGCGCCGCGGGGCTCGCCTACATCGGGTTCGCGGTCGAGCACCCGGCGATCCTCGACCTCATGTACAAGGCGAAGCACCACCCAGATGCGTCGCCTGAACTCGTGCGGCTCAGCCGGGCGAGCATGGCCGTCGTGATCGAATTCGTCGGCGAGGCGCAGGCGCGGGGCGAGGTTCGGCCTGGCGACGTCGAACGCCAGTCGCTCGTCGTGTTCGCCGCGGTGCACGGCGTCGCCTCGCTCGCCACCGACGACCTGCTCGACGGGGTGCCGTGGCGCGACGCCGCCGAGGCGACGATCGATGCCGTGCTCAGCTCGCTGACCGGGGTCGCGACGTCATGACCTCGCAGGCGTCGGTCGGCTCTGCGCGCCGTCAGCCCAGCGCGGCCACGCAGAAGGGGCCGGACGCCTCGTGGCATCGGGGTGTTCGGGGGTGGAACAGACAGGCTATCGAGCTGCGCGAACGCCGTCGCTCGCGCGCATCCCGGCCGAACCCAGTACGCGCTCGACCGTGAGTTCGAGCACGACGCGCTGCGGATTCGGGCGCGGCTGCCGGTAGCGCGCGGCGTAGAGCTCGACCGCGAGGGCGACCGCTTCAGGATCACCGTGAACGCGAGCCGGGCCCTCGAAGCTGATCCAGCGCGCACCGTCGACCGTGTTGACGCTCGCGCGGCCGCTGCGCTCGGCGTTGATGAACTTCTGCGAGCCGCTGCCGCCGATGATGCGGACGATCCCGTCGAGGTAGGTCATGCCGACCGGCACCGAGTGGATTCGGCCGTGCCGATCGAGGGTCGAGAGCGTGGCGAGGTGGTACTCCGAGAGGAACTCCCGGGCGGTGTCGGTCAGCACTTCGCGCCTTTCGTGCAGAGATGTGGCGGTGTGCCGAGATGATGGCCCGCTCACCGAGTCTACGAAAGAGCGGATGCCGCGATGCATCCGGCTCTCGTCAGGCAGGAGGTCACCCGCTCGCGGTGCGCCCTGCGCGCTAACGTTCTCGCATGGCCACCGTCTTGTTCTGTCCGGTGACGTTCAACCTTGCCGAGACGACGCGCATGATCCAGGTGGCGCAGGCCCTCGACCCGGCGCACCGCGTGGTGTTCATGGGGTACGAGACCGATTTCGTCGACCTCATCCGCGATGCCGGGTTCGACTACCGCGCGTGCGAACCTGCCTGGACTCGGGCGGAACGCGATCAGGCGATCGCGTTCGATCAGGGGCGCTCGTTCCGCAGCCCGTTCACGCCGGCCCTCGTCGGGGCGCGGGTCGGGCTCGAGCGCCGGATGATCCGCGAGCTCGGTGCTGCCGCCGTCGTCACGGGGTCGAACCTCACCTCGTTCATCTCGGCCCGCGCCGAGGGCGTGCCGCTGTTCTATCCGGTGCCGTTCCCCCTCACGCGTCCGCAGGTCGCGCAGGCGAAGCACCTCGGCCTCGTCGGCGGTCGCGGATGGCTCGCGCGCACGGCCGACCGGGTCGCGACCTCGGTCTTCCGGTGGATCTACAACTCGGCGCCCCTCGCGCCCCGCGCCTTCACGAGCGTCGCGAAGGCGAATGGCGTTCCTCCGCTCCGCACCGTCTCCGACCTGCTCACCGCCGATCGCAACCTCGTCACCGAGATGCCGTGGGAGATGGGCGGGTTCGAACTCCCCGACGGGTTCGAGCTCGTCGGGCCGATCTTCGCCCATCTCGAGTCGCCGATGCCCGACCTCGTCGCCGAGCTCGCTGCCGCGTCCGAGCCGCTCGTCTACCTCGGCCTCGGCTCCTCCGCCGACCGGAGGCTGGCGCTCGATGCGGCGCGCGCCCTCGGGACGCTGCCGATCAACGTCGTCGCGCCGATCCGGCACTACCTCGAACCCGGCGATGCGGTGCCGTCGAACGTCCACGTCACCCAGCTGCTTCCGGCGCATCGCCTCGGCGGGCTGGTCGACGCAGCGGTGCTCCACGGCGGCCAGGGCACCGTGCAGACCGCCTGCGCCACAGGCGTGCCGTTCGTCGGCATGGGCCTGCAACCCGAGCAGACCTGGCACGTGCGCGCATGCGAACGGCGGGGCAACGCGATCGCCGTCTCTCCGAAGCATGTGGCCCGACCCGAGTTCCTCGATGCGGTGCGTCGCGTGCTCGACGACCCGGGGATCCGCGCCGCGGCCGACGAGGTTCGCGAGGCCTATCGTGGCGCCGATGGGGCGGCCGCCTCGGCCCGCCTGATCGAGCGCGCCGTCGCCCCGATGATGTGAGCGTGACTCGCCCGGCTCGAACGGGCGATGGGGAGTGCTGCCCATTCTCCGGAGCCTGCCCGGCGTGGTGTGATCGGTGCGCGCGCAGACGCGCCGACCAGTCCGGGGCCGTTGGGGCGCCCGCCGAGCAGTGAATGGGGAAGACGCAGATGAAGAAGCTCAAGAGGGGGATCGCCGGCGGCGCGGTGGCGCTCGCGATCGCGGGGCTCTGCGCCATCGCCCCGGCGACCGCGGCGACGGCGTACAGCGGAACGACCGGCAAGGGCTGCACGGCCTACCAGTACTCGCGCGGCGGCTACGCGTCGTGCATCGGCCAGATCCAGCGAATGATGAACGGGGTGCAGGCGACGTACGGTCTGGGCAGCGCCCTCGCCGTCGACAACTCGTTCGGTCCCGCCACCGAGTCGCAGGTGCGCAAGTTCCAGAGCTGGGTGCACATCACGTCCGACGGCATCGTCGGCCGCAACACGTGGAACACGCTCTGCTCGTACGCCGGCCAGGTCAACTTCGCCTACTCGACTGCGAGCGCGGCCAAGCGCACGGCGTGGCAGGCCGCGTACGACGCGGGATGCTACGTCGAGAAGCCGGCCTCTGGTTCGCCCGGCTACGTCACGATCTCGAAGTACTGATCGTGGGTGAAGGGCCGGATGCCGCGGGGCGTCCGGCCCTTCGTCGTCGCCGGCGAGTGCGCGCGACTCGATGCGCTCCGATGCGCGTCACGCGACTCCGACGGCGCCGGTGAGCGCTGCCGTCCGATTCTCCTTGCCGGTGAATGATTTCTTGTCGGCGGCGAGCGTCACCTCGTCGACGGTGCCCGACTCCCACGCGATCACGATGCTGTCGGCCGTCGTGCCGGCGAACCAATGCCCTCTTCCCTTCGGCGAGCCCGGCGCGCCCGCTCCGGTCGGCTTCTTCGAGACCCAGCGGCATCCTCCGCCCTGCAGGAGGAAGTAGTAGTACGTCGAAGAGCCCATCGTCACGGTCCACCAGCCGGCGAGTGCCGTCAGCGCACCGAGCGGCGGGTCGTCGTGACTGAAGTGCAGCACGCTCACGAACGGATGCTCCGGGGTCGTGCGGATCTGCCAGGTGCCCTCGCCGGGCAGGTCGGCGTGGTCGAGCGTGGAGTGACAGGTCATCCGTGCGTCACCCGTCGTCGAGTCGACCGTGACGAGCATGCCGCAGTGGCCGTTGCGGCCGTTCCGCGCGAACGTCAGTACGTCGCCGGGTTTCACGATGTGGGCGAGCGCCTTGAAGACCAGCTCGACGTCGGCCTCGCCGGCCATGTTGGTGAGGCGCTTGACCTGCGTGGCCGGACGCTCCGAGAGCAGGTTGTAGATCTGCTGGGCGCCCCGTGTGGGCCACACGTCACCGGGTGACGACGGCCCGAGGTAGGTGACGCCGCCCGCGACGAGGCAGTGCGAGACGTAGGCGGTGCAGTCGTTCAGGCCGCCCGGGCTGCCCGGCACTCCCGCCGTGCCGAACCAGTCGTGAGCCAGGAATCGATCGCTGGCGGGAATGTCCTTCTCGAGGAACTTCGTGCCGACATGGGCGGGATCGACGAAGTACAGTCCGTCGGCCTCACCCGGGGTGCCCGTGCTGACATCCGTCGCGATCTTGCGCAGGAAGACGGGCTCCCAATCGGCTTCCACCTTCTTCTTCGCGAGCAGCGATGCCTTGAGGGTGACGACGTTGATCGCGAAGCTCTTCGCCCAGACGAGGTTGTCGTCGGTCGGCCGGAACCAGTGGTTCTTCGCATACGCGACCGCGTCGGCGCGCTTCATCGCGGCCATGGTCGTATCACGAGCCGGCGTCGACGAAGTCGGTGCCGTTCCAGAGCTGGTCGACTCGCTGAGCGAAGGGCGAGTCCGCGATCGCATCGGAGAGATGAAGGAGTTCGAGCTCGTCGCGGAGTCGCGTGACCCCCGGCACGAGTCCCGCGGTGCTTGACAGCGCGGCCCAGGAGAGGTCCGACCGTGTCACGGGCGGGGTTCCCGCGGCGGTCAGCCAGCCGTTCGCGGCGAGGATCGGGGCGATGCCGACGAGCTTGGTGAGGCCGAGTTGCACAATGATCGGTGCGCCGGTCGCGGCATCGAACGCCGCCGCCTCGACGTCGAGGTCGGCGAGCGTCGCGGTCGGGGCGGCCGCGGCATCCGGTCTCGCCATCACCGCGAAGGCGGGAAGGCCGTCGAGATTGTGCGCGAGCACGATGCTGTCGGTCGCGGGATCGGTGAGCGCTGCAGTCGGGAGCACGTGCAGGCGCCGCCCGAGCACCGTGAGCACGTCGGTCGAGCCGGACACCGTCGGTGTCACGGGCGGCGACCACAGCGGCAGCACCGCTCCGAACTCGTGCAGGGCCGCCTTCGCCGCGATGATGCCCGTCGCGAGATCTGCTCTCACCAACACGGTCGACGGTGCAGTGACGGATGCTGCGCCCACGGGCCGGTCGTTGTCGACTGCGGTGAAGGTGAGCGGTGCCGCCTTCGCCGCGAACGACCGGGCGGATGCGCTTGCGATGCCGAGTGCACCCGCGAGCACGTCGGGGATCGACCTTCGCTGGCCGACCGTCTCGAGCATATTGAGGTAGCCGCCGACCTCGGTGATGTTCTTCGGCGGGGGGAGCCGCGAGGGGATGATGTCGCCGTCGAGTGCGAGCCGGCGCAGCAGCAGCGCCTGCGCCTCGGCGACCGCCGGTCCCGAGGCGGTCTGGATGACCGAGATCAGCGCATCGAGTGCGCGGTCCTCGGCGGTGTCGGCAGGTGAGTCGGCCATGGCGAGCTCCTACGCGTCGATCGTGAACTTCGACTTGGTGGACGCCGTGCTGACGCCCTTCGGGGTCGTGACGAGCACGTCGACCGCGCCCGGCGGCACTCCCGGCGGTACGTCGCCCTCGATCCGGGTGTCGTCGACGACCTTGAGGTTGCCGAGCGGCTTGCCGCCCACGGTCGCCTTGGTGGCACCCGTGAGTTTGGTGCCGATGACCGCGAGCTTGTCGCCGGCCTTGCCGTGCGCCGGCGTCAGCTCGCTGACCGTCGGGGCGTCGGCGGTCTGCGCCGGCTTCTCCTCTTCCTTGCCCTTGTCGCCGGCAGCGGCCTTTCCGGCCTTCGCGGCGATGACGTCCGGGATCGAGTCCATCGCCTTCGAGGCCATCGCCTGTGCGCCCGCGAGTGCATCCTTCCGTGCGGATTCCGCGGTCGACAGGGTCGCCTTCACGAGGTCGGCAAGGGCCGACGATCCGGTGAGGGATGCCACGTCGAAGCCCTTCGCTGCGGCGCCGGCCTTCACCAGCTCCGCCAGCACGCTGAAGTCGCTCGCAGGCCCGGAGGTGCTGAAGTTCTGGATCGCCGGCGCGATCGTCGACAGCGTCGACGGGGCCTGCAGACCCTGGGTGAGCGAGCTGTTCGGCATCGTCACCGCTTCGATCGCGGTCGCATCCTCGGTGGGCGAGTCCTGCCAGTTCCAGAACCGGGTGAGGTCGATCTTCTCGGCCGACGGGCAGTGCCCGAGCACGGCCTCTCCCAGCACACCACGCGTCGGCAGTGCGATGGTCGAGACCGGCGGTGAGAACCCGGTCGTGTGGTACCTCGTCAGGGCGTCCTGCACGGATGCCGTCGTGAACTCGACCCCGTCGACCTCCTTGCGCTTGGCGACGAGCGGCGCGGGGATCATGAACGGCAGCACCATCGAGTTGCCGTAGAAACCGAGCAGCTCGTTCGCGACGCAGGCCAGCAGCGGAATCGTCTGACTGTCGTCCGCGACGCCGTCGGCCGTGCCGATCGTGTAGCCCTCGAGCAGCATCACGCGTTCCTCGGGCGTGAGCGACATCCAGATCGCCTTCGAGTAGCTCACCGTGTTGGCGATCGCGTGTTGCAGCGCCTTCTCGATCTCGAGGATCGCCGCGTACCGCAACTCGGGCGGAAGCTGGGTGGCCGAGAACGGCAACGGCGCCGTGCCGAACTCGCCGCCGCCGAGGTACTCGTCGAGGTACATGTGGCCGGCCGGGATCGTGTCGTTGAGCGACACCGACGGCTCGGCGAGCGCTGCGCGCACTCGCACGAGATTCACCCCGCCGACCTCGGCCTCCAGTCGCTCGGGCGTGAGCACGACGTCACGGGCGGGCGTCGCGTTCGCGACGAGCTTGTCGATGATGCCGTCGAAGCCCGAGAAGCCGATCGCCTTCAGGCGCGCGATCTCAGAGCTCGCGGTCGAGGCGAAGTGATAGCGGATGTCGCGGAACTGGCGGTTGATCTCGACGCCGATCACGTCGGTGCGGGCGAGCCACTCGGGCAGCGCGACGCTCCGGCTGATCACGGAGGCCGCGCCGTCCCGGCGGCGACGCAGGTACGCGATCAGTTCCGCCTCGGAGGCGAACGCCTGGGAGGCATCCGACGACGAGGGCAGGCCGTCGATGCCGCCGGTCGGCACGGGGTACGGTCCGAGGCGGCGTCCGCCGGTTGCGAGCAGGGTGACCCGCACGTCTTCGAACGGGAGGAAGGTGCCCTGCAGGTGCACGCTGACGATGTTCGTCGCCGAGTCGGATGGTGACTGCACGCCGGCGCGCGGATCGGACGCGAATTCCTCGAGCACGGCGAGGCCCTTGCGATACGGGCGTTCGATCACGCGGCGCAGGGTGTCCGAGTAGTTCAGCAGCTGCGAATACCGGCGCAGCACGTCGGTACGCGACAACGAGGCATCCGTCAGCGAGATCGACTCCCCGGGAGGAAGGAACCGCACGGGATCGAGCGGAACGAAGCACACGAGTGACACGCCCTCGACCGTGGAGCGCACGTCGAAGAGGCGCAGCACCTCCCAGTACTGCATGGTGAGCGCGTGCGTGCGGTTGTGGTTCGCGATGACCTTCGTGACGACCTCGTTGCGCTCGGATGCCGAGGCGAGGCGCATGCCCATCCGTTGCAGGCTGCGCGTCGAGCTCGCGGAACGTTCCACGGAGGCGTGCGAGGCCTGCGCTGCCGTCGACGTGTAATTGCGCACGCCGCTCATCCAGTTGTTGGTGGAGCCGTTGGCGTTCGCGCTGCCGCCGCCGCCGGCCGCGCCCCCGCCGATCGCGATCGGGCCGAGTGCGAAGCCGATGCCGCCGGCCGCGCCCCACGACGACGACTCGGAGTCGGTGTGGAACGAGCTGCCGCCCTCGGCCTTCTCGCGCATGCCCGACTCGAACGTCGCACGGGTCGAGGCGTCGTCGCGCTCGCGGAACGCCATCGTCTCGCGGGCTTCGAGCCGCTCGGTGTCGGTCACCGAGCTCGTGGCGCGCCGGTCGACGATCGCGATGCGCTGCTGTTCACCCGGAGCCAGCGGCAGCGAGTACACCAGGTCGCCGAGTGAGAGCCCCATCGGAGTCCAGCGCTGGGCCATGTGCACGATGTAGCCGAGGCCCAGGGTGCCCGCGATCGGCACCGTCGACGCGGCACTCCCTCGGCCCCCGGGGGTGATGCCGGCGACGCCGTCGCGGAAGGCGTCGACGCTCACGGGCTGGTCGATCGGCAGTCGCTCGGCGTGCGCGTACGGGCGATTGTCCTTGCCGAGTGTCGCGAGGAACGCCGCGGAGACGAGCACCTTCCGGTTCCCGCGCGTCAGTTGCACGGCGAGGGCGCCCACACTCGGCCGTGGTTCGACGAGGCGCACGAGGACGCCGTACGGGAAGCGGTCGAACGACATGTCGCTTCGGAACACCTGGGTGCAGACATCCGTGCCGAGCTCGAGTGCGGGCTGAGTGCCGGTTGCGGCCGCGGGCGATCCGGCATCGCCGGGCGTATCGAGCCCGGTGACGATGTCGGCGAGCTGTGCGACGACGGGCACCGGGAGCGGTTCGAGGGCGGCGGGCAGGCTCAGGACGCCGACCGAGCCCGTGCCGTCGATGTCGGCGAACTTCACGTCGAGGTCGGTCGTCTTCACGGCGCCGACGACGCGCAGCACGATGTTCGTGACACCGGTGACCGTTCGAACGTCCTCGGGCACACGGATCGCGAAGGATCCGTCGTCGCCGGTGATGGAGGAGCCGGGGCCGGCTCCGCTCGGGAACGGCTTGGCGATCGACACCCGGAGTCGCTTCGCCGGGAGGCCCGCAGGATCGACGAGCTGCCCGGTGAGCTGCCCCGGCAACGTCGTCGTGAGCAGGGTGCCGAGGTCGAACGACGGATCCTTGATGAGCTCGTTGAGGCGATCGGAGAAATGAGTGGCGGCGAGCACGCGACTCTCGGCCACGGCGGCCGCGAGCGCGTCATCAGATTTCAGGAGGCGAACGGTGGCCGCATCGAGTGGATCGAGTCGGGGAGTCGCACCCCGGATGAACGGCGAGACCCGGTCGTCGATCTCGATGAGCGGGCGTGACGATCCTTCGGCGGGCAATCTCGACGTGGCCACGTGCGTTCCCCCCAGAACAGCTTGAGGGCGACCGGTGAGAAGCAGAGTTCAGGATCACGTCGCGTCGCCCATACATGAGCAGTGCTCACCATAGACCCAAAGCAGGGAGGGCGGCAAGAGTGCGAACGCTGGGCCGCGAGAGGGCTACTCCACGAGCTTTCCGGCCACCGAGACCTCGTCGCGCATGAGCGCCGCGATCTCGTCGGGGATCGGCGGGATCGACTCGCGCGTCACGCCGGTGGACGGCGACCAGACGAGGTTCACCTGCAGTGCGGCATCCGTCTCGGGGTAGTCGCTGCGGTTGTGGCAGCCGCGGGTCTCGCGGCGTTCGAGCGCCGCAGCGAGGGTCGCGCGCGCGGCGAGCGCGGCCGACTTGAGATCGAAGGCGTGCGCCAGGTCCTGGTAGCCGGCGATGTCGGGGTGCACGCCGATGTCGGCAATGCGGGACTCGATCGCGTCGAGCTCGGCGAGCCCGGCGAGGAGGCCGGCCTCGTCGCGCACGACGCCGGCGTGCTCGGTCATGGTGTCGCGGATGGCGCGCTGCAGGGCGCGCACGTTCTCGGTGCCGTCGGAGGCGAGCAGCCCCGCGATCTCGTCGCGCGCGGTCTGCACCGCGGCCGCGGACCGCGTCTGCGCGTCGAGCGACGCAGAGTAGGCCGCAGCGGCCTGTCCCACGATGCGGCCGAAGACGAGCAGCTCGATGAGCGAGTTGCCGCCCAGCCGGTTCGCGCCGTGCAGGCCCGAGGATGCCTCGCCGATGGCGTAGAGGCCCGGGACATCCGTGCCGTGGTCGTCGGGGCGCACCCACACGCCGCCCATCGAGTAGTGCGCGGTGGGCGCGATCTCGATCGGCTCCTTCGTGATGTCGAGCATCTGCAGCTCGAGCATGGTCTGGTAGACGCGGGGGAGGCGAGACATGATCGTCTCGCGGGGCAGGTGCGAGACATCCAGCCAGACACCGCCGTTGGGGGTGCCGCGCCCCTCCTTGATCTCGGTGTAGCAGGCGAGGGCCACGCGATCGCGGGTCGAGAGTTCGAGGCGCTCGGGATCGTACTTGTGCATGAAGCGCTCGCCGAGGCCGTTGGTGAGGATGCCGCCCTCGCCGCGGGCCGCCTCGCTGATGAGGGTGCCCGCCGCGTTCTCGGGCTCGATGATGCCCGAGGGGTGGAACTGCACGAGCTCGGGGTCGCGCAGCCGCCCGCCCGCCTCGACGGCGAGGCGGAACGAGTCGCCCGTGTTCTCGTCGCGCCGCGACGAGGTGCGCCGCCAGATGCGGTTGTGGCCGCCGGCCGCGAGGATCACCGCGTCGGCGTGGATGAGGTAGCGGGTGCCGTCTTCGAGGTCGAAGCCGTAGGCGCCGAACACCGCTCCGTCGTCGTTCACGAGGATGCGGGTCACGTAGACCGTGTCGAGGATCGGCACCTTCAACTGCGCGGCCCGGTTGACGAGCGTGCGCTGGATCTCGAGCCCGGTGTAGTCGCCTGCGAACGCGGTGCGACGGTAAGTGTGCGCGCCGAAGAAGCGCTGCGAGATGCGGCCGTCGTCTTCACGTGCGAAGGGCATGCCGTAACGCTCGAGGTCGTCGATGCCGCGCGCGGCGCCCTCCGTGACCGTGACGACGGTGCGCGGGTCGGCGAGCAGGTAGCTCTCCTTGAGGGTGTCGGCGGCGTGCTGCTGCCAGCTGTCGTCGGCGTCCATCGTGGCGAGGGCGGCGTTGATGCCGCCGGCCGCGAGCGAGGTGTGCGCGTCGGACTTGGGGCGCTTGCCGAGGGCGAGCACGTCGACGCCCGCCTCTGCGAGCTCGATGGCGGCGCGCAGGCCGGAGCCGCCGGTGCCGATCACGAGGACGTTGGTGGAGATCTGGCGCTCTGAAGGGGTGCTGCCTGAGTGGCTCGGGGTGCTCATGGCGTCCACGCTAGATTCGCGCATTGGATTACTCCAATGCATATATAACGTCGCGACGATACGCCTCGGCTATCGAAGTGCTGCGGAGGCCTCGTGCTCGTCGTCGAACGCCTCGCGGGCGTCGAGGATGTCGTCGTGGTGCGCGGCCGCCCAGCGGGCGAGCTCGATGACGGGCACCGAGAGCGAACGGCCGAGCGCCGTCGCCGCGTATTCGACCCGGGGCGGGATCTCGGGGTAGCTCGTGCGCGTGACCAGGCCGTCGCGCTCGAGGCTGCGCACGGTCTGGGTGAGCATGCGGTGCGAGATGCCGTCGACCTTGCGCTGCAGTTCGGTGAATCGCAGGGGGCCGTCGTGCAGCACCCCGATGACGAGCATGCTCCACTTGTCGCCCACGCGGGCGAGGGTCTCGCGGATGACGCGGCTCGCCGGGTTGTCGACGCTGCACGCCTCGCTGCCCACGTGCTCCAGGACCGGGTCGACGGGCCGGTCCGAGAGCACGCGGATGGAGTCGGTCGTCATGGTGGCCTCCAGATGCCGGGATCTTCAGGGACGCTATCAGGTCGTGCGTTACGTACCCTGAGTAACCGACCGCCGGGGCATCCGTCTACGGCATGGATGTCTCGGCCACGATGCGCGTACGGTATCGGTATGAACCTCGAGCAACTCCGCAGCTTCGTCGAGGTGGCCCGGTTCGGCAACTTCACCAGGGCCGCTGAGGAGCTCTACCTCGCCCAGCCCTCGTTGAGCCGCCAGATCGCCGCACTCGAGCACGATCTCGGCGCCGACCTGTTCCACCGCGCCCGCGGCGGCAGCACCCTGACGACCGCGGGGGAGTCGCTGCTGCCGCTCGCCCGGCGCATGCTCGCCGACGCCGAATCGGTGCGGCGAGAACTCGCCGAACTCGCCGGCCTCGAGCGCGGCCGGGTGCGGCTCGGCGCCACCCCCACACTCTGCATCAGCCTCGTCGCCGAGGTGCTCAGCGCGTTCCACGCGGAGCATCCGGCCATCGAACTGCACCTCTCGGAACAGGGCTCGCGCCGGCTCCTCGACGAACTCGCCGGCGGCGAGCTCGACCTGGCGCTGATCACGACCACGGATGCCTCGACCGCCGAGCGCTTCACCGTGACCCCGCTGCTCGTCGAGGAGCTCGTGGTCATCTCATCGGCCGGCGCGCCGCCGATCACCGCGCGCGACACCATCGAACTTGCGGATGTCGCGGCGTTGCCGCAGATCGTCTTCAGCTCGTCGTACGACCTGCGCAGCGCCACCGACGCGGCGTTCCGCGCAGCCGGCCTCGCGCCCGAGGTGGTGCTCGAAGGGGCTGAGATGGATGCCGTGCTGCGGTTCGTCGAACGGGGGCTCGGCGTCGCGATCGTGCCCGCGATGGTGCTCATCGACCGGCCGGGTCTGCGATCGGTGCGGCTGGAAACGCCGGGGCTCGGGACACCGGCGCTCGAACGCTCGATCAGCCTCGCCTGCTCGGCCGACGTCGCGCCGACCGCGGCCGTCGAGGTCATGCGGCGCACGATCACCGCGAGCGCCACGTCGTTCGCGGCCAGGGCGGGGGAGACGATGCGACTCGCCGGTGAGCGTCGGGGCGTCTCCGGGGCATCCGTCGAACCTCGGTGAGGATGACCCTGACGTAGGCGCGATGCGCTCCCGTGAGCGTCGTCGTATCGTGTGCCGCAGGGACCGGCGGAGGAGCAGGCCATGACACGATTCGCGATCGACACCCTTACGGCGCTGCGACTGGTGCAGGAGGGGGTCACCGTGCCGGATTCCCACCAGCTGGTCGCACCGAACGTGCTCCGCTCGCGGGTGATGTCGCACCTGTACCGCGGAGTTCGCAGTGGAGAGCTGAGCGGCGATGCTGCGCACGTGCAACTGAACCGGCTCACGTCGGTGCGTGTGCGTCTCTTGGGCGACCGCGTGTCTCGTGCGGTCGCCTGGAAGGTCGCCGAGCTGTTCGACTGGGAGGATACGACGAACGCCGAATTCGTCGCCGTCGCCAAGCTGCAGGCCGACGCCTTCATCACCCTCGACCCCGAACTCGCGCGCCAGGTGGAAGGCATCGTCACGATCGCGCCGTTCGATGCTCTGCGAGCGCAGTGAGCTCATCGAGCGGATCCCCGATCGTGCTCACATCGCTGCGATCGGATTCGTCAACCCATTCCGCAGGAACGGCGCCCTCGATACGCTGAGCGGGCAGGCGAGGAGAGGAAATCTCATGACGATCAACGATGACGACATCACCCTCGAGCCCGGAGCCGAAGGGGAAGGCACCGCCGATGGCGGTGCCAACCCGAAGGGCCACGATGGAGGCGCCGACGGATCGGCCGCTGAAGGAGAGGGCGTCGCCGACGGCGGTGCGAACCCCGGTGGTCACGACGGCGGCGCCGACGGGTCCGCGGCAGCGGGGGAGGGCGTCGCCGATGGCGGTGCGAACCCCGGTGGTCACGACGGCGGCGCCGACGGTTCGGCGTAGTGACCGAATCGGAGCGCGGGCCGATCGAGCGGCCCGCGCTTTCGCGCTGCATCCGTGTCCCGGCTGACGAGTTCGCCGAACGGTACTGGGGTCGCGAACCGCTGCTCTCGACCGCCGCCGAGCTCGGGGCCGGCTTCGACGACCTCTTCTCGGTCGCCGCCGTCGACGAGCTCATCACGCGTCGCGGGGTGCGCACGCCGTTCATCCGCATGGCGAACGAGGGCGCGGTGCTCGCGGCATCCGCGTACACCGCCTCGGGTGGTTTCGGGGCCGAGGTCGCGGACCAGGTCTCGAGCGACAAGGTGCTCGCCGAGTTCGCCGGCGGCGCGACCATCGTGCTGCAGGGACTGCACCGGCTGTGGCCGCCGATCATCGACTACACACGCGAGCTCATCGACGACCTCGGCCACCCGGCGCAGGTCAACGCCTACGTCACGCCGCCGTCGTCGCAGGGGTTCGACCCGCACTACGACACCCACGACGTCTTCGTGCTGCAGATCTCGGGCGAGAAGCACTGGCGCATCCACGCGCCGGTGCACGTCGATCCGCTGCGCGCCCAGCCGTGGGACCAGCACCGCGGCGCCGTGGCGCGTGCGGCCACGGGGGAGCCGGTCATCGATGCGGTGCTGCGCCCGGGCGATGCGCTCTACCTGCCGCGCGGGTGGATCCATTCGGCGACGGCGCTCGGCGCGACATCCGTGCACCTGACGATCGGCATGGCGCCCTTCACTCGCGCCGACGTGGTCGACGTGCTGCTGCGCGGGGTCGGCGAGAATGCCGCGCTGCGCACCTCGCTTCCGCTCGGCATCGACCTGCGCGACGAGGATGCGCTCGCACCCATCGTCGCGCAGACGGTGCAGGCACTCGTCGAGACGCTGCAGCAGACGGATGCCTCGCGGCCGGCCGCCGTGCTCGCGAACCGGTTCGACGGCGAGACCCGCGCGGAACCGGTCGCGCCGCTCGCGACGCTCGAGGCGCTCGAGGCGCTGGATGCGTCGACGGCCGTGCGCTGGCGCGCATCGCTGCCCGTGCTCGTCACGACCATCGACGACCGTGTGCGCATCGTGGGGCGTGCGAAGACGTTGTCGCTCCCGATCGAGGCCGAACAGGCCGTGCGCCGGCTCGCAGCGGGAGGCGCCGTCAGGGCGGGCGAGCTGCCCGGCCTCGACGCCGAGAGCGCGGTCGTCGTGGTGCACCGCCTCGTGCGCGAGGGGTTCGTGGTGGCACCCGCGTGACTCTCGCCGTCGAGCACTGGGCACCGTGCAGCGATCGCGCTCGGGAGCGGAGCGATCCGCTCGTCGGCACCGGCCCGCGCGGGCTGCGCTGGTTCCTCATCGAAGTGGCGGGCAGCTGGGGGCAGAACGCCCTGCTCGACGCGCCGTTCGACCGCGAACTCGGGCGCGCGCTGGTGCGGCGCATCGAGGGCGCCGGCATGCGGCCGCTCGCGATCCGCCGCACCGGTCGGCGCGCTGCTCCGACGGTGCAGCGGTGGGCGATCGTCGATTCACGGCCGGGTCGCGAGCGCGTCGTCTGGGGTGAGGTGCCGAATGCGGCGGCCCTGCTCGACGTGCCGCTCGACGGGTCGACGGGCACGCCGTCGTCGCAGCCCGTCTACTGCGTCTGCACTCATGCCCGGCACGACCGATGCTGCGCGGTGCGCGGTCGTCGGGTGGTCGCCGCGCTCGCCGAAGCGCGCCCTGACGAGACCTGGGAGTGCTCGCACCTCGGCGGCGACCGGTTCGCCGGAACCATGGTGGTCTTCCCGCACGGGCTCTACTACGGGTACGCCGACGACGGCGACCCCGTGCGCATCGCCGACGCCTTCGACGCCGGCCGCATCGTGCCCGACCGATACCGGGGGCGCAGCTCGCTGACGCATCCGGTGCAGGCCGCCCAGCACTTCGCCCGTGAGGCGCTCGGCGACGAACGCATCGACTCGTATGCGCCGATCGCCGAGGAGGCGGCTGACACCGGATGGCGCGTTCGGCTCGGCGGCGACCGTGGCGACCTCGTCGTCGAGCTCGAGGAGACCCGCTCCGAACCCCTGTTGTCGACGTGCGCCGCGACCCGGTTCGTGCAGGTGCGGCAGTATGCGCTCCGGTCGATCAGCGGGCCTTAGCCGAGTGGGATGGTGCACCGACCCGCTCCTCTCGCAGCGCCGCGAGATCATCAACTGAACGGGCGGCGTCGGCGTCGCCCCTGCGTGCTGCCTGCGAATCGGGCGCCGGGGCTCACGGTTCCGGCGATTCCGGAGTATCTTGTGCGAGACGCGTTATATCGCGTTCTCGGCAGTGCTGTCGGAATTGAGCGGGGTGGTGCACGTGACCGGCATCGAAGCGATCCTGATCGGGCTCGGCACGATCGTGCTGCTCTCGATCGCCGTCATGGTGACGTTCGTGCTCGTCGTGCGAGCGCTCGTGCGCCGCATCAGACGGAGTCGCGTCGGGGCGACGGCGCTGCGCGCCCGCGCGCGAGTGAGCCACGGGCCGCAGCGTACGGTGCTCGCCCTGCGGGTGCGTCTCGATGACGCATTGCGCAGCGGCGCCGCCGCCGTCGATCTCGCCGGCGAATCGGGCGGATCGGGCGGTGCCCGCGGCGAGCTGCCACGGCTCTTCCGGCGAATCAGCGACGAGGGCGGCGTGCTCGACCTGCAGCTGCGGTTGATGGAGTCCGAGACGAGTACCGCTGTGCTCGCCGAGGAGATACCCGCGGCTCGTCGCCGCGTCGATCAGGTCGAGGCGCTCGTGCGACGGGTGCGTGATGCCGTGGCATCCGATCTCTCGGGCACGACCGACGACGCCCTGTCCATGCTCGGCTCGGACGTCGACCGCGAGGTCGCGGCGCTCCAGGCGGGCATCGAAGAACTTCAGGCACTGAACCGACGTGACGGTCGCGTCGCAGTGACGCGACCACCCACGACTTCCACCGTTCGAGATGAGGGGAACCGACCATGAGCACCAGCAACAGCAACTCCGCGCGGATGCGGACCATCTTCCGGAGCAAGACCTCGAAGGCGCTCGATCGCATGGAGGACCCGCGTGAGACCCTCGACGACAGTTACGACCAGCAGGTGAAACTGCTTCAGCAGGTGCGCCTCGCGGTCGCCGAGGTCGCGACCGCCAAGAAGCGCATCGAGTTGCAGGGCGAAGAGATGGGCGCGCGCTATCAGCGCCTGGGTTCGCAGGCCGCGGAGGCGCTCGCGCAGGGGCGCGAAGACCTCGCACGGGCCGCGCTCGAGCGTCGCGCCATGCTCGAAGGCCAGGTCGCGCAGTTGCAGCAGCAGTTCACCGCGCTCGATCGGCAGACGGCGCAGCTGCAAGACCGGGAGCGACGGCTCACCGACCAGGTGGCCGCGTTCCGCATCGAGAAGGAGACCATCAAGGCGACGTACACGGCATCCGAGGCGCAGGTGCGCGCCAACGAGGCCGTGTCCGGCATCAGCAACACCATCACCGACGTCGGGTCGAGCCTCGATCGCGCGCGCGACCGCGTCGCGCAGATGCAGGCCCGCGCCGCCGCGACCGATGAACTGCTCGCCAGTGGCGCCCTGACCGACCTCACGGCCGCACCCGACGCCGACATCGAGCGTCAGCTCGCCGCGGTCTCGGCCCAGGCGGAGATCGAACGCCAGCTGCAGGCGCTGAAGGGCGCATCGGGGCAGGCCGGCGGTGCAACGGAGCGTCCGGGGCCCGACGGGTGGTTGAGCATCGGGCGAGCGGGGTGACGCAGTACCCGGGCGTCTGCCGCGACTGATGCGGCAGCCGCGATGCGCGGGTACTGTGAAGGAGCGGTTGTGATCGCCGGGCTCGGATGAGCCGGCGGAGAACGACCCGGTGGGAACCCTGCACCCACGCCTGAACGGAGCGAGCCACCGATGTCCTGGCATGACGATTTCGACGACGACGAGTACGGAGAGCGTCGCCCGGGCCGAGCGCCGGGGTCGAAATGGCGGCTCGTCCGGCGCGCCGCGGCATCCGTCGGCATCGTGGTCGGGGCGGTCGCACTGGTGGTCGGCGGTGTCGTCGCGGTGAACCTCGTCGGCACGGCGACCAACCCCGACGGCTTCGCAGCGCCAGACGCCTACGGACCGGGTGTGGCGATGCCGCAACTGACCACGCCGCCCGAGGCCGAGGTCGATGAGCAGCCGACGGACGGCGATGCCGGCACTCCCGAGGAGCCGACCGGACTCTCCGGCTCGAAGCTGGCGCCCATGCCGTCGGTCGACCCCGAGTGGCTCGCGACCATCTCCGAGGCCACCGGCATTCCCAAGCGGGCGCTGTCGGCCTATGCGCTGGCCCACGTCATGATCGCCGAGGAGGACGCCGAGTGCGGTCTCGATTGGGCGACGATCGCCGCGATCGGCGCCGTCGAGTCCGATCACGGGCGCCACGGCGATTCGAAGCTCGACTCCAACGGCAATGCCCAGCCGCCGATCATCGGCCCGGCCCTCGACGGCGGCGCCGACGTCGCGAGGATCGACGACACCGATGACGGCGAGTTCGACGGCGACACCAAGTGGGATCGCGCGGTCGGCCCGATGCAGTTCATCCCCTCGACATGGCAGAAGTGGGGCAGCGACGGCGACGGCGACGGTGTCGCCGACCCGAACCAGATCGACGACGCGGCCCTGTCGACGGCGCGCTATCTCTGCGAGTCGGGCGAGATGACGAACTCCGAGGGCTGGCGTGCTGCCGTCTTCTCGTACAACCACGACAACGACTACGTCGACAAGATCGCGACCGTCGCGCTCGAGTTCGCCGACTCGGTCGACTGAGCCGCGCAGCGGATGCCGCGGCATCCGCTCGATGCGCGTCGATGCCGCGTGAACGACGATGCGCCCGCCCTCGAGAGGGCGGGCGCATCGGTCGTGCTGAGCGGTCGGATCAGACGCGAACTCCGCGGGCTGCTGCGTTGCCGAGCGCCTCGCCGCTGAGAGCGAAGAGGTCGCGTGACCCGGCGGTTGCTGCGCCGACGAGGCCTGCGGCCTGCGGCAGCAGCTGCTCGGCGTAGAACCGTGCGAGCGGCAGCTGCGTCTCGGCGGTGCCGTCGTCGTCGAGGCCGCGAGCGGCGAGGGCCGACTTCGCCATGAGCCATCCGCCGACCACGAGACCCCAGATGCGCTGGTACGGCGTGGAGCCCGAGAGCACGGCGTTCGGGTCGGTGGCGCCGGTGCGGAGCATCCACATCGTGGTCTGCTCGAGCGCGTCGAGCTGGGCGCCGAGCTGCGTGCGGATCGAGGCGAATTCCTCACCGGCAGCGGCGAGTTCGCCGTCGAGCTCGCGCATCGACGCGATGAACTCGAGAGCGGATGCCCCGTCGCGCACCGGGAGCTTGCGGCCGACGAGGTCGGCGGCCTGCACGCCGTTGGTGCCCTCGTAGATCGCGGCGATGCGCACGTCACGGTAGTGCTGTGCCGCGCCGGTCTCCTCGATGAAGCCCATGCCACCGTGGATCTGCAGCGCGAGCGAGGTGAGCTCGTTGCCCAGGTCGGTGCCGAACGACTTGTTGATGGGCGTGAGCAGGCCGACGATCTCGTTGGCGCGAGCGCGCGTCGCGGGGTCGGGGTGGTGCGTCGACACGTCGGTGTAGGTCGCGGTCAGGAGCATCATGCGGCGCATCGCGGCGATGTATGCCTTCTGCGTCATGAGCATGCGGCGCACGTCGGGGAAGTCGATGATGGGGGAGTCCTGGGTGGCGCCGATCGCGCGGCCCTGGATGCGCTCCCGCGCGTAGTCGAGCGACTGCTGGTAGGCGCGCTCCGACACCGCGAGGCCCTGCATGCCGACCGAGAGGCGGGCGCTGTTCATCATGACGAACATGATGCGCATGCCGATGTTCTCTTCACCGACGAGGTAGCCGGTCGCGTCCTCGTACGAGAGCACGCACGTGGGCGAACCGTGGATGCCCATCTTGTGCTCGACGCCGACGGTGTGCACGCCGTTGCGCTCGCCGAGCGAGCCGTCGTCGTTCATGAGGAACTTCGGCACGATGAAGATCGAGATGCCCTTGGTGCCGGCCGGCGCATCGGGGGTGCGAGCGAGCACGAGGTGCACGATCTGCTCGCTGAGGTCGTGGTCGCCGAAGGTGATGAAGATCTTCTGGCCCGTGATGGCGTAGGTGCCGTCGTCGCGCTTGACGGCCTTCGTGGTGAGCGCGCCGACGTCGGTGCCGGCGTGCGGTTCGGTGAGGTTCATGGTGCCGGCCCACTCGCCGGTGACCATCTTCGGCAGCCACTGCTGCTTCTGCTCGTCGCTGCCGTAGTGCAGCAGCGCCTCGATCGCACCCTGCGTGAGCAGCGGCGCGAGGGCGAAGGCCATGTTCGCGGTCGCCATGAGCTCCTGGAGCGCGAGGCCGATCGTGCGCGGGAATCCGCCGCCGCCGAACGCCTCGGGCAGCGGCACCGAGCCCCAGCCGGCGTCGACGTAGGCCGAGTAGGCCTCCTTGAAGCCGGTGGCCGTGGTGACGGAGCCGTCGGAGTTCAGCTTCGAACCCTCGAGGTCGCCGGCTCGGTTGGTCGGGGCGACGACTTCGGCCATGAAGTTGCCGGCCTCGTCGAGGATCTCGGTGACGGTCTCGAGGTCGGCGTGCTCGAAGCCGGGCAGCTGCGCGACGGCGTCGTAGTCCACGACATGCTCGAGGGCGAAGGCGATATCTGCAACAGGGGGTCGGAATCCACTCATGCCCGCAGCGTAACCCGGCGTCTCTCGAGTGGGCATGAACTGTGCGGGTTCCACGAGTGCGGCCCGGTGCTGCGCGAGCGGGTTTGGCGGCATCCCACAAAACAGGCCCCTTTTCGGGCAAGCAAGTGCTTGGTTAGGATGAAGCAACTCGTCGAAGGAGCGGAATGAAGATCGTCGTCCTGGTCAAGGAAGTCCCCGACACGTACGGGGACCGCAAGCTCAACCTGCAGACGGGCCTCGCCGACCGCGCTGCGAGCGAGACGGTGCTCGACGAGATCAGCGAGCGCGCGCTCGAGGTGGCGCTCGCGTACGCCGACTCCCACGCCGACACCGAGGTCGTCGTGCTGTCGATGTCACCCGGGTCGGCTGCGGCGACCGTGCGAAAGGGCCTCGCGATGGGCGCCGCGGGTGCCGTGCAGGTCGCCGACGAGGCGCTCCTCGGCGCCGACCTCGGCCTCACCGCGGAGGTGCTCGCGGCCGCGCTGCAGCGCATCGGCTTCGACCTCGTGATCGCGGGCAACCAGTCGACCGACGGTTCCGGCGGCGTGCTGCCGGCCATGATCGCGGAGCTCCTCGACGTGCCGAACGCGACGAGCCTCAACTCGGTCGAGATCGACGGCGCCGAACTGCGCGGCGAGCGCGCGACCGACCACGGCACGATGCAGGTCACGGCGTCGCTGCCCGCGGTGATCTCGATCACCGAGGCCCTGCCCGATGCCCGGTTCCCGAACTTCAAGGGCATCATGGCCGCCAAGAAGAAGCCGTTCGAGACGCTCTCGCTCACCGACCTCGGCGTCGACGCCGAGAGCACCGAGGCGTCGCGCTCGATCGTGATCTCCCTCGGCGAGAAGCCGCCCCGCTCGGCGGGCACCAAGATCGTCGACGAGGGTGATGCCGGCGAGCGCCTCGCCGAGTACCTCGTCCAGAACCGGCTCGCGTAAAGGGACCCCGATGACTGACTACTCCGCAGACTCGATCCTCGTGCTCCTCGACGTCACGCCGTCGGGGGCCCTCTCCAAGAGCGCCGCCGGCCTGCTCGGCGCCGCAGCCGGGGTCGGCACCCCTGTCGCGCTGCTCGTCGCCGCCCCCGGTGCGGGCGAGCAGGCCGCAACGGATGCCGCCGCGCTCGGCGGGGCCCGTGTGCTCGTCGCCGAGCACTCCGCTGCCGGTTCGGGCCTCACCGTGCCGGGCGCCGACGCGCTCGCCGCGGCCGCCGAACTCGTGCGACCCGACGCGATCCTCGTCTCGAACTCCATCGAGGGCCGTGAGATCGCCGCCCGCTTCGCCGCGCGGTCGCGCTCGGGCCTCGCGGTCGACGCCGTCGGGGTCTCCCGTGACTCCGAGGGCATCGTCGCCCACCACTCCGTGTACGGCGGCGCCTACAACGTCGACTCCGCCGTCACCTGGGGTGCACCGGTCATCACCGTCCGCGAGGGCTCGATCGACGCCCGCGCCGAGGCGCAGCCCGCCTCGATCGAGCGGCTCGAGGTCGCGGCATCCGGTCGGAAGGCCGCCGAGGTCGGCGCGCTCGAAGAAGAGGTCGTCGCGTCGTCGCGCCCCGAGCTGCGCGGTGCGGCGAAGGTCGTCTCGGGCGGTCGCGGCCTCGGCTCCGAAGACCAGTTCGCGCTCGTCGAGCAGCTCGCCGACGTGCTCGGCGCCGCCGTCGGCGCGTCGCGTGCCGCGGTCGACGCCGGCTACATCCCGCAGTCGCACCAGGTCGGCCAGACCGGCGTCTCCGTGTCGCCGCAGCTCTACATCGCGCTCGGCATCTCGGGTGCGATCCAGCACCGCGCCGGCATGCAGACCGCGAAGACGATCGTCGCGATCAACAAGGACGGAGACGCCCCGATCTTCGAGATCGCCGACTTCGGCATCGTGGGCGACCTGTTCACGGTCGTGCCGCAGCTGATCGCCGCGCTCGAGGCGCGGAAGGCGTAGCGCGCGATGGCGACCTACGGGCGAACGACGCGGCAGGGCCTGCCCCGCGTCGCCGGCGGTGACCCCTGGCCCCCCGTGTCGGAGATCGTGGGAGTCGAGGTGGCTCCGGTTGCCGTCGCGGTCGTTGAGGCGAGCGCTCCGGCGGTGGCGGATGTCGCGGCGCCGGTTGCGCCTGCGGCCGCCGTCGCTCCTGCCGTCGCGGTCGCATCGACTGCTCGCCCCGTGCGCCGCGGGCTGCCCCGCGTGCCCGGCGGCGAACCGTGGCCGCCTGCCGCGACCGCTCCGGTCGTCGAGACCGTGGCGGCTGCCGCGGTCGCGACCCCTGCAGCGGATGTCGCTGCCGTCGTCGATCGCGCCGACTCCGTTCCCGCGGCTGCGGCTACGGCTACGGGTGCGGTGGCGTCGGCCGGTGGCGGCGAAGCGCTCCGCCGTGGACTGCCCCGCACTCCCGACGGCGAGCCCTGGCCGCCCGCCGGTTCGGCGCCCGCGCGGCCCGAGCGCGTCGTCGCGGAAGCAGCGGTCGAGGTCGCTCCCGAGCCGACACCCGAACCGGTCGTGGCAGCAGCAGTCGCCGCCGCACCCGTGGCTGTGGCGGCACCGGCTCCTCAGCGCACCCCGATGCAGCCGCCCCGTCGCCCGGTCGCGGCCGCCGCGGCATCCGCTCGCCCAGCTGCCGAGCCGTGGCCGAAGCTGTACGGTCCGTACTCGCGTGCGGAGTGGGCCGGTGCGCTCGTCATCGGCGGGTTCGGCCTGCTGCTCGCCGCCACCGGCGTCGTGGTCGTGGTCAACTGGCTGCTCGGCCTCGCGCCGATGCAGGACTTCATCGCTGCCTACCCGGGCGAGTACCACCTGCCCGAGTCGGCGCCCATCGGCATCCCGGCCTGGATCGGCTGGCAGCACTTCTTCAACGTCTTCCTGATCGTGCTCATCATGCGATCGGGCCTGCAGGTGCGGACCCAGAAGCGGCCGACCGCGTTCTGGTCGCCGCGCTGGAACCCGCAGCGCAAGATCAGCCTCTCGCTGTGGTTCCACCAGTCGCTCGACATCCTGTGGCTCGTCAACGGCGCGGTGTTCGTCGTGCTCCTCTTCGCGACCGGGCAGTGGATGCGGATCGTGCCGACGAGCTGGGAGGTCTTCCCGAACGCGCTGTCGGCCCTGCTGCAGTACCTCTCGCTCGACTGGCCGACCGAGAACGGCTGGGTGAACTACAACAGCCTGCAGCAGATCGCCTACTTCCTCACCGTCTTCATCGCGGCGCCGCTCGCGGCGATCACGGGCGTGCGCATGTCGGGCCTCTGGCCGAAGAACGCGAAGACGCTGAACCGCATCTACCCGGTGGAGTGGGCGCGCGCCGTGCACTTCCCGGTGATGCTCTACTTCGTGGCGTTCATCATCGTGCACGTGGGTCTCGTGTTCGCGACCGGCGCGCTCCGCAACCTCAACCACATGTACGCGAGCCAGGACGTCGTGAACTGGACCGGGTTCTGGATCTTCGTCGCCTCGCTCGTGGTGATCGCGGCGGTCTGGGTCGCCGCGCGCCCGCTCGTGCTCGCGCCCATCGCCCGCCTCTTCGGCAAGGTCAGCGGGCGCTGACGTGGGCGACGGTTCCGAACGGCGCGACCAGATCATCGTCATCGCGAGGCGGCTCATCGCCGCCCGCGGGTACTCGGCGACGACCGTGCGCGACATCGCCGACGAGGCCGGCATCCTGTCGGGCAGCCTCTACCACCACTTCGCCTCCAAGGAGGCGGTGCTGCAGGAGATCCTGCACGGCTTCCAGCACGACACGCTCTCGGCGTTCGAGCGCATCGCCGCAAGCGGGGGCAGCGCACGCGAGCGCCTCGACCAGTTGATCGAGCACGCGTTCCTCACGATCGAGCAGCGGCCCGACGACGTGCGCATCTACCAGAACGAGACCGGCTTCCTCATGACTCAGCCGGGGTTCGAGTTCCTCGCCGACGGTGCCGTGCGCATCGAGGAGCTCTGGCTCGAGCAGATCATGGAGGGGCAGGCCACCGGCGTGTTCCGCGACACCATCGATCCTCGGCTCGCGTTCCGGTTCATCCGCGACGCCGTATGGTCGACGGTGTTCTGGTTCCGCCCCGGCGGCAGTCACACGGCGGCGAGCATCAGCGAGAACTACCTCGATCTGCTGCACCACGGCATGCTCACGGTCGAGGGCTGAGGCGAGGCTCGCGTCAGCGGCCGAGCAGCCGCCGGCCGACGATCATGCGCATGATCTCGTTCGTGCCCTCGAGGATCTGGTGCACCCGCAGGTCGCGCACCACCCGCTCGATGCCGTACTCCGAGAGATAGCCGTAGCCGCCGTGCAGCTGCAGGGCGCTGTTCGCCGCCGTGAACGCGGCATCGGTCGCGAACCGCTTCGCCATCGCGCACCTCGAGGTGGCATCGGGGCGTCCGGCATCGAGGGCCTCTGCGGCGTCGTGCACGAGCAGTCGCGCTGCGTGGAGGTCGGTGGCCATGTCGGCGAGCGTGAAGACGACCGACTGATGCTCGCCGAGCGGATGCCCGAACGTCTCGCGCTCCTGCACGTAGCGGAGGGTCTGGTCGAGCGCCCACTGCGCACCGCCGATGGAGCACGCGGCGATGTTCACCCGGCCGCCGTCGAGTCCCGACATCGCGATCGCGAAGCCGTCGCCCTCGGCGCCGAGGCGGTTGCCGACGGGCACCCGCACGTCTTCGAGCACGACCTGGCGCGTCGGCTGCGCATTCCAGCCCATCTTCTTCTCGTCGGGGCCGAATGAGAGACCGGATGCCCCGGCGGGCACGACGATCGCGCTGATGCCGCGCGACCCTGGCTCCCCGGTGCGCGCGAAGACGAGATACACCGCGGAGGACCCGGCGCCCGAGATGAACTGCTTCACGCCGTTCAGCACGTACTCGTCGCCCTCGCGCCTGGCGGTCGTCGTGATCGCCGCGGCATCCGACCCCGCCGACGGCTCGGTGAGGCAGTAGCTGCCGCGATCCACGAGCGTCGTGAGCGCGGGCAGCCACTGCTCGCGCTGCGCGTCGTCGCCGTAGCGGTCGATCATCCACGCGACCATGTTGTGGATCGAGAGGTAGGCCGCGATCGCGGTGTCGCCGCGGGCGAGCTCCTCGAAGATGAGCGCGGCCGTGAACCGGCCGAGCTCCGAGCCCCCGACGTCCTCGCGCACGTAGATGCCCCCGAGACCGAGTCGGCCGGCGTGTTCGAGCGCCTCGATCGGGAACTGCTTCGTCTGGTCGCGTTCGTTCGCGAACGGGGCGAGCTCGGTCGCCGTGAATTCGCGCACCGCATCGACGATCGCGAGCTGGTCTTCGGTGAGTGCGTTCCCCATGGTTCCCTCGGCCCTTCGTCGCTGCCGCCGAGGCCGAGCCTAGTCGCGCGTGCCGTGATCGGGGCGGACGGTCCGTTCCGTGTTGCATCCCAGACGCCCGGGGCCGCTGAGCGGCGCTCGACGTACGATGGCAGGGTCACACCCGATCATCCGGCGGGAGGCAAGTGGTCCAGGTTCGAGTCCTCGGAATCGCGCTCGATTCCCTGCAGCGCAATCTCGTGCTGCTGAAGCCGCTGCACGAGGAGACGGGCACCGGGCTCGTGCTGCCGGTCTGGATCGGTTCGCAGGAGGCAACGTCGATCCTCATCGCCCTCGAGGGGCGACAGCCGCCCCGGCCGCTGTCGCACGACCTGATCGCCACGCTGTTCGGCGCGGTCGGGGCCGAGCTCCGGCGGGTGGACCTGACCCGCATCGAGGAGGGCACGTTCTTCGCCGAGCTCTCGCTCACGACCCCCTCGGGGCCGCAGACCATCGATTCGCGTCCGTCCGACGCCATCGCGCTCGCGTTGCGGGCTGACGCCACCATCTGGGTCGCCGAAGACGTGCTCGAGGCCGCAGGCATCCCGGCCGAGATGGTCGACTTCGGCACCGAGGCCGGCGATGAGGCGAGGCTCGACGAGTTCAAGCGATTCCTCGAGGACGTGGACCCGGAGGACTTCCAGGGCTGACCGGCCCGAAGGCCTCAGTCGCGACGGCCGCGGCCCTCGCCGAGCGCCCAGATCGCGAGCTCGACCCGGTTGCGCGCACCGAGCTTCGTCATGAGGCTCGCGATGTGCGTCTTCACCGTGCTGAGCGAGATGTGCAGTTCGCCGGCGATCTCGGTGTTGCCGAGGCCGCGGGCGACCGCGGCGAGCACCTCGCGCTCGCGGGCGGTGAGCGGTTCGAGGAGCGGCGCACCGTGCGCGTCGTCTCGTGTGTCGACCGGGTTCGCCTCGGCGAACGCCTCGAGCAGTCGCACGGTCACGTTCGGCGCGATGAGGGCGTCACCGCGAGCGGCGGCGTGCACGGCCTCGGCGAGCATGGCCGGGCCGGCGTCCTTCAGGAGGAACCCTCGAGCGCCGGCGCGCAGGGCCGCGTAGACGTACTCATCGAGGTCGAAGGTCGTGATCACGACGACCGGGATCGGCTCCGCGACATCCGGACCGGCGATCGCCCTGGTGGCCTCGAGGCCGTCGGTGCCCGGCATGCGGATGTCGAGGAGGCACACGTCGGGCCGCAGCCGCCGCGCGAGGGCGATCGCCTCCGCGCCGTCGGCGGCCTCGGCGATCACCTCGATGTCGGGCTGCGTGTCGAGGAGCACCCGGAGCCCCGCCCGCACGAGCTCCTGGTCGTCGGCGATCAGCACGCGCACGGTCACGTCGACCACCCGCTGCGGGGGAGTGCCGCGGTCACGGTCCAGCCGCCCTCGGGCGCTGCGCCCGCAGCGCACGTGCCGCCGAGCAGTGTCGCGCGCTCGACCATGCCGACGATGCCGAACCCGGGCGAAGCGGATGCCGCAGCGGCGCCGTCGTCGTGCACGTCGAGCCGGATGCCGGCGTCGTCGACCTGCACGAGCACCTCGACCCGAGTCGCCCCGCGAGCATGACGCCGCGCGTTCGTCACCGACTCCTGCGCCATGCGGTAGACGGCGGCGCCGATCGTCGGCGGCACGGACTCGGCGTCGCCGGTGACCCGCACCTCGACGCGGGGAGATGCCGATGCCGAGTCGGCGGAGTCGGCCGAGGCGGCCGACGCGAGTCCACGGAGATCGCCGAGGCCCGGCCCCGGCGCGAGCTCGGCGGCATCCGCTCGGCGCAGCACCCGCACGATCGATCGCATCTCGGCGAGCGTGCGCGAGGCCTCGCCCTCGATGGTGCGCAGCGCTGCGATCGCGGCATCGGGGTCGGTGGCCGCCAGCACCGTGCCGGCCTGCGCCTGGATCGCGATCGCCGAGACGTGGTGCGCCACGGTGTCGTGCAGGTCGCGAGCGAGCTGCTCGCGCTCGTCGAGTTTCACCCGGTCGAGTTCGCGGGCGCGCGACCCCGCCCGCCAGCGGAACGCCGCGCCGAGCGAGATCGTGGCGACGAGCACGGCCGTGCCGCCGATGAGATCGGTGAGCGTCGTCGGTCCGAAGGCGAGGGAGAGCGTCGTCGAGCCGACGAGGAGCGCTGCGCCGACGATGCGCGCCGGGCCGTCGCCCCACCGGAACGCGGCGTAGACGAGCACGAGCATGTAGGCGGTCGCGGCGAGCTGCGGGTCGCCGCCCGTCGCCACCGAGACCACCGCGCCGGTGCCGAACGCGATGACGAGCATGAGGAGCGGCCGGGTGCGTCGCCAGAGCAGGGTCGGCACGAGGGCGATGAGCACGACGGCCCAGAGCCAGCGCCACGGCACGTCGGTGCGCAGCGCCGCCTCGAGCAGCACGAGCGGCGGGATGGCCGCGACGAGCACCCAGTCGCGCCAGACGCGGCGGGGCGGGGGCGGCGACGCGGCCGGCGCATGCCACAGCGCGCGGGCGGGGCTCGTCATGCCCCTCATCGTAGGGCTGCGGCGGCACGGGCGGATCGGCCGGAAGGACGGAACATGCCGCGGGCGTCGCGGCGCCGGATGACGACCTCGGCGACGGCGAGGTTGATCAGCCAGCCGGCGGCCATGAGCGCGGCGCGCTGGTTCACATCGGGCACGCCGAACAGCAGGAACCACGGGAGCATCGTGAACACCTGCGTGCCCGCGGCCAGGCCGATCGCGTAGCCGCGAGTCATCCATGCGCTGTGGGTGCGGATGTCGCCGCGCCGGATCGCGACGAAGGCGACCACGATGCTCGCGGCCATCGCGGTGCCGAACACGAGGCGGATGAAGAGCAGCGCCTGTCCGTCGGAGGTGGGCAGGTCGGAGAAGACCGTCAGCCAGAGGCCCGACAGGGCGGCGAGGAGGCCGGCCGGCGCCGCGATGCGTCCCGAGAGGCGGTGCCAGCGATGACGCCGCAGCGACGGCGCGAACTGCAGGGCGCCGAGCAGCGCGAAGACGGTCGCGCCGACGATGTGCACGACGACCGGCGCGGGGAACACGACGAACCGCGCATTGTCGGCCGTCACGACCGGGTCGCTCGCGAGTTCGGTGAGCCGCATGCTGCCGGCGACGATCGGCACGAGGCTGAGGAGGATGAGGCCGGCTGGTGCGAGCCATTCCCGGCGGCGGGTCGCAGTCGTGCGCGACATGATGGGGCGAGCGGATGCTTCGGTCATGACCCGATGCTCGCGGGAACCGGCCGGCGCGACATCGGGCGATCGGCCCGACCTGCCTCGTCCCTTCGGCCGAGGCGTCGCCGTAAGGCGCGGCGACCTCCGGGGCATCCGCTCCGAGGGCCAGAATGGCTGACATGGATGCCTCGCTCCCCGCCCTCACCGAGATGCCAGCGCCGCAGTACGTGATGTCTGGCGACGGCATCCGCATCGCCACGTACTCCTGGGGAGACGAGGACGCCCCGACGGTGCTCTGCGTGCACGGCTTCGCGTCGAGCTGCCGAGACAACTGGGTGAGCACGGGGTGGGTGCGCGACCTCACGCGCGCGGGGTACCGGGTGCTCGGCATCGACCAGCGCGGCCACGGCGCCAGCGACAAGCCGCACGAGGCATCCGCCTACGGCATGGACGCCTTCGTCGACGACATCACGACCGTGCTCGACACCTACCTGCTCGACACCGTGCTCTACGCCGGCTACTCGCTCGGCGCCCGGGTCGGCTGGCAGGTCGCCGTGCAGGTGCCCGACCACGTCGAGCGCGCCGTGCTCGGCGGCATCCCCGACGGGCGGCCGCTCGCGCGGCTGCAGATCGCCGAGGCGCGAGCGTTCGCGGAGTACGGCACCCCGGTCGAGGACCAGGTGACCCGCAACTACGTGACACTCGCCGAGCGGGTGGCCGGCAACGACCTCCTCGCGCTCGTCGCGCTCGCCGAGGGCATGCGGCTCGGCGACGCCGATCCCGACGTCGCGCACCCTCCGCTGCAGCCGATCCTCTTCGCGACCGGCAGCGAAGACGCGATCCTCGCGCAGTCGAAGCTGCTCGCGCGTGCGACGCCGAACGGCACCTTCGTCGAACTGCCGGCGCGGCACCACTTCAACGCGCCCGGCTCGCGGGTGTTCCGCGAGAGCGCCCTCGGCTTCTTCGCCGGTCGGGGCTGATCGGCGCGGTCAGTCGGCCGATGCAGCGGATGCCGCGGCTCGCGCCGCCTCGGCGGCACGCTCCGCCCATTTCGGGGTCTCGCCGTATCGCTGGAACGGCACGAGCAGCCCGGCGGCGCTGTCGTCGATGAGCTGGGCGAGCCGCCGCTCGCGGGTCGCCTCCTGCTTCGCGGTCAGCACCCAATGCGTGACCACGCGGCGGTAGGTCGGCGTCGCGGTCTGCCAGAACGCGGAGGCGGCCGGGTTCGCCGCGAGCCGCGCCGCGGCCTCGGCCGGCAGCCCCGGATCGGGGTTCTCGTGGGAGTAGATGCCCGATCGATCCTCACGACGTCGTTCGAAGGCGGCGATGCCGGCCTCGTGCATGCGGCCGGCAGCCGTGAGCTGCTCGACGAGCGCGATGTTCACGCTCGACCACGTGCTCGTGGCCTTGCGCGGGGTCCATCGCTGGCGCCGTGCATCGTCGTCGATGCGCTGCGAGACCGAGTCGATCCAGCCGAAGCACAGGGCCTCGGGCACCGCCTGCTCCCACGTCAGCCCGCGATCGGGCACGTGCTTCTTGGACAGGCCCATCCAGAGTTCGGTGGCCGTGTCGTGGTTGGCCTCGAGCCACGCTCGGAACTCCTCGGGCGAGGCGAAGAAGCGCGCCGGGCGCTCGGGGGTGCCGCCGGGGGTGCCGATCTCCGTCGTCATGCCCCGAGTCTGCCAGCACCCGCCGACGCGTCGGCACTGGTGCGACGCACTCCTGCGCGCGAGCTGATGCGCACGAGGGGCACCGCGGACTAGTTTGGAGGCGTGTCCGCACCAGCGACCGATGCACGCACCACCCACGCCGCCGGCGTGGAGCGCCTGCTCGCGAGCTACCGGGCCGTGCCGCCCGGCTCGCCGGTACGGCTCGCCAAGCGCACCTCGAACCTCTTCAGATCGAGGGCGGCGACGGATGCCCCGGGCCTCGACACCTCCGGACTGACGCACGTGATCTCGATCGACGTCGAGGCGCGCACCGCCGACGTCGCGGGCATGTGCACCTACGAAGACCTCGTCGCGGCGACCCTGCCGTTCGGACTCGCGCCGCTCGTGGTGCCGCAGCTGAAGACCATCACCCTCGGCGGAGCGGTCACCGGTCTCGGCATCGAGTCGACGTCGTTCCGCAACGGCCTGCCGCACGAGTCGGTGCTCGAGATGGACATCCTGACGGGGGCGGGGGAGGTGCTCACGGCATCACCGATCGAGCACGCCGACCTCTTCCGCGCCTTCCCGAACTCGTACGGCACGCTCGGCTACGCGGTGCGCCTGCGCATCGAGCTCGAGCCGGTGCTGCCGTTCGTCGCGCTCACCCACCTGCGATTCCACGCCGTCGCCGACCTGCTCGCCGCGATGGAAGGGATCGTCGAGACGGGCCAATACGACAGCGTCCCTGTCGACTACCTCGACGGCGTCGTCTTCAGCGCCGAGGAGTCGTACCTCTGCGTCGGCCGGCGCACCGCGGCATCCGGACCCGTCAGCGACTACACCGGGCAGCAGGTCTTCTATCGCTCCATCCAGCACGACGACGGCGCAGCCCGCGACCGACTCACGACGCACGACTACCTGTGGCGGTGGGACACCGACTGGTTCTGGTGCTCCGAGGCGTTCGGTGCGCAGCATCCGCTCGTTCGACGACTCTGGCCGCGCCGGCTCCGGCGCAGTCGGTCGTACGCGACGTTGATGCGACTCGAACGGCGCTACGACCTCGGCAACCGCATCGAGGCGGTCAAGGGCCTGCCGCCGCGCGAACGCGTGATCCAAGACGTCGAGGTGCCGATCGAGCGGTGCGCCGAATTCCTCGACTGGTTCCTCGAGCACGTGCCGATCGAGCCGATCTGGCTGTGCCCGCTGCGGCTGCGGGGCGACGACGCCTGGCCGCTCTACCCGCTCGAACCGCATCGCAGCTACGTCAACGTCGGCTTCTGGTCGACCGTGCCGGTCGGGGCGACCGAGGGCGAGACGAACCGCAGCATCGAACGCGAGGTCAGCGCGCTCGACGGCCACAAGTCGCTCTACTCCGACGCCTTCTACTCACGATCGGAGTTCGACGCGCTCTACGGCGGCGACGCCTATCGAGTCGCCAAACAGCGGTACGACCCGGATTCCAGACTCCACGAACTCTACGCGAAGGCGGTGCAACGACGATGACCACGACCAAGGGCACGGCGGCCGAGACGGCTGAGACACCCGAGCACCATGAGACGACGGATGCCTCGGGCAAGCTCACCCTCGCCGAGATCCTCGAGATCTTCGCCGGCGGCCGACTGCCGCTGCACTTCACCGCCTACGACGGCAGCTCGGCCGGGCCGCCCGACGCGACGCTCGGCATCGAGCTGAAGAGTCCGCGGGGCACCACCTACCTCGCCACCGGGCGCGGCGACCTCGGTCTGGCCCGCGCATACATCGCCGGCGACATCGACATCCACGGCGTGCACCCCGGCGACCCCTACGAGCTGCTGAAGGCGCTCGCCGACGAGCTCGTCTTCAAGCTGCCGCCGCCGCGGACCATGGCCAACGTGATCCGATCGATCGGGCTCGAGCACCTGCGCCCGATCGCGCCGCCCCCGCAGGAGGCACCGCCCCGCTGGCGCCGCGTCGCCGAAGGTCTGCGGCATAGCAAGAGCCGCGACGCCGAGGCGATCCACCACCACTACGACGTCTCGAACACCTTCTACGAATGGGTGCTCGGGCCCTCGATGACCTACACCTGCGCGTGCTATCCCGACGCCGAGGCCTCACTCGACGAGGCACAGGAGAACAAGTACCGGCTGGTGTTCGAGAAGCTGCGACTGCAGCCCGGCGACCGGCTGCTCGACGTCGGCTGCGGGTGGGGCGGCATGGTGCGCTACGCCGCGCGCCGCGGGGTGCGGGCGCTCGGGGTGACGCTGTCGGCCGAGCAGACGGCGTGGGCGCAGCAGGCCATCGTCGACGAGGGGCTGAGCGACCTCGCCGAGGTGCGGTACGGCGATTACCGCGACATCACCGAGTCGGGCTTCGACGCGGTCTCGTCGATCGGCCTGCTCGAGCACATCGGCGTCAAGAACTACGCGTCGTACTTCACCTTCCTGCAGTCGCGACTGCGCACGGGCGGGCTGCTGCTGAACCACTGCATCACGCGCCCCGACAACCGATCGGAGCCCGCGGCGAAGGGGTTCATCGACCGCTACGTGTTCCCCGACGGCGAGCTCACCGGCTCGGGCCGCATCATCACCGAGGCGCAGGATGTCGGCCTCGAGGTGATGCACGAGGAGAACCTGCGCCTGCACTACGCGCTCACGCTGCGCGACTGGTGCGCGAACCTCGTCGCGCACTGGGACGAGGCGGTCGCCGAGGTCGGACTGCCGACCGCGAAGGTGTGGGGCCTCTACATGGCGGGGTCTCGCCTCGCCTTCGAGACGGGCGGCATCCAGTTGCACCAGGTGCTGGCCGTGCGGCCCGACGAGCGCGGCGGCACGGGCGACCTGCCGCTGCGACCGTGGTGGACGCCCTGACCCGCTAGCGCTCGCTCGCGAGTGCTCGTGCCGGCACCGGTCCCCGCGTACGTTCACGCCCGGCCGGTGATCACCGGCCGGGCGCGAATCGATCAGCGTGAACGGATCAGGGAGCGACCGCGATCGAGAAGATGTGCATCGAGCTGTTCGTCGGCAGCACGACGAAGTCGACCGTCTTGCCTGCGGTCAGCGGCACCGAATGCGCGAACATGCGGTACTGGTAGGCGGCGTCTCCGTACCCGCTCGGTCGGTTCCGGCCGTTCGTCGAGATCACGAGTTCAGCACCGTGCGCATTCTCGTCGTGGAACGACCAGTTCGGGAAGCCGATCGCACCCGAACTGGTCGTGCCGTCGGTGTAGAAGACGGTCGCGGTCCCGGCCGCGTTGAGGCTGGAGCCGGAGCCGAGGAAGACGAGCCGCTGGCCCTGCGCGCCGATGCGCAGTGCCTGCCCGGCGGCCGTGACGTTGTCGGCGGTGCCCGGCTGCGACGACGGCATCGTGAGCGTGGCTCCGAGCGCCTCGATCTGGGCGCCCGGTGCGGCGCCCACCGCTGCGAGCTGCTCCGCCGAGAACGTGTTGCCCTCGCCGTCGAAGTTGCCGGCGGTCGTCTGCGACAGGGCCGTGATGCCCACGTTGTTGAAGAGCGTGGGGAGCGAGTCGGTGGGCGGCGTCGTCGGCATCGCTCGCACTCCGGTCGCGCTTCCCGCACCGTCGCCGCCCTTGTAGGTGACCGTCGAGGTGAAGACGCGCAGTGCGAAGCCGGGGCGCTTCTCGGGGACGCGCATCTGGAAGGTCGCGGTCTGGTCGCGGCCGGGCTTGATCGCGTCGACCTTCTGGCTCGACGGCACGACCTGCCAGCCGACCGGGCCCGCGAAGGAGACGACGACCGAGCTCATCTTCTCGGACGAGTCGTTCGACACGGTGACCTCGACCTCGGCGATCGCCGGGCCGTCGAGGTCGACCTCGGGAATCGAGACCACGATCTCGGGCGCGGGCTCCGCCGCTGCGGACGTCTCGGGGTCATCGACCTCCGACGACGTCGCCGACTCGGTGGGTGCCTCGGCGGCGGGTGCCTCCGATTCGGGTGCCTCGGTCTCGGGCGCCTCGGTCTCGGGGGCCTCGGTCTCCGGTGCTGCGGTCTCCGCCGCATCGGAGGCGGCGGGTGGTGCGGTCGCGGCCGGCGACTCCTCGGCGAATGCGCCGGCCACGGCCGACGTCGACCACGTGGACGCGGCGAGCACGAACACGCCGGCGATCGCGGCACGGCGAAGGAACTTCATCGACATGGTGAATCCTCTCTCAGCTGATCGATCAGACGACGGCGGGCATGGCGGAGCGGGTGGAGTCGAGGCCGAGGCGCATCTTCTTCCACTCGCCACGGGTGAAGTCGGGCACCTCGACGGGCTTGCCGCCCTTCTCGAGCGACGTCACGCTGAGCGGCACCGGCGCGCACCAGGCGGCGGAGTCGTAGACGTCGATGTCGGGCACGAGGCCGGCGCGCATCTGCTGCACGATCCGCCACTGCAGGATGTAGTCCATGCCGCCGTGGCCACCGCCGGCGGCCGGACCCTCGAGGTCCTTCCAGAGCCAGTGGTCGAACTCCGTGCGCATCGCGCTCGCGCCGCGCCAGGTGTCACCGCCGTGGTAGGGCTCCGCGTAGATGCGGGCACCCGTGGAGTCACCGCCGATGTAGTCCTCGAAGATGCCCCTGCTGCCCTCGAGCGTATTGATGCGGCTGTAGGGGCGGGCCTGGCTGACGTTGTGCTCGGCGCGGATCGTGCGGCCGTTCGCCGTCGTGATCATGCAGGTGACGAGGTCGCCGTTGATGTACTCCTCCTTCCACGAGCGGTGGTCGCGGGGCACGAAGCGTTCGCGGTAGTCGGCGAGGCCGCGCGCCGCCGTCGCCGTCGCCGTCAACGTGTCGAGGCGGTCGCCCCGGTTGATGTCCATGGCGGCGGCGATCGGTGCGAGTCCGTGCATGGGGTAGAAGCTCGCGGTGCTGCGGGTGTGCCAGAGCCGGCGCCAGTCGTCGGTGTAGTAGCCGTCGGCGAACAGCAGTGCGCGGAGGTCGTGCAGGTAGCCGCCGTGGCCGCTCGTCACGTCGCCGAAGACGCCCTCGTGCGCCATCTTCAGCATCGCGAGCTCGTTGCGCCCGTACGAGCAGTTCTCGGCGAGGAACAGGTGCTTGCGTGTGCGTTCCGACGTGTCGACGAGGTCCCAGAGCTCGTCGAGCTCCGTCGCGATCGGCAGCTCGATCGCCGCGTGCGCTCCCGCGAGCAGGGCGGCCTTGCCGTGCGCGTGATGGAACTCCCACGGCGTCGCGATGTACACCAGGTCGAGCTCTTCGGTGTCGAGCATCTTCTGGAACGACTCGTCGCTGCCGCCGTACTCGCGAGGCCGTGGTTTGCCCTTGCCGGCGACCCGATTGGCCGCAGTGGTGGCACGGTCGGCCCGGATGTCGCAGACCGCCGTGACGGCGGTGCCGGGCACGTCGACCCATCCGTTCAGCATGCCCATGCCCCGGTTGCCGAGGCCGATGAGGCCGATCTTGACGACGTCGACGGCTTCGAACGGCTCATTCGCCATCGACGTTGCGCCGCCCTTCCGGGCGGGGATGATCGCCGCGTTGGCGACCGAGGGAACGACGGCCGTGACGGCGACGCCGGCGAGGATTCCGCCGAGGAGGTTTCGCCGGCTGAAGCCGAATGCCCCCGAGTCCCGATCAGCACTGATCGGATCCTCGGTCGGGCGGGGGATGGTGAGAAAACGCGTCATGACACTCTCCAGGTGGGTTAGGGAATGCTCGGTGATGCTCGGTATCCCACACCCTGCTGGCCTGATCGTTTCGTGTCAAGAGTTGACGGAATATTGAGGATTTCGATCACAAATGATCAGTCGGCCTGCGCGCACGCACGAGAAGGTCGTGGTGTTCGGCCGCGCGAATACGACGTGACGGTGCGCAGAAATCACTGCTGATCTGGGGGAGCGCGACCGGCATCGGCTCCGATCGCCGAGCGCTCGCACTGAGCGGATCCTGCTCGTTCGCTCGCGGCCCGCCGGCGGGGTCGCCTGCGTCAGGAGCGCGCGGCGTCGGCGCTCGCCGCGGCGATGCAGGCCTCGAGCGCGACCCACGCGAGCATCGCGCACTTCACCCGCATGACGTACTTCGAGACGCCGTGGAAGGCGATCGCGTCGCCGAGCAGCTCCTCATCGGCCTCGCCCGCGCCCTGCGAACGCATCATCGCGCGGAACCCGTCGATGAGCTCTCGCACCCGGTCGAGGTCGGCGCCGGCGGCGAGTTCGGTGAGCGCCGAGGCCGAGGCCATCGAGATGCTGCAGCCGTCGCCGGTCCAGCCGATCGCCTCGAGCGCGGTTCCGGATGCATCGAGCCGGATGCCCATCGTGATCTCGTCGCCGCACGTGGGGTTCAGCTCGTGATGCGTCGCGTGCGGCTCGGCGAGTTCGCCGTCGCCGAGTCGTCGGCGCGAGTGGTCGAGGATGAGCTCCTGGTACAGACCCGACAGGTCGCTCATGCGCCGACCCCGAAGAAGCCGCGCACCTCGGAGAGCGCCGCGGCGAAGCGGCGCACCTCGTCGGCCGTCGTGTAGACGTAGGCACTCGCGCGCGTGGTGGCGCGCAGCCCCAGCCGCCGGTGCAGGGGCTGGGCGCAGTGGTGGCCGACTCGCACGGCGATGCCCTGCGAGTCGAGGAACTGGCCGACGTCGTGGGCGTGCACGCCCGGCACGTCGACGCTCGCGAGGGCGGCGCGCGGGCTGCCGGGCGGTGGGCCGACGAGGCGAACCCCTGCGACCCGCGAGGTCTCCTCGACGAGGAGTTCGGCGAGCGCCGTCTCATGGGCGTGCACGTTGTGCATGCCGAGCGCCTCGAGGTAGCGCACCGCCTCGGCGAGGGCCACGGCCTGGGAGACCGGCTGCGTGCCGGCCTCGAGGCGCTGCGGTGCGGGCAGGAACGACGCCGACTCCATCGTCACGGTCGTGATCGTCGATCCGCCGGTGCGCGCGGGCGGCAGCGCGTCGAGCAGGTGCGCCGTGCCGTAGAGCACGCCGATGCCCGTCGGGCCGAGCATCTTGTGCGCCGAGAAGGCGGCGAAGTCGACGCCGAGCTCGGCGAAGTCGACCGGGCGGTGCGGCACCGACTGGCAGGCGTCGAGCATGACGAGGGCGCCGTGGCGGTGGGCGAGCTCGACGACCTCTGCAGCGGGCGCGAGGAAGCCGGTGACGTTCGAGACGTGCCCGAAGGCGACGACCCGGGTGCGGGGCCCGATGACGGATGCCGCGTCGTCGATCGACCAGGTGCCGTCGTCGTTCACGGGGATCCAGCGCAGCGTCGCACCGGTCTTCGCCGCGAGGTGCTGCCACGGGATCAGGTCGGCGTGGTGCTCTGCCTCGGTCACGACGATCTCGTCGCCCGGCCCGAGCCTGAAGATCTCGGCCTCCGCGCCGCCGAGGCCGGCCGCGGCATCCGCCATACCGAGCGCGACCATGTTGATCGCGTCGGTCGCGTTCGAGGCCCACACGATCTCGCGGGGGCCCGCGCCGACGAAGCGGGCGACGGTCTCGCGCGCGTCTTCGAACGCGGTCGTCGACGTGCCGACGAGGGTCGACGCGCCGCGGTGCACGGCGGCGTTCGCGTGCTCGAGGTAGGCGCGCTCGGCGTCGAGCACGGCGAGCGGTCGCTGCGCGGTCGCCCCGGAGTCGAGGTAGGCGAGCGGATGCCCGTTCAGCTCCTGGTCGAGGTACGGGAAGTCCCGACGGAGCCCCGTCGGCAGCAGACCGTCGATGGTCGTCGTTCGATCGAGGGTCACGGTTCCTCCCAGTGGCCGGCGCGGGGGTGGCCGGCACCCTTCCAGTCTGACGCAGTTTCGATCGGTGATCGCCGTGATCGGGTCATCCGTCATCTGCCGCGTTCGAAATGTGATCGGCGGGCCTCGACGGGATACCGTTTGGTATGCCCCGGAGCATGAGTGAGCGCGGTGACCGCGATGACGAGGTCGACCTGCTGATCGACGCCTGGTCGCATCGCCTGCCCGGCGTCGACCTGACACCGCTCGACGTCATGTCGCGGCTGCGGCGCGTGGCGAACCGCCTCGGGCGGCTGCGGGCGAGCGCGTTCAGCGGCGCGGGGCTCGCGGTCTGGGAGTTCGACGTGCTGGCCGCGCTCCGGCGCGAGGAGCCGCCGCACGAGTTCAGTCCGGCGCAGCTCATCGAGGCGACCATGATCGGCAGCGCCGCGATGACGAACCGGCTCGACAACCTGACCCGCCGCGGCCTCGTCGAACGCCGGCCGAACCCGCGAGACGGTCGCAGCGTGCTCGTGCGTCTCACCGACGAGGGCGCGACGCGCGTCGACGCGGCGATGCGCACCCTCGCAGAGCGCGAGGCGGAGGAGCTCCGCGGCCTCAGCCGCGAGGAGCAGGCGACCCTCGCGGCCCTGCTGCGGCGGCTCGGGCAGGACCGGGAGTAAGGCGTGAACGGATGCCGCGGCATCCGTCTTCCCGTCGCTGTGAGAGGTTGAGAGCATGCAGTTCGCGATGCTCGAAGCCGGCGGGTCCACCTTCACACTGCGGCGTGCGGAGCGCGGCGACCTCGCGGCACTCGTCGCGCTGATCGCCGCGGATTCGCTCCGCGCCGCCGAGGAGGCGGCCTCGGCCGACGAACTCGAGCCCTACGAACGTGCCTTCGCAGCGATCGACGCCGACGACGCCCAGACGTTGACGGTGCTCGAGGCCCCCGATGGCCGGGTGGTCGGCACCATGCAGCTTTCGCTGATCCCCGGGCTCGCCCGACGCGGGGCGATGCGCATGCAGATCGAGGCCGTGCGCGTCTCGGAGGAGCTGCGGGGCCTCGGACTCGGCTCGGCGATGATCGAGTGGGCGATCGGCCATGCACGCGAACGCGGGGCGTCGCTGGTGCAGTTGACGTCGGATGCGCGCCGTGCCGACGCCCATCGCTTCTACGAGCGGCTCGGCTTCGCGGCATCCCACGTGGGGTTCAAGCTCTTCCTCTGACTCGCTGGTGGCCCTTGGTTGGCACGATGTGCCTATTGTGCACGACGTGCACATCGGCGAGGATGGCTCCATTGTCTGCCGATGAATGGGAGCTCCGTCGAAGATGACCGAGAACATGACGATCGACCTGCTCGTGGTCGGATCGGGAACCGGGCTCGCCGCCGCCCTCTCCGCGCACGAGCAGGGCGCCGAGGTGCTCGTGATCGAGAAGACCCGATTCGTCGGCGGCTCGACGGCGCGCTCGGGCGGGGCGTTCTGGATTCCCGCGAACCCGGTGCTCGATGAGCGCGGCGCGAACGATTCACCCGAGAAGGCCCGCGAGTACCTGACCGCGGTCGTCGACGGCACGAGCCCCGAGCCGCGGTGGGAGAGCTTCCTCGAGCACGGCCCCGACACCGTGCGCATGCTCGAACGCACGACGCGCATGCAGTTCACGTGGGCAGAGGGCTACTCCGACTACCACCCCGAGCTGCCCGGCGGCTCGCCCGCCGGTCGCAGCTGCGAGTGCCGGCCGTTCGACGTCGCCCGGCTCGGCACGGAACGTGCGCGGCTCCGGCCCGCCGTCATGGAGGCACCGTTGCCGATGCCCGCGACGGGTGCCGACTACAAGTGGCTGAACCTCATGGCGAAGTCGCCGGTGCGCGGCTTCGGCGTCGCGATCAAGCGCGCGATCCAGGGCATCGGCGGCAAGCTCATCGGCCGCGAGTACGCGGCCGGCGGTCGCGCGCTCGCCGCGGGCCTCTTCGACGGCGTCGTGCGCGCCGGCATCCCCGTGTGGACCGAGGTGGGCCTCGAGCGGCTCGTCACCGATGCCGACGGCGGCGTGATCGGCGCGGTCGTCACCCGCGACGGCCGGGAGATCACGATCACGGCCCGGCTCGGCGTGGTGCTCGCCGCCGGCGGATTCGACCACGACCTCGCGCTGCGGCGCACCGTGCAGTCGGCGTCGCTCGAGGACTGGAGCCTCGGCAGCGACGGCAACACCGGCGACGCGATCCGCGCAGCTCAGGAGCTCGGCGCGGGGGTCGCCCTGATGGACCAGGCCTGGTGGTTCCCCGCGATCTCGCCGCTGCCCGGCGAGCGGCCCATCGTGATGCTCGCCGAGCGCTCGCTGCCAGGCTCGTTCATCGTCGACGCCTCGGGCGACCGGTTCCTCAACGAGGCCGAGGACTACATGTCGTTCGGCCACGACGTGCTCGAACGGGAGCGCGAGGGGCGGCCGGTCGGCACCATGTGGCTCGTCTTCGACCAGGAGTACCGCAACAGCTACCTCCTCGGCGGGCAGGTGTTCCCGCGCATGGCGCTGCCGAACGCCTGGTACGAGCACGGCATCGCCGTGCGCGGCTCGTCGTGGGTCGAGCTGTCCGAGCAGATGGGGGTGCCCGCTGCCGCGCTGGGGGAGACCGCTCGCCGATTCAACGAGCTCGCCGCCGCCGGATCCGATGACGACTTCGGCCGGGGGGACAGCGCCTACGACCGCTACTACGGCGACCCGACGATCGCACCGAACCCGAACCTCCGCCCGCTGAACCCCGCAGGGCTGTACGCGGTGCGCGTCGTGCTCTCCGACCTCGGCACCTGCGGCGGTGTCACCGCCGATGCCGACGGCCGGGCGCTCGCCGAAGACGGCACACCCATCCGGGGCCTGTACGTGATCGGCAACGCAGCGGCCAACGTGTTCGGCGAGAGCTATCCCGGTGCCGGCGCCACGATCGGCCAGGGACTCGTCTACGGGCACATCGTCGCGAGCCACGCGATGGCGACGCGGGCGGTCGACGCGGAGCGCTGAACTCCGTCGCACGGGGGATTCGCGAGGGGGTCACCCGTCGGTAGCGTCGATGGCGTGAGCGATGAACGTGCCGACCCGACCGTCTCGATGACCCCCGTCTCCGCCGTGCCCGCGGTGTCCGCGATGCACGCCGTCCCCGACGCCGTACCGGTCGACGCGCCGCTCGAGGCACCCGGGGCGCAGCGCGTGCCGTGGGCGGCGGTCGCCGTCTTCGCGATCGTCTCGTGCGGGCTCGCGTGGCTCGTCGCCTCGCCGCTCTGGGTGCGAGGGCTCGGCATGACCGACCCGCTGCTTCCCGTGATCGCCGCCGCCATGATGCTGACCCCGGCGATCGCCACGATCGCCGCGCTCCTCGTGGAACGGCGCCACCGCGGGCGGCGCGGTGCACGCGGCATCCTGCGAGACCTCGGCATGTGGCCGCTGCGGCCCGTCGGCCGCACACTCGGCATGTCCGCCGCCGCGATCCTCGCGCTGCCGTTGCTGATCGCGGCGGGGCTGCTCGTGGTCGGGCTGCTCGGCCTCGCCCGCTTCGATCTCATCGGCTTCTCGGGATTCGCCGAGCAGCTCGACACCCTGCTCCCGCCGGGCACGCCCGCCCCGCCGATCGCGCTGCTCGTCGCCATGCAGCTCGTGATGATCCCTGTCGGGGCGATCATCAACGCACCGTTCGCATTCGGCGAAGAGGTCGGATGGCGCGGCTGGCTGCTGCCCGCGCTGCGGCCCCTCGGCGTCTGGCCGGCGCTGCTCGTCTCCGGCGCGTTCTGGGGCTTCTGGCACTCGCCGCTGATCCTGCTCGGCTACAACTTCGGGCTCACCGACATCACGGGCGTGCTGCTCATGATCCTCGCCTGCACGGTGCTCGGCGTGCTGCTCGGCTGGACCCGGCTCCGCACCGGGTCGGTGTGGCCGGCGGTGTTCGGGCACGGCGCCTTCAACGCGGCGGCCGGCCTCGGCGCGCTGGTCGTCGCCGCCGATTCCCCGGTGCCGCCCGCATGGCTCGCCGGGCCGGCCGGACTCATCACCTGCGCGGTGATGGCGGCGGTCGTCGCACTGCTCGTGGCCGCCGGGCAGTTCCGTCGCGAGCGGCTCGACGCCCGCCTGGGCTGACGCCTAGCCCTGGTCGAACCAGCGCAGCACGCGCAGCGCCCGCAGCGTGTTCCATCGGCTCGGCTCGCCCTCGGGCGCATCGACGGCGAAGAACACCTCGCCGTTCCACGGCGTGCCCGCGAGCCAGCGGCCGTCGGCGCCGCGCTGCGAGACCACCAGTTCGACCGCATCGGCGATGCGCGGGTCCGGTCGGTCGTCGGCCAGCCGGAAGTAGTCGAGTGCGCGCAGCACGTCGTAGGTCCAGTACGGCGGGAACTTGGAGTTCGCGTAGCGGGGGAGCACGATCTCGCCGGTCGAGCGGCGGCGGAAGAGGCCCCGTTCAAGCAGGTACTCCTCGCCGAGGCGGCGGGATGCCGCGACCTCGGGCGGCGCGTCGGGCACGGCTCGTTCGTAGGCGAGCAACCCCTCGAGCACGCAAATCGTCGAGTCGAACGAGGAGCGGGTCGACTCCTCGATCGGCTCGCAGTTCCACCCTCCGTCGGCGAGCTGCTCGTGCAGCAGTCGCTCGATGATGCGGCCGCTGCCGGCGCCGAGCTCGCCGAAGTACGCAGCGAGTGCGAGCACGCCGCCGTTCACGCACTCCTCGACCTCGCCGTGGAAGAAGGGCAGGTCGCCCCACTCCCGCCAGACCACGCCGTCGCGCACCCGGGCGATCGCCGAGCGGGTCTGCGGGGCATCGGGGTCGATGCCGAGGCGTCGCAGCAGCTGGAGGGTCCAGATCACGCTCCGGCGATCGCCGTCGATGCCGTACTCCTCGCCGCCCCAGTAGCCGTCGTCGGGCTGCAGGGCGAGCAGGCGGGCACCCCAGCCTTCGGTCGCGATGCGAGCGCGCTCGCGATCGGTCTCGTCGGGCGGCGCGTCGAGCAGGTCGTGCATGACCTGCCAGCGGATCGCCGGGTCGGAATCGAGCAGCCATTCGGTGACATCGTCCATGCGCCCATGTTCGCGGACTTCTGCCGCGGTGACCAGATGCGGCCGGAACTCGCAGGAGCCCCCCGGTCTCAGCCTCCGAGCGGCACGTAGTCGAGCTCGAGGAACTCCTCGACCTCGGGCACCCAGCGATCGCGCACGAAGGCGACGTGCACCGGGTGCGCGTTGTAGCCGTCGTAGGCTGCCTGGTCGGCGAACTCCATCGAGAACCCGAACGCGTAGGCGTTCTTCGAGCTGACCTGGTCGAGCTGCTCGAATCGTTCGACGCCGGGGATCGCGGCGAGCGACTCGGCTTCGGCGAGGAAGGAGCGCTCCTCCGCGGAGCCGGAGGGATGCCGCAATCGGAAGGCGACCGTGTGTCGGATCATGTGCCCACTGTACGGCCGCGGCGTTGTGGCCGGCGGACTCGCGCACCAGTCGCCGGCTGATCGGTCAGGCCCCGACCACCTCGACGGAGAGCCACTCGGCGAGGCTCGCGACCTCGTCGTCGACGGCTCGGCGGATGTCGCGGCTGAACGGCACGTCTTCGTGCACCGCGTGCACGGTGAGCGTGCCGGCCTTGCGGTCGGCCTTCGCGTCGAGCTTGCCGACGAGGCGGTCGCCGTGCAGGATCGGCAGCGCGAAGTAGCCCCATCGACGGGCCGTGGCGGGCTTGTACATCTCGAGCACGTACTCGAAGTCGAAGAGCTGCTGCGCCCGCACGCGATCGTAGGTCAGCCGGTCGAACGGCGAGAGCAGGGCCGTACGCCCGGTGAATGGCCGGCCGAGCGCGGCAGGGTCGACCCGCCAGGCGCCGGGCACTCCCTCGACGATCGCCGGTTCGCCGGCCAGGCCGACGTCGACGGGCTCGAGCGGCATCTTCGTCGACTTCTCGCGGGCGATGCCGAGCGCCGTGAGCCGGCGCTCATTGCGCACCCGCAGCGCTTCATCGGCCGAGATGACGGGGGCCGCGAGCAGCTCGGCGGGGTACACCCGATCGGCAGGTGCCCAGAGCCGTTCACGCCCGCGTCTGGCGGCGATCGCGATCTCGCCGCGCAGCGCGAGGAGCTCGAGCATCCGGCCGACGTTCTGATTGTGGGTCCACCCGCTCGATTCCCACGGCACCGCGCTCGTGTCGGGGACGTCGCGGGAGAGCAGGGGTTCAGGGGACTCGGCGAGTCGGCGCAGGATGTCGCGGCGGAACGACTCGTTCTGCTCGAGCCACTCCCGTGACCGCTGCCACGTCGGCCACGTCGCCATGTCGGCGCGGTGCAGCGCGAGGTCTTCGATCGGCCGGATGAGCGCGTCGACCTCGAAGAGCGAGCGATCGTGCTCGAGCGCGCGGACGAGGTCGTCGGGCCGATACGCCGCGCCGAGACGACTCCACGCGACGAGGTCGGCGTTCGGCGCGATCGCCGCGGTCGGGTCGACCTGCAGCAGGGTGAGCCGGCGCACGACGTCGAGCAGAGCGGTCGGCCGGTCGGCGTCGAGCAATTGCGCGCGAATCGCGATGCGTCGCGCCTCGGCGCGATCGAGACGGTGGGGCTCCATGCGGCTCACGCCCCGTGCGGAACGACGAGCCGCATCAGCTGAGCGGGCGGTTGCTGCGGATGAGGCCGTCCGGGTCGACGCGCCGCTTGACGGCGGCGAGTCGGTCGAGCACCTCGCCATCGTAGGCATCGGCGAGCGTCGCGCCCGAACCGAGGAACGTCGGCAGCAGCGTGCCGCCCGGGTACTTGGCGGCGAGGTCCCGCATCGGCTCGAATGCCGCGGTGGCGTCGAGTGACGGGTCGAAGAGCAGCACGCCGCAGCTCATCAGGCCGTCGGACTGCGTCGCCCCGACCGCGGCGAACTCGGCGCCGAGTTCGTCGGCGATCGCACCGCCCATGGCGCGGATGCTGCAGCGCATGAGACCTCGCTCGGCACCGCGCAGGAACGCGTCGACGAAGTCGTGCGCGAAGGCGGCGGCGTCGAGTCCGTCGAGAGCTGCACCGAAGTCGGCCGACGGCATCGGATCGACCGGCTCCGCCGCGACGGCGGCGAGCGAACCGATCGTGAAGCTCGTGAGCGTGTCGGCGATCGGTTCGGCGACGGCGACGAGACGGTCGGCGAAAGCGCGCCCGGAGGCCTCGTCGCCGACGTGCACGAGCCCGACCGTCGCCACCGTGCGGCCGCGCAGATGCGGCGGGGCCTGGGGTGCGTCGGGGAAGTGCATCATGCCGATGTCGAGCCCGAGTTCGGGTTCGTCGCGAGCGAGGCCGAGGGCGGCGGCGACGACGGTTTCGGCCGCCTCGGCCGGGAACATCAGGCTGCCGCCGAAGATCGCCTCACCGGGGTAGAGCACGAGCTCGACCTCGGTGACGATGCCGAACAGGCCGCCGCCTCCGCGCAGCGCCCACATGAGTTCGGCGTCGTCGGCGTCGGTCACGCGGTGCAGCGTGCCGGCCGCGTCGACGAACTCGACGGAGATGATCGATCGGGCGGTGATGCCGTAGCGGCGACTGAACATCGAGTGTCCGCCGGCGATGGCGAGGGCGACGACGTTGACCTCGGGGTTCGACCCCGCGAGGGCGACGAGCCCGGTGCCGTCGAGCCGTTCGAGCGCGCGACCCCAGTTGACGCCAGCGCCGGCGCGGAGCACTCTGGCCTGTTCGTCGACGATGAGGGTGTCGAATCTCGTGGGTCGGATGAGCACGACGTCGCTCAGGTCGCCGGAGGCGCCGTGGCCGTTGGGCTGCACCGTCACTCCGAGACCGGTGGCCGCCGCTGTGCGGAGGATGGCCTGCAGGTCCGCGACAGCCGCCGGCTCGGCGATGGCCGCCGGCCGTTGGTCGACGCTGAGGTTCCACGGCATGCGCGCGGCCTCGTAGTCGGCGTCGCCGGGAAGGACGAGCGAACCGGCGAGTTCGGAGCGAAGAGCGAGGAGTTCGGATGCGGAGGTCATCGCATTCCTTTCGTCGGGGTCAACCTAGCGGAGACGACCGACGGCGTCACGCCCAGCCGGCTCCCGGGCCGAGCAGCGCGCGCCAGACCCAGCCGGCGCCGACGTCGACCGACGGGCGCGGATCGCGCATGAGCCAGGCCTCGACGACCCCGAGCGCCGAGCCCGTGATGCCGGCCGCGATGATGTCGAGCGGCAGGCCGTCGTACGCCCGGGAATCCGCGGTGACGAAACCGGCGCGCACGATCGCGTCGATGCGAGCACGCAGGCGGGCCAGCACCGCGGCCGACCCCGTCGGTCCGAAGACCGACCGGTAGAGCTCGGCGTGATCGTCGACGTGCTGCAGGAAGACGACGAGCGCCTGCGGCGGACCGGTCGGCGGCTCGTAGGTGTTCGGCAACATCGCGGCGGCGGCCTCGGCCGCCGCGTCGAGGGCGTCGGCGAGCAGCGTCTCCTTGTCGGAGTAGTGCTGGTAGAAGCTGCTGCGATTCACGCCGGCGCGCGCCGCGATCTCGGCGACCGTCACCTCGTCGAGCGGTCGTTCGCGGGCGAGTTCGAGCAGGGCGTCCTGCAGGCGTCGCCGCGTTCGCTCCACCCTGACGTCCATAGGGGGATTCTGCCAGCTCCGGATGTCCCGACGCGGCAAGATCTCCGACAGATGTCGGTTATCCTCGAGAGGGCTCGATGAAGCGCCGACCTCGTCACCTCATGAAGGGCGCCTCGGCTCATGGCTGAACTCCTCTACCGCATCGGTCGATTCTCCGTACGCCGGGCCTGGCTCGTGCTCGTCGGATGGCTCGGTGTGCTCGCACTCGCCGGCGGCGCCTTCCTCGCCTTCGGCGGCACGCTCACGCAGAGCATGAGCATCCCGGGCACCGAGACCGAGCGCGTCACCGAGCAGCTCGACGCGCGACTCGACGGGCTCGGCGGCGCCACCGGCACCGTCGTCTTCCAGACCGACGACGGCGAGGCGCTGAGCGATACGCAGCGAGAGGAGATCTCCGCGCTCCTCGCCGACATCGCCGAGATCGACGGCGTCTCGGACGTCGTGGATCCGTTCACCACGACCGCCGCTCGCGACGACCAGGCGGCGCAGCTCGCCGACGGCGCCGCGCAGATCGAGGCGGGCCGTGCCGAGCTGGCAGCGGGCCAGACCCAGCTCGATGCCGCCCGAGCCGAGCTCGACGCGGGGCAGGCGCAGCTCGACGCGGCGATCGAGCAGGCGAAGGCCGCAGGGGCGTACGACCAGGCAGCCGCCCAGTTCGACGCGCAGCAGGCGCAGCTCGACGCGGGCGCCGCCGAGCTCGACGCGCAGCAGGCCGAGCTCGATGCCGGCGCCGAGGAGCTCGACGCCTCGGCCGCCGAACTCGAGGACGGTGAGCGACTCATGGACGCCGCCGCCGAGATCCGCACGGTCTCCACCGACGAGAGCACGGCGATCGGCGCCGTCATGTTCGAGGACGACCTCTTCTCGCTGTCGAGCGAGCTGAAAGCCGAGGTCGCCGCCGAGCTCGACGGAGCCGACATCGACGGCGTGAACGTCGACTACTCCTCGGAGATCGCCGCGTCGATCGACGGGCTCATCGGCGTCGGCGAGATCGTCGGCGTGCTCATCGCCGCGCTCGTGCTCATCATCGTGTTCCGGGCGCTCCTGCCGGCCACCCTGCCGATCATCTCCTCGTTCATCGGCGTCGGCATCGGCGTGGCCGGGTCGCTCGCCTTCTCGGGCGTCGTCGACATGTCGTCGGTGACCCCCGTGCTCGGCGTCATGCTCGGCCTCGCAGTCGGCATCGACTATGCGCTCTTCATCATCAACCGGCACCGGCGCCAGGTGCTCGCCGGCATGGAGCTGCACGAGTCGATCGGGCTCGCCAACGGCACCGCGGGCAACGCCGTCGTCTTCGCCGGCTCGACCGTGCTCGTCGCGCTGCTCGCGCTGAACGTCACCGGCATCCCGTTCCTCGGCATCATGGGCACCGTCGGCGCGGTCTGCGTGCTCGTCGCCGTGCTCATCGCGGTCACGCTCACCCCGGCGCTGCTCGGCCTCATCGGGGTGCGCGTGCTCTCGAAGCGCGCCCGTGCCGAGATCGGCCACGAGTCGCACGCCGCGCCGAAGCTCGTCGCCATGCCGACGTGGCGGGCGATCGTCACCGCGGTCGTGTCGATCGTCGTGCTCCTCGTCATCGCCATCCCGGCGCTCTCGATGCGGCTCGGCCTGCCCGACGGGGCATCCGAATCACCGGATGCCACGACCTATCAGGCCTACACCGCGGTCTCCGATGCCTTCGGCGCCGGCCAGAACGGTCCGCTGCTCGTCACTGCGACGCTGCCCGACGGGGTCGCCGAAGACGAGGTCGTGGCCACCCAGGCCGATCTCGCCGAGTGGCTCATGGGCGTCGACGACGTCGTCGCCGTCGCCCCGGCGGGCGTCTCCGACGAGCGCGACTTCTTCGCCTTCCAGGTCGTGCCGAGCGACGGCCCCTCGAGCGAGTCGACCGAGGCGCTCGTGCACGAACTGCGCAGCCAGTCGCCGATCGACGGCGACGAGGCATCCGCTGCCGGTCTCGACGGCGTCGAACTCGGCGTCGCGGGCGGGGCGAGCGGCAACATCGACATCTCGGCGAAGCTCGCCGGGGTGCTGCCGCTCTACCTCGCGGTCGTGGTGGGGCTCTCGCTCATCATCCTGATCCTCGTGTTCCGCTCGATCCTGGTGCCGCTCATCGCGACGGCCGGCTTCGTGCTCTCGCTGTTCGCGGCGTTCGGCGCCACGGTCGCGATCTTCCAGTGGGGCTGGTTCGGCGAGGTCTTCGGCGTGCACAACCCGGGGCCGGTGCTGAACTTCGCGCCGATCATCGTGATGGGCGTGCTCTTCGGCCTCGCGATGGACTACCAGCTGTTCCTCGTCTCGGGCATGCGCGAGGCCTACGTGCACGGCACCCCGGCGCGGGTCGCCGTCGTCGCGGGCCTGCGCGGCGGGCGGGCGGTGGTCACCGCGGCGGCGATCATCATGGCGGCCGTCTTCGGCGGCTTCGTCTTCTCGCACCTCACGATGGTGCGGCCGCTCGGCTTCGGCCTCGCGATCGGCGTGCTCTTCGACGCCTTCATCGTGCGCATGCTGTTGACGCCGGCGATCATGCACCTGCTCGGCCCGGCCGCCTGGTGGCTGCCGAAGTGGCTCGACCGGCTGCTGCCCGACGTCGATGTCGAGGGCGCGGCCCTCGAGCGGAGCCACCCGGTGCACGGGGCGACGACCGCCGATGCGGCGACGACGGATGCCTCGGCGGAAGAGTCGGCGACGTCGGCGACGGACGAGGCGACGGGGCTCAGCGCAGATCGAGGCGCATGAGCACGCGGGGGAACCCGCCCACCACCGACTCGGTGTCGGCCGCCTTCGTGAAGCCGGCCCGCTCGAACAGTGCGCGGGTGCCGACGTAGGCCATGGTCAGGTCGACCTTCTCGCCCCGGTTGTCGACCGGGTAGCCCTCGATCGCCGGCGCGCCGTGCTCGCGGGCGAACTCGACCGCGCCGGCGAGCAGGTGGTGGCTGATGCCGCTCTTGCGGTGCCCGGGCCGCACGCGGATGCACCACACCGACCACACGTCGAGGTCGTCGACGTGCGGGATCTTGCGGTTCTTCGCGAAGCTCGTGTCGGCGCGCGGATGCACCCCCGCCCAGCCGACCACCTCGTCGCCGTCGTAGGCGAGCACGCCGGGCGGAGGGTCGAGCGCGCAGAGCTCGCGCACGCGGTCGGCGCGCTCGGGCCCGCGCAACTCGACGTTCTCTTTCGAGGAGAGCAGCCGGTAGCTCAGGCAGAAGCACACGTTCGACGTCGGGTTCTTCGGCCCGACGACCGCCGCGACGTCGTCGAACTCGGTCGCCGCGCGCACCTCGATCGCCATGACGTCAGCCTGCCACCGCCGACCGACATCTGGAACCCGCCGGCGGCGACGGTCAGTCGTCGCGGGGCTCGTAGCTGAAGAGTTCGGCGGGCGTCGTGTCGAGGGCCTCGCAGATCGCGGTGAGGGTCGTGAAGCGAACCGCGCGGGCCTTGCCGGTCTTCAGGATCGACAGGTTGGCGAGCGTGACGCCGATGCGTTCGGAGAGTTCGGTGAGGGTCATGCCGCGCTGCTCGAGCACCTCGGCGAGGTGCACGACGATGCGATGGTCGCTGTCCTCGGAGTTCCGCGGCGTGCCGTGCTCGGTCTGTTCACCGCGGTCAGACGACACCCTCGACCTCCGCCTCGAGGCGCGAGCCCTCGCGGAATGCGGCGGCGACGGCGGCGGAGATGATGCCGAGCACGAAGAAGATCCAGGGCCAGTCGGGGAGGTTCGTGCCGAGCGCCTGGTAGTCGCCGCCGAGCCCCCACGGGCCGTCGGGGTAGCCATCGGTATTCGTGCGAGCGAGGGCGGAGAGGACCCCGACGGCGACCGTGTCGAGGAGGCCCTGGAGACCGCCGCCGACGATGAGCACGACGCTGAGCAGCGCCCACGCGCGAACGCCGACCGTCGTGAAGGGGCGGCCGCCTTCGATGACCCGGATCGCGCGCGTCACCAGGATCGTCGAGACGAGCACCACCACGAGATGCACGAGGGTGGGCAGCGCGCAGAGGGCACGGACCCAGATGGAGAGGTCGGTGAGGTCGGCGGGGTCGGCGCCCTCGCGGAGTTCCGCCTGGATGAACTGCGGGAGCGCGGTGAGCGACTGATGCGCCTCGACATCGCCCTGCAGCACGTTCACGAAGAACAGCCCCGTCGTGATCGAGAACAGCGCCAGCGCGTCGAAGAGCATCGCGAAGGTCGCGATGACCCAGATCAGCCCGATGCCGATCGAGGTGCCGCGCGGCGTGCGCGTGCGTGCGTTCGGTCGGGCAGCGGATGCCTCGGTGACGGTCACGACCAACTCCTTATCGTTTTTCGATCTTATCGAAGAACAATAAACACCCGACGTGTCATGGTCAAGGCATCGCCGTTCTGCGGTCTCGTGAGACGCCGGCAGGCGCGCACCGGAATCGGTCCACGATCGTCGAACCCCTTGACGCGGGTTCGCCTCGGGCATATATTCACCCCCATGGGTGAATATCAACTCGACACCGTGCTCAGCGCCGTCGCCGATCCCACGCGACGCGCGATCCTCGACCGCCTCCGCGTCTCCGACGCGCGCGTCACCGAACTCGCGCGCGAGTTCCCGATCTCGCTGAACTCCACGAGCAAGCACATCAAGGTGCTCGAGCGCGCCCGGCTCGTGGAGCGGCACGTGCGCGGGCGCGACCACGTGCTGTCGCTGCGCGCCGAGGCGCTCGGTGAAGCGGTCGCGTGGATGACGCAGTACCGCGAGTTCTGGGAGCAGCGCCTCGCCGCGCTCGAGGCGTTCGTGCTCGCCGACGCCGACGGGGACGTCGATGCCGACGCCGGCACCACGAGCGGAGCGCTGCGATGACCGCGGTCGTCACGGTCAGCCGGCGCATCGCGGCATCCGCCGAGCGTCTCTTCGACGCCTGGCTCGACCCCAAGAGCCTCGCCGTGTGGATGCGCCGCGACGGCAGCGCCCCGTCGGGCGCGGTCGCCGATCGCCGGGTCGGGGGCGCCTTCGCGATCACGATGCACGACCCGAACGGTTCGTTCGTGCACGCGGGCAACTACACGGTCATCGACCGGCCGCACACGCTCGAGTTCACCTGGCGCTCGGCCGCCACGCACCAGACCGACTCGGTGGTGCGGGTGACGTTCCGTCCCGACGGCGACGCCACCGTCGTCGAGGTGCGCCACGAGCTCCTGCCCGACGCGGAGGCCGTGCAGCGGCACACCGCGGGCTGGACCGAGATCATCGACCGGTTCGCCAGGACCCTCGCAGAGAACGGAGACGCATGATGCTGCTCGACGACAAGGTGGCCGTGATCCACGGCGGCGGCGGGTCCATCGGGGCCGCGACCGCGCGGGTGTTCGCGCGCGAGGGCGCCCGGTTGTTCCTCGCCGGCCGCAGCCTGCCGCGACTCGAGACCGCAGCATCCGCAGCGCGCGAGCTCGGGGCATCCGTCGACCTCGCCGTGGTCGACGCGATGGACCAGGCGGCCGTCGACCGGCACGTCGACGAGGTGACGGATGCCGCGGGCCGCATCGACATCGCCCTGAACGCCGTGGGCTTCGACCACGTGCAGGGCCTGCCGATCGCCGAGACCTCGCTCGCCGACTACCTGCACCCGGTCACCGGCTACCTGCAGACGAACTTCGTCACAGCCAAGGCGGTCTCCCGCCCGATGCTCGCGCAGGGCAGCGGCGTGATCCTCACGATCTCGACGCCCGGCGCGCGGCTCTCGGGCACCGGAATCATCGGCAACGCCGCGCAGAGCGCCGGGCTCGAGGGCTTCTCGCGGGCGCTCGCCGGCGAGCTCGGCCCGGGCGGCGTGCGGGTCGTCTGCGTGCGCCCGCACGCGATGGCCGACGCGTACGACACCTCGTACACCGGCGAGATGTTCGGCCGTATCGCTGCGGCGGGCGGCATCGGCCGCGACGAGTGGCTCGCCGGGCTCGCCGGCACGACGCTGCTCGGCCGGCTGCCGTCGCTCGCCGAGGTCGCGGAGTACCTCGCGTTCGCGGCATCCGACCGGGCGCGCTCGATGACCGGCGTCATCTCGAACCTCACGGCCGGGGCGCTCGTCGACTGAGCCGGCGCTGGGCGCCGGGTCGCCGACGGCGGTGCTATCCGAGGGCGATGAGGAGGCTGAGCACGGCGAGCACCACGACGATCGGTGTCATCGTGTACCGCTCGGCCCTGCTTCGCGAGACGGCGTTCATCGGGATGCCGAGCACGAAGTACCCGAACACGACCCACATGCCGACCGTCGAGATCACGTCGGAGACGACGTCGATGGCACCCGCGCGATCGAGTGCGATCACCGCGATCACGGCGTAGATCACGATCGCGACGGCGCTGCCGATGCGCAGTCGTGCGGGCAGCACGCGATGCTGCCCGCCCCACGCGAATCGCCCGATCGGCGCCCCGAGGGCGAGCGCGAGCTGGAAGACGGCGAGCACGCCGAGGATCACGCAGAGTACGACGACGGCGAGCATGCCGTGAGCCTATCGAGTGGCGGGTGCGGGTACGACCGAGGCCGATGCGTGGAGCACCGGGCCTCGGTCGTCGGTGTCGCCCGTCCGACGGTCGATGCCGCGATCCCGGCTCGGTCTCGCCGGGTCTCACGGCCGTGCTGTCGTGGCGGCAGCGGCGGTCGTCAGCACGGAGCGCAGGTCGCGCGGCGGCCGACCGAGTGCCGCGGCCACGCCCCCGGTCGGGAGCACGTTGCGGCCGTCGAAGGTCTCGCGGCACAGCTCGGTGAGCAGGTTCGCGACGGACTCGCCCTCCTCGGCGGCGACCGCGGCGTGGAATTCGTCGAGCTCCATCGGCACATAGACGATCTCGCGTCCCGTGGTCTCCGACAGGATCGCCGCGACCTCTGCGAACGTGAGCGACTCCGGCCCGGTCACCTCGTGCACGCGGCCCTCGTGCCCCGGTCCCGTGAGCGCCTCGACGGCGACTGCTGCCACGTCGTCGACGTCGACGAACGGCTCTCGCACGTTCCCGGCCGGAAGCGCCAGCACCCCCGTGACGGCCGCGTCGGTCAGCATGCCCTCGGTGAAGTTCTGCGCGAACCAGCTCGCCCGCACGACCGCGGCGGGCACGTTCGAGGCGAGCAGGATGTCCTCGCAGCGACGCGCCCCGTCCTCTCCTCGGCCCGAGAGCAGCACGATGCGCTGCACGCCGACCTCTTCGGCGATCTCGACGAAGCGAGTGATTGCCGACTCGGAGCCGGGGGCCGCGAGGTCGGGGACGTAGGCCGCGTACAGCCGGTCGATGCCCTGCAGTGCGGAAGCCCACCCTTCCGGGTGCTCCCAGTCGAACGCCGGGCTCGTGCCGCGGGCGAGGCGGCGCACGGCGTGGCCGTCCGCCTCGAGGAGGTCGGCGACGCGACGGCCGGTCTTGCCGGTGGCGCCGATGACCGCGAAGTTCTCAGACATGTTCGTGTCCTTTCGGTGAGTGATGATGCATCCAGCGTGGGTCTCTCGAGCGGGACGCACAATCTCTCAACGGCCGGATTTCTATGCTGTTCGTCCAGATTCTCGGATCTTCGGCGGATCTGCATGGCACGCTGGACGCATGGTCAACCCGCGCACCCAGGCCGCCGGCGATTCGCTGGGCGACGGCCTGCAGCTGCTCCGATTCACCGGCGCCCTCTACTGCCGCGCCGAGCTCACAGCGCCGTGGGGCGTGGAGTTCCCCGAACTCGAGGGGTTCATGATGCTGCCGGTCGTGCTCGCCGGCCGGTGCGTGCTCGAGATCGACGGTGAGCGGCACGAGCTCGAGGCCGGCAGCGCCGCGCTCATCACGGGCGGTGCGTCGCACCGACTGCTCAGTGCAGCGGATGCCTCGAGCACGCCGCTCTTCGAGATCCCCGTCGAACAGGTGAGCGACACGTACGAGCACATGCGCATCGGGGGAGGGGGCGATCGCACCCTGATCGCGTACGCGGCACTGCAGGTCGACGGGCCGCTCTCCGCACGCATGATCGAGGAGCTGCCCGGCCTCATCAGGGTCGACTCCTGGGACGACGGCGAGGCGGGTGCGTTCCAGACCGTGCTGCGACTGCTCGCGCGTGAGGCGGAGAGCGTTCAGCCGGGCGGCGAGGCGGTCATGACGAGCCTCGCCGACGTGCTCGTCGTGCAGGTGCTGCGCTCGTGGCTGCGCACGTCCGATCCGTCGGCCACCGGATGGCTCGCCGCACTCCGCGACCCGCACGTCGGCCGTGCTCTCGGCCGTATGCACGCCCGCATCGACCACGACTGGACGTTGGTCGAGCTCGCGCGCGAGGCGAACATGTCGCGGTCGGCCTTCGCCGAGCGGTTCACCGCCCTCCTCGGTGAACCGCCGATGCGGTACCTCGCAGGCTGGCGTCTCCAGCAGGCCCGGGCGGAGCTCGCGAGCACGAGCGACCCGATCGCCACGATCTCGCGTCGGGTCGGCTACTCCTCGGAGGCCGCGTTCAGTCGTGCCTTCAAACGGCACCATGGCTCGACGCCGGGGGAGGCGCGGCGCGAGGGGCCGCGGTTCGGCATCGCGGCGCTTCGGCCGGCGCCGGCGGCGCGGAGCTGAGCGCTACTCCGCGTTGCGCGCCACGGTCAGTTCGGCCGACTGGATGACGGCTTCGACCCCGAGCAGGAAGAGGTCGACGTCCTGGAGGTCGGCGAGCTCGCTGTTGAAGGCCGTGATCAGGGGGAACCGGCGGGGGTCGGCGAGGATCGGGCCGTCGAACCAGGGGCCGGGCTCGGGGCCGTCGCCCCGCTCCGCGCGGCCTCGTGCGATGCCGGCGGCACTCGAGAGCACATGCGAGGCGAGCAGCGCATAGTGCCGCACGACGTCGTCGCCGGTGAGCCCGGCCTCGGAGAAGGCTTCGAGCATGATCTCGATCGCCTCGAGTTCGCCGGGGCCGTGGGTCGTGAGCACGATCGCCTCGGCGCCGATGGCCGGGTGTGCGGAGTAGTGCCTCAGGGTGGCCTGCGAGAGCTGCCGCAGACGCTCGCGCCAGTCGGATGTCTCGGCGGTGACGGCGGCGACGCTGCGGAGCGTCAGCTCGTCGAGGAGCGCCTCCATCAGCTGCTCCTTGCTGCGGAAGTGGCGGTAGATCGCCGTCGGGTCGGCGCCGAGCTGGGTGCCGAGTTCGCGCACCGAGATCGTCGTCGTCACCGAGGTCGCGGCCAGTTCGAGTCCCGCGGCCACGATCGATTCGCGGTCGAGGCGAGCCCGGCCGGTCGACGCGCGCGCGGCACCGCCACGGTTGGAGTCAGTCGCAGTCAAATCGCCCTCTTCATCCTCGAAGTTCGAAGTCCATCGTGCCACGCTCCACGGTCCGTTCGGATCTGAGCCGCGCTCGATAACGTCAGCATAACGAATGCGAGCACAATGTTGTCAACACAGTTGACAGCAGTGCTGAGGCGTCGCTAACGTCACCTTCACCAACCCGTTCGACGAGGAAGCGAGGGCGACGTGTCAGCTGCCGATGTGCTGTTCACCGGAGCGGCCGTGTTCACAGGAACCGGCCGACCAATTCAGGGCCACGTCGTGGCCGTCACCGGCGATCGCATCACGGCGGTCGTTCCCGAGGCCGAGGCGCAGGCGCTCATCGGCGAGGGAACGCAGGTCGTCCATCTCGACGGCGCGCTGCTCAGCCCCGGCTTCCAGGACGCGCACGTGCATCCGATCGGAGCCGGCGTCGAGCTGCTCATGTGCAACCTGACCGAGACCGAGAGCGCCGAAGAGGCCGTCGCCGCCGTGAAGGCGTACGCCGATGCGAACCCCGACGAAGCGTGGATCCTCGGCGGCGGATGGTCGATGGACCAGTACCCGGGCGGCGCGCCCGTGCGCGCACTGCTCGACGCCGTCGTGCCCGACCGCCCCGTCGTGCTCTCGAGCCGCGACCACCACAGCGTGTGGGCGAACACGGCGGCCATCACCCTCGCGGGTCTCGACGCATCGACCGCCGACCCCGTCGACGGGCGCATCGAGCGCGAGGCCGACGGGTTCCCGGCCGGCACGTTCCACGAGGGCGCCGAGCACCTGTTCAGCGCGGTGCGCCCCGGAATCGAGGCCGACTTCGCCTACGCCGGTCTGCTGCGCGCGCAGGACGAACTGCTCGCGCTCGGTATCACCGGCTGGCAGGACGCCATGATCGGCAGCATCTCGGGCATCGAGAGCGTCGACGAGGTCTACCGCAGGGCCGTCGCAGAGGGCACGCTGCGCGTGCACGTGGTCGGCGCCCAGTGGTGGGAGCGCGACGGCGGCATCGAGCAGGTCGAGCAGATGATCGCGCGTCGCGACGAGCTCGTCGCTGCGGGCACGACCGCTCGCTACTCGCTCGGCACGACCAAGATCATGGTCGACGGCGTCGCCGAGAACCAGACGGCTGCCATGCTCACGCCCTACCGCGACAGCCACGGTCACGACACCGACAACAGCGGACTCTCGTTCGTCGACCCCGAGTTCCTGAAGCAGGTCGTCACCGACCTCGACGCCGCAGGCATGCAGGTGCACTTCCACGCGCTCGGCGACCGGGCGGTGCGCGAAGCGCTCGACGCCATCGAGGCGGCGCGCACGGCCAACGGGCCCGGTGACGGACGCCACCACCTCGCACACCTGCAGATCGTCGAGGAGTCGGAGACGGCGCGATTCGCCCCGCTCGACGCGGTCGCGAATCTGCAGGCGCTCTGGGCGACCCACGAAGACCAGATCGACGACCTCACCCTGCCGTTCCTGCAGGACGGCGCCGAAGCCCGCCAGTACCCGTTCGGCGACCTGGTGCGCCACGGCGCACGCCTCGCGGCGGGCAGCGACTGGCCCGTCTCGAGCGCCGACCCGATGGACGCGATCCACATCGCCGTCAACCGCATCGCACCGGGCCTCGACTCCGAGCCCCTCGGCGGCGAGCACCAGCGTCTCGACCTCGAGACGGCGATGGCCGCCTACACCTCGGGCACCGCCTACGTGAACCACCGCGACCACGACACCGGATACATCCGCGAGGGCTACCTCGCGAACCTCGTCGTGCTCGAACCGAACCCCTTCAGCCTCCCCAAGGAGGAGATCCACCGCGCGACGGTGACCTCCACCTGGATCGAGGGCACGTCCGCCTTCACCCGCACTGCCTGACCAAGAGGAGCCGCCAAATATGTCCCCGTCCCCTGTCATGCCCGCCCGAGGCACCGGTCGCCGCGTCGCGTCGCTCGTCGCCGCCGGACTCGGAGCCGCACTCGTCCTGACCGGCTGCTCCGGCGCCGAACCCGAGAAGGCCCAGCCGGCCGAGTGGGAACTCACCGCTCAGACCGACGCGCCCTCGGGTGACCTCGACTCGTTCACGTGGGCGAACTACGCCGAGCCCTACTCGCTCGACTACGCCTACGCGTTCGACTACGCCGACAACATGGTGCTCGCCAACGTCTGCGAGTCGCTCATGCGCCTGAACCCCGACTGGACTCTCTCGCCCGGCCTCGCCGAGTCGTTCGCGCACCCGACGCCCGAGACCTGGGTCTACGAGATCCGCAGCGGCGTCACCTTCCACGACGGCACCCCGCTGACCGCGGCCGACGTCGTCGCGTCGATGAGCCGCCACCTCGACCCGGCCGTCGGCTCGTCGTGGTACTCGAACTACCAGAACGTGGCCTCGATCGAGCAGACCGGCGACATGCAGGTCACGGTCACCATGACCGGGCCCGACTCGCAGTTCAACCTCGGCATGGGCGGCTCCGCCGGTGTCATCGAGTCCGCGGCCACCCTCGCAGAGAAGGGTGCCGACTACGGCAACTCGACCGGCGGCGTGAACTGCACCGGCCCGTTCAGCTTCGGCGAGTGGCAGTCGGGCGAGTCGATCACGCTCGAGCGCTACGACGGCTACTGGGACCCCGAGCTCACCGCGCGCTCGGCCGAGGTGAAGTTCATCTTCATGAACGACGCCAACGCCCGCACCAACGCGCTGAAGTCGGGTGAGGTCGACGGCGGCTGGATGATTCCCGCCGACGCCGTGCCCCAGCTGCTCGACTCGGACCAGGGCGACATGCTCTTCGGCCTGAACACCGCGGTCAACAACCTGATCATCTCCGACCTCGAGGGCCCGCTCGGCGACGTGCGCGTGCGCCAGGCGCTGCTCATGGCGCTCGACCGCCAGGGCATCGTCGACGCGGCGGTCAAGGGCTACGGCAACACGACCGACGTGCTCACGACCGAGTCGGTCTGGGACGGCGCGAGCGACGCCGCCATCGCGAGTGCGTTCGGCGACATCGAGGAGTACCCGTACGACCTCGAGGCGGCCAAGAAGCTCGTCGAGGAAGCCGGCGTGGCCGGCGAGGAGCTCACCTACGTGACCGCCCCGATCAGCAGCGACTTCAACGTCTACGCGCAGGCCACCGCAGCGGCGGCCGAGGCGATCGGCCTCAAGGTCAACATCGAGACCGTCACGCCGAACGCCTACACGGCACTGTTCTCCGACCCGACCGCTCGCGAGGGCGTCGACCTGTTCTACACCTCGTGGTACCTCTCGAGCCCCGACCCGCTCGAGATGTACAGCGTGCTGCGCACCGGCGAGTTCAGCAACTACGGCGAATGGTCCAACCCCGAGTTCGACGCCGTCGTCAACGAGGCGCTCACGATCGAAGACCCCGCTGCGCGCTCGGAGAAGACCGCCGAAGCACAGCAGATCGCGAACGAGGAGCTCCCGTGGCTGCCGATGTTCGAGGCCCCCGTGACCCTGTTCATGGGTGAGCGCATCACCGGCGTCGCACCGTCGATCGCCTTCCTGTACTACCCCTGGGCAGCAACCATTGGCGCACGCTAGCACTGACGGGCGCAGCCTGGTCCACCTCGGCGGAGCGGCGGTCATCCGATGACCACGCTCCGCCGGGTGGCGGGCAAGCTCGGCGCCCTGCTCCTCACGCTCTTCCTCGCATCACTGCTCGTGTTCTTCTCGCGGTTCCTCGTGCCCGGCGACCCCGTCAGCTTCCTGCTGCGCGGCCGGAAGCCCAGCCCCGAGGCCGTGGCCCAGGTCACCGCCCAGTACGGGCTCGACCTGCCGCCGTGGCAGCAGTACCTGAACTGGCTCACCGGCGTGCTGCAGGGTGACTTCGGTCGCTCGCTGCAGTACCGGCAGGATGTCTCGCAGGTGATCGGCGATCGCCTACCGGTGACCCTCGGCCTCGTCATCATGGCCGGCACGATGATCGCAGTGGTCGGCCTCACGGCCGGCATCGTGGCATCCCTCAACCGGGGCAAGGTGCTCGACCGTGCCGTGCTGATCGGCCTCACCGTGCTCGGCGCCATCCCGTCGTTCGTCGGCTCCATCGTGCTGATCGCGATCTTCGCGGTGCAGCTCGGCTGGTTCCCGTCGTTCGGGTCCGGCGAGGGGTTCTTCGACACGATCTACCACCTCGTGCTGCCGTCGATCGCGCTCGCGATCGTCTTCGTCGTGCTCGTCGGCAAGGTCACCCGATCCTCCATGGTCGAGCAGCTCGGTCGTGAGCACGTCGAGGTGGCGACCAGCCGCGGACTCAAGCGCGGCACTGTCATCCGTCGTCACGTCTTCCGCAACTCGATCGGCCCGATCCTCACCGTCAGCGGCGTGCTCGTGGCAGGCCTCCTCGTCGCGAGCTCGATCGTCGAGGCGGCGTTCGGTCTCGCCGGCATCGGCTCGCTGCTCGTCGCATCGGTCGACCGTCTCGACTTCCCGGTCGTGCAGGCGATCGTGCTGCTCATCGTCACGGCGTTCGTCGTGGTGAACGCGATCATCGACGTCCTCGAACCGTGGATCGACCCCCGAGCCGCTGCAGGAGCTGGTGCCCGATGACCACCCCCACCATGGCCATGAAGGTGCTGCGGGCTCCGCGCGTGCGGCGCTCGAGCACCACGTTCCTCATCAGCGCCGTGTTCCTCGGCGTCGTGACGCTCGCCGCGATCTTCGCGTCGTTCCTCGCCCCGTATCCGCCGAACCAGGTCGACCTGCTGAACATCCAGGCCGGGCCGAGCCCGGCGCACTGGCTCGGCACCGACGCGCTCGGCCGCGACACCCTGAGCCGCATGATGTTCGGTGCGCGCACCGCGCTCCTGGCGCCGCTGCTCGTCGTCATCTTCTCGACGATCGTCGGCATCCTGCTCGGCCTCCTGGCCGGCTGGCGCGGCGGTTGGATCGACTCGGTGCTCGGCCGCATCTTCGACGTGATCTTCGCCTTCCCGGCGCTGCTCCTCGCGATCATGGCGGTCGCGCTCTTCGGCAAGGGCCTCGTCGCCCCGGTCGTGGCCATGAGCATCGCCTACGCCCCGTTCGTCGCGCGGCTCACGCGCTCGCTCATCGCGTCCGAACGCTCGCGTCCGTACGTCGCGGCCTATCGTGTGCAGGGCTTCGGCGGCGGGTTCATCGCGCTGCGCCGAGTGCTGCCCAACGTGATGCCGATCGTCGGCGCGCAGTCGACGCTGAACTTCGGCTACGTGCTCGCCGAGCTCGCCGCCCTCTCGTTCCTCGGCCTCGGCGTCCAGGCGCCCACAGCCGACTGGGGCGCGATGGTGAACGAGGCCCAGTCCGGCCTCATCGGCGGATACTTCCTTCCCGCACTCGTGCCAGCGGTCGCGATCGTGCTCGTCGTCGTCGCGGTCAACGTGATCGGCGAAGAACTCTCGGACCGCATCGGAGGCGAGATCCCCGCATGACACTCCTCGACATCTCCGAGCTCACGCTCGACCTGCCGAACGGCAGGCGACTGCTCGACGGCATCAGCCTCACGGTCGCCGAAGGGGAGACCGTCGGCCTCGTCGGCGAGTCGGGCTCGGGCAAGTCGCTCACGGCCCGCTCGGTGCTCGGCCTCCTGCCCAGCCGGGCGACCATGGGCGGATCGGTGCAGCTGCTCGACCAGTCGGTGCTCGACGCGAGCCGCAGCGAACTGCTGGGCCTGCGCCGCACGCGTGCGTCGATGATCTTCCAGGACCCGCGGGCCGGCATCAACCCGATGCGCACGGTCGGCGACCACCTCACCGAGACGATGCGTCTCTGCGAGGGTCGCTCGGCGGCCGACGCGAAGGCCGTCGCCATCTCGCTCATGGAGGCGGTGCGCCTGCCGCGCCCCGAAGAGCACCTGAACCAGTACCCGCACGAGCTCTCGGGCGGCATGCTGCAGCGCGTCATGATCGCCGGTGCGCTCACGAGCTCGCCGCGCCTGCTCATCTGCGATGAGCCGACGACCGCGCTCGACGTCACGACGCAGGCCGAGATCATCGGCGTGCTCGCCGAGCAGCGTGCGAGCCGGGGCATGGGCATGCTCTTCATCACCCATGACCTGAACCTCGCCGCCGCGATCTGCGATCGCGTCTACGTGATGAGCGCGGGCCGGGTCGAGGAGCAGGGCGACGCCCGCCAGGTGTTCAGCAACCCCCAGGCGGCGTACACCAAGCGACTCGTGGCGGCCACGCCGACGATCGTCGTCGCGCGCGACTCAGCAGCATCGGCCGGTCCGGGCACGGATGCCTCGGCGACGACGACCTCCGACAGGGTCGTCGCACCGCAGTCGGATGCCGCGGCATCCGCTTCGGCAACTGCGCCGTCTGCGCCCGCCGAGGCGATGCTCTCGGCGAGCGGCATCTCGAAGACGTACGTGCGCCGCGGCAAGGAGCCGGTGCGCGCCGTCATCGACGCCTCGATCGAGATCCCGCGCGGCGGCGCCCTCGGCGTCGTCGGCGAATCGGGTTCGGGCAAGTCGACCTTCGCCCGCATGATCGTGGGTCTCGAGCAGGCGGATGCCGGCGACATCCGCATCGCCGGACGCGAACGCACCTCGGTGCCGAGCTCGCGGGTCGAACGGCTCGAGCACGCACGCTCGGTGCAGATGGTCTTCCAGGACCCGTACCTGTCGCTCGACCCGCGCATCACCGCGGGCAAGGCGATCGAAGACGCCATGCGGCTGCACCGCCGCCTCTCGACGACGGATGCCCGGGAGCGCGTCGTCGAGCTGCTCGAGCAGGTCGGACTCGGTGATGTGCACGCCCAGGCGCGACCGCGCACCCTCTCGGGCGGACAGCGGCAGCGCGTCGCGATCGCCCGGGCGCTCGCGATCGAACCCGATGTGCTCGTCATGGACGAGGCGACGAGCGCGCTCGACGTCTCAGTGCAGGCGCAGGTGCTCTCGCTCGTCGAGGAGATCCGCCGCGAGCGCGGGCTCACCGTGCTCTTCATCAGCCACGACCTCGCGGTGGTGCGCCGACTCTGCGACGAGACCGTGGTCATGAAGACCGGCGAGATCGTCGAGCGCGGCCGCACGGTCGAGCTGCTCGGCAATCCGCAGCATCCCTACACGCGACTGCTCATCGACTCGGTACCGCGACCCGAGTGGAACCTCGAGGCCGTCGCCGCAGAGGCGAGCGAGCTCGAGGACCCCGTCGCGCAGAACTGAGCGCGACGCCGTCGGCCCGAACCATCGAACTGGAGAACCACACCATGAACGTCCTCATCGCGGGCGCCGGCATCGGCGGCCTGACGACGGCGCTCTCGCTGCACGCGGCGGGCATCGACGACGTGACACTGTACGAGTCCGTGCCCGAGATCCGGCCGCTCGGCGTCGGCATCAACCTGCTGCCGCATGCCGTGCGCGAGCTCACCGAGCTCGGGCTCGGCGACGAGCTCGCCGAGCTCGGCGTGGCCACGAGCACCCTCTCGTACTTCAACCGCCACGGTCAGCAGATCTGGTCGGAGCCGCGCGGGCGCGCGGCCGGCTACCACTGGCCGCAGTACTCCGTGCATCGTGGGCGTCTGCAGCTCCTGCTGCGCGACGCCGTGCTCGAGCGTCTCGGCGCCGGCGCCATCCGCCTCGGCAGCCCGGTCGGCGACGCCCGCAGCGAGGGTGCGCGCACGAGCGTCGCCATCGTCGGCGGGCCCGACGCCGGCACCCGGGTGACGGCCGACGCCGTGATCGCCGCCGACGGCATCCACAGTGCGCTGCGCCGCCAGCAGTACCCCGACGAGGGTGCGCCGGTGTGGAACGGCCTGATCCTCTGGCGCGGCACCGCGCGGGTGCGGCCGTACCTCGACGGGCTCACCATGATCATGGCCGGCGACGCGATGCAGAAGTTCGTCGCCTACCCGCTCTCGGCGGTCGGCGACGACGGGCTGCAGACGGTGAACTTCATCGCCGAGTACCGTTCCGATGACCCCGAGCCGGGTGCGAGCGACTGGAACCGAGGCGCAGACCCGAGCGCGGTGCTCGGCCGCTTCGCCGACTGGGACTTCGGATGGCTCGACGTTCCGGCCGTCATCTCCGCCGCCGACGAGATCCTCGAGTACCCGATGGTGGATCGCGACCCGGTCGAACGCTGGACCTTCGGTTCGCAGACGCTGCTCGGCGACGCCGCGCACGCCATGTACCCGATCGGTTCGAACGGTGCATCGCAGGCGATCATCGACGCCCGCACCCTCGCCTTCCAGCTCGGCACGGTCGACCCGATCGAGGATGCGCTCGGCGCCTACGAGGCCGAGCGTCGCCCGCGCACCACGGCGCTCACGCTCAGCAACCGCTCGATGGGGCCGGAGCAGGTCATGCAGCTCGCGTACGAGCGAGCGCCCGGCGGCTTCGGCGACATCGAACTCGTCGTGCCCTACGCCGAGCGCGCCGAGATCGCGAACCGCTACAAGCAGGCGGCGGGCTTCGTGCCCGAGCTGCTGAACGAGCGGGCGAGCCTCACTGTGCCGGTGCCCGCCGACGACTGACGCGAGTTCGGGCCCGCGACCTCAGATCGGGCCGAGTTCGGGGCCGTGCGTGTCCATCAGATGGGTGCGCAGGGCCTCGGCGAAGCCGGCGGGGTCGTCGGCGCGCAGCCGTTCGATGAGGGCGCGATGCTCGTCGATGACCTGGTCGGACCGCTCGAAGAGCGAATCCCGGTGGGCGCTCAGCAGCAGTCGCTGCCGCGCGGTGAGCCGGTCGCCGATCTCGGCGAGGGTGCGATTGCCGCCGGCCTCGACGAACGAGCGGTGGAAGGCGATCGTCAGGGTCACGAAGCCGTCGAGGTCGCGGGCCTCGAGGGCGGCGCGCTGGGCGACGAGTGTCGGCTCGAGCCGGTCGGCGAGTGCCTTCCGGGCTGTCGTGGTCGCGCGCTGCACCCCGGCGGCCTCGAGGATCAGCCGGGCGTCTGCGAGGTCGGCGATCTCGGGGTCGCTGAGCGATCTCACGAGTGCGCCGCGCTTCGGGTAGATCGTGATCCAGCCCTCGTCCTGCAGCCGGGTGAGCGCGGCCCGCACGGGCGTGCGGCTCATGCCGAGCTCTGCGGCGAGCTCGTTCTCGCTGAGCATCGTGTCGGGCCGGTGGGTGCCGTCGAGGATCCCGGCGCGGATCGCGGTGCGGGCGCGCTCTGCGGCGCTGTCGACGGTCGGCATTCCACCATCATGGCCGGGCCGCGGCCCCGGTGCATCCGCTGAGTGAGTCGCGCGGGTCGCGGGGGTCACGAGGGTTCGCCTTCACGGGCGACCCCGGATGCCTCGGGGGAGACGGCGGCTGAGGCATCCGCTCGCCGTGCCGCGCCGCTCCGCCACCGGTGGATGCCCCAGGCGCCCGCCAGCGCGGCGATCGCGACCGCGGCGAAGACGACGTCGGGCACGGCGGCGGTGCGCTCGAGCACCCAGCTCTCGACCGCGAACTGCTGCGAGGCGCCGAGCACGCCGCCGAGCGAGGCGGTGCCCTCCGTGACGATGAGCAGCACGCCGATGCCGATGCCGAGGAGGCCGCCGACGATCTGCGTCCAGGTGTTGGTCCAGCGTCCGATGCGTACCGTGCGGGGGCGCAGCATGCCGCGGAGGCGCGGCGATCGCGACCAGGCGACGGCGAGCACGAAGAGGGGCACGGTCATGCCGAGGGCGAAGACCGCGAGCACGAGGCCGCCGTACAGCGGCTGACCGCCGAGCGCGGCGAGCGCCAGCACCGAGCCGAGCAGGGGGCCGGCGCAGACCCCGGCGAGCCCGTAGACGGTGCCGAGCAGGTAGACGGATGCCACGCCGGTGCCTTCTGCCGCCCCGCTGCGGGTGAATGCGGGGAGCGGGATGCCGACGAGTTGCACGGCGCCGAGCACGATGATCACGATCGCGGCGACCGTCACGAGGGTCGTGCGGTTCGTGCTGACGAACGCACCGACCGTGCCGGCGAGCACCCCGATCGGCACGAGGGTCGTGATAAGGCCGAGGTAGAACACCCCGGTGCGGGCGATCAGCCGGCTCGGGCTCGTGAACGCGTAGGCGAAGAACGCCGGCAGGAGCATCACCGAGCAGGGGCTCAGCAGGGTGAGGACGCCCCCGACGAGAGCGCCCGCGAGCCCGAGGTCGATCACTCGCCTGCCGCGGCCAGCTGCTCGTCGATGAGGGCGCGGAAGTTCTCGATCGGTTGCGCACCGGCGATGGCCTGGTCGCCCGCGACGAAGAACGGCACGCTCGTCACGCCGAGCTTCTGGGCCTCCGCGGTGCTCGCGAGCACCGCGTCGCGGAGGTCGGCGCGATCGAGGTCCTGCTCGAACTTCGCGAGGTCGGGCACGCCCGCCTCGGTCGCGAAGCCGATGAGCTTCTCGCGCGGCATGTCGGGGTGGCCCTTCTCGGGCGCGGCGGCGAACACGGCCTCGAGGTACTCGGGGAACTTGCCCTGTTCGCCCGCGGCGCGGGCGGCGACGGCGGCGTCGATCGACTCCTCGCCGAAGAACGCGACATCGCGGAACTCGTAGCGCACGAGGCCCTTGTCGACGTACTCCTCGAAGATCGTCGGGAGCGTCTCGTTGGTCACGACGGCGCAGAAGGGGCAGCGGAAGTCGGCCCACTCGACGAGCACGACGGGAGCGTCGACGTCGCCGATCGCGAGGGGGTCATCGGGGTCGCGGGTGGCGATCTCCGAGTCGGAGCCGGAGCCGCCGGCGCCCTCGCCGGCGGCATCCGCCGACGGGGTCTGCGGCGCACCGGCCGCGGGAGCCTGACCGGCGCTCGGCACCGACAGCGCGATCACGACGACGAGCAGGAACGCGGCGACCGCGCCGAGTACGACGTTCAGGATGCGGGCGAAGCGGAGCTTGCGCGCGAGCGGGTGGACGGGCTTCGGAGCAGGAGCTTTCGTGGACATCGCGGCCTAGGATACATGTTGAATCCAACACGATCCTGAACACGGGAATCGTCCAGCGAGGGCGCCGGATGAAGCGTCGTGGCCAGCCTCGTCAGTCGCGGACGCGCCCGCTCGACCACGCCGTCAGCGCGCCGGCGAGCGAGCGCAGCTGGTCCGCGGCGAAGTGGTCGGCCTCCCAGGCGGCGTAGATCGGCATCATGACCCGCTGCCGATCGGAGGTGAAGGTGCGTCCGATGAGTCCGAACTGGGGTCCGACGACGTCGATGCAGATGCCGGCCCCCGTCGACGCGAGCGCCATCGCGAGGTCGGACGACGACGGTTCGGCGACGATCGTGATCCGATCCCGCACCGGCCACAGTGCGCGATCGACCACCTGCCGGAGGCCCGAGCCCGAGGCGAGCACGATGATCGATGCGTCGACGAGGTCACTCGCGTCGATCGACTCCAGCTCGGCGAGCGGATGCCCCGGCGTCACGTGCACCTGGACGGGTGCCGAGTCGATGAGCTCGGACTCGAGGCCGAGCGGCGGCGGCAGCGTGTTCACCGCCAGGTCGGCGCTCCGACCGATGACGTGGTCGTAGACGCGCACCGCGAGGTCGATCTCGGTGCCCGTGATCGGGGCGGACGTCTCGGCGACGAACGGCGCGATCACACCGCGCACGGTGGCCTCGGGGCAGGCTGCCCGGAACCGCACGGGGGCGTCGACGGTGAGCTGTTCGACCGCGCGCTGCACGCCTTCCGCGCGATCGATGAGGCCGCGCACGAGCGGCACCAGCGTGAGTCCGGCGGAGCTCGGTCTCACGCCCGTCGTCGTGCGGTCGAACAATCGCGTGCCGAGGCGCTGCTCGAGCTGCTGCATCTGACGTGACAGGGCCGGCTGCGTGATGCGCAGCATCGACGCGGCTCTCGTCACCGAGCCGGCTTCGACGACCGTGAGGAAGTGCGACAGCACGCGGAGGTCGGGAAGGTTATGCGCGTTCAACATGGATATCCAAAGAAAGTATCATTCGACAGCATAGGCCTCGACTGGTGTGATGGTGGGACCCGGGCCGCAGGTGCCCCGTTCCCAGGAGACACCATGTCATCGTCGACACGGTCGACCGAGATCAAGACCGCCGCCGCCACCTTCGTCGGAACGACGATCGAGTGGTACGACTTCTTTCTGTTCGGCACCGCCGCTGCGCTCGTGTTCGGGCCGGTCTTCTTCCCAGAGGCATCCCCGACCGTCGGCCTGCTCGCCGCATTCGCCACCTTCTGGGTCGGCTTCATCGCCCGCCCCATCGGCGGACTCATCTTCGGCCACCTCGGCGATCGCTTCGGCCGACGCGGCACCCTCGTCGCGACCCTGCTGCTGACGGGCATCGCCACGACCCTGATCGGCGTGCTGCCGGGCTACGCGACCATCGGCGTCTGGGCGCCGGTGCTGCTCGTCGTGCTGCGGGCGCTGCAGGGGCTCGGCCTCGGCGGCGAGTGGGGCGGTGCGGTGACCCTCGCGACCGAGAACAGCCCCGAACGCCGGCGCGGTCTGGCCGGCATGTGGGTCCAGCAGGGCTCGCCTGCGGGGTCGATCCTCGCCACGCTCGCCTTCCTCCTCGTGAGCCGGCTGCCCGACGAGCAGTTCATGGCATGGGGATGGCGCGTGCCGTTCCTCTTCTCGGCAGTGCTCGTGCTCGTCGCGCTCCTCGTGCGCTTGAACCTCGAGGAGACCGCCGCGTTCACCGAGCTCAAGAAGTCCCACACCGTGGCGAGGGCCCCGATCGTCGAGGTCTTCAAGGTCGCCCCGGCCTCGATTTTCCTCGGAATGGGTGCGAGCGCCATCGGCATCGCCATCGCGTACTTCAACAACACCTTCACGCTGTCGTGGACGACCGGGATCCTCGAAGTGCCGCGGCCCACCGTGCTCAACATCCTGCTCGTGATCGCGATCCTGCAGTTCTTCGTGCAGCCGGTGGCCGCGATCGTCGCGCACCGCATCGGCATCAGCAGGCTCATGCTCATCACCCTGACCGGCAGTCTCCTGGTCACGATCCCGACCTACCTGCTGATCAACACCGGCGACCCGGCCGCGATCACGTTCGGCCTCGCGCTGACCACCGTGATGACCGCCTCGTACTTCGCGGTGCTCGCGGGATTCCTCGCGGGCGCGTTCCCGCCCGCCGTCCGCTACACCGGTCTCTCGATCGCCTACCAGCTGTGCGCCACCATCGTCGGCGGAGCGACACCGCTCGTCGCCCAGTCGCTCCTGACCGGCTTCGGCAACGAGATCTGGGGCGTCGCCGGCTACCAGATCCTGCTCATCGCCATCAGCCTCGTCTGCACTGCGGCCCTGGCCAAGCGCCTGCGCAGGAAGCCCCAGGCGACGGCGCCTTCGGTGCCGGCCACTGCGGATGACGCGGTCGCGCCGGCCGTGACGGCACCCGCCTGAATGGCGGGAAGTGAATCGATGGAGGTCGACATGCGACAGAGCCCGGTGCTGTACCGAGCCGGAACGATCATCAGCCAGGACGGCACCCGGCCCGAGGCGTTCGCCGTGGCCGGGGACCGCATCAGCGCGAGCGGTTCGTTCCGCGAGCTGAGCGACCGCCACCCGGACGCCGAGGTCGTCGACCTCGGGGATGCGGTCGTCGTGCCGGGATTCAACGATGCCCACGCCCACCTCGCCGACACCGTCCAATCCCGTCTCGACCTGGATGTCTCGCCCGCGAGCGTCGTCGGCGTCGAAGGCCTGCTCGACGCGGTCCGCAACCGCACGGCAACACGTCGGGGATGGGTGCTCGCCGGCAACTACGACGACTCGGTGACGGGGCGCATCGATCGGGCCATGCTCGATGCCGCGGCCCCGACGACGCCCGTGATCGTGCGGCACGTGTCCGCCCACTGGGCCGTGCTCAACAGTCGTGCGCTCGAGGAGCTCGGGGTCGGCGAAGACGCCCCAGACATCGCGGGGGGAAGCTATGGGCGCGACCCGCACGGGCGACTCGACGGGCGCGTCTACGAGCGCGCGCTCCTCGGCCGGTACGTCAGCCGGCCCGGTGACGCGCTCGCGCCGTTGCCGGCGCCGGAGCCGGCCGACGTCATCGCCGAGTATGCGCGGGTCACAGCCGAATGGAACGCAGTCGGCATCACCTCGACGTGCGACGCGTTCGTCGGGCCCCAGCAGCTCGAGATCCACTCGATGGCCAAGGCGCAGGGCGGCCGCGGCATCCGCGTCGCCATGCTCCTCGCCGCCGAGCGGTACGAGGAGTACCGAGCACTCGGGCTCGGCACCGACTTCGGCGACGAGTGGCTGCGCGTCGCGGGCGTCAAGGCGTTCGTCGACGGTGCGATCGGCGGGCGGACGTGCCGCGTCTCCGAGCCGTTCGTCGGCACGCACGACCACGGCATGCTGATCACCACGCAGGAGGAACTCGACGCACTGGTCGGGCGCGTGCACGCCGACGGCAACCGGCTCGCGATCCATGCCAACGGCGATGTCGCGATCCGGATGCTGCTGCAGGCCTACGAGACCGCAGCGGCCACCGTGCAGACCGGCGTGCGCCACCGCATCGAGCACTGCAGCATCGTCGACGCCGAGATCATCACGAGGATCGCCGCGCTCGGACTGACGGTCGTGCCGTTCTCGGCCTACGCGCGCTTCTACGGCGGGCGACTGGAGCAGTGGTACGGCGCCGACCGGGTCGAGCGGCTGTTCGCGCACCGGGCGTTCCTCGATGCCGGAGTCGCGGTCGCGGCCTCGACCGATCATCCCGCGAGTCCGATCCCGCCGCTCGGCGCGATCCAGTCGATGGTGACGCGCAGGGGAGTCGACGGGATGCGGGTCGGGGAGACCCAGGCGATCAGCGTCGAGGAGGCGATCGGGGTCTACACGATCGGTTCGGCGACGGCGACGGGTGAAGAGGGGCGCAAGGGGCGCCTGGCACCCGGATACCTCGCGGACTTCGTCGCACTCGGCGCCGACCCGCGTCGTGCCGACCCCGAAGGGATCTCCGAGATCCCGGTGCGGGCGACGTTCACCGGCGGGAAGCTCGTGCACGGCGGGGCGTGACACGGGCGCCGCTCCGGGGCGGCGTCGGGGGACGCCCGCCCCGGAGCATCCGTGCTCAGGCCGAGCGCACCGCAGCGAGGCTCTCGCGCACGATCGCGAGACCGCGACGCAGCTCGTCGTCGGTGATCGTGAGCGCGGGCAGGAACTTCAGCACCTCGTCGAAGGCGCCCGAGGTCTCGATGACGAGGCCTCGCGTGAACGCCTCCTTCGAGACGCAGCCGGCGAGCGCGCGGTCGGCGTCGCACGCCAGGCCGTACATCAGCCCGCGACCGCGCACCACGAAGCCGAGCTCGGGGTACTCGGCGGCGATCGCCTCGAGCTCGCCGCGCAGCAGTGCCGACTTCGCGGCCACGGCGTCGGTGAACTCGGCGTCGGCCCAGTAGGTCTCGAGCGCGACGCGAGCCGAGATGAAGGCGAGGTTGTTGCCGCGGAACGTGCCGGTGTGGGCGCCGGGCTTCCACACGTCGACCTCGGGGCGCAGCAGCACGAGCGACATCGGCAGGCCCGAGCCCGAGATCGACTTCGACACGGTGACGATGTCGGGCACGATGCCGGCGGCCTCGAACGCGAAGAACGAACCGGTGCGGCCGACGCCCGACTGGATCTCGTCGAGGATGAGCAGGATGCCGCGCTCCGCGGTCAGCGCGCGCAGGCGCTGCAGCCATGGCACGCTCGCCACGTTGATGCCGCCCTCGCCCTGCACCGCTTCGACGATGACGGCGGCGGGCAGGTCGAGGCCGGATCCCGGGTCGCCGAGCATCTTCTCGAACAGGTCGAGCGTGTCGACGTCGGCGCCGAGGTAGCCGTCGTAGGGCAGGCGCGTGACGTTGCCGAGCGGCATGCCCGCCGCCTCGCGGTAGGTGGCGTTGCCGGTCGCGGCGAGGGCGCCGACGCTGAGGCCGTGGAACGCGTTCGTGAACGCGACGACGTTGGAGCGGCCAGTCGCCTGTCGGGCGACCTTCAAGGCCGCCTCGACGGCGTTCGCGCCGGTCGGGCCGGTGAACTGCAGCTTGTGGTCGAGGCCGCGCGGCGCGAGCACGTACTGCTCGAACGCCTCGATGAACGCGCGCTTGGCCGAGGTCGCCATGTCGAGGCCGTGGATGATGCCGTCTCGCTCGAGGTACTCGATGAGCGCGCGGGTGAACACGGGGTTGTTGTGCCCGTAGTTCAGCACGCCGGCTCCGGCGAAGAAGTCGAGGTACTCGCGGCCGTCGACGTCGACGAGGGTCGAGCCGCTCGCACGGTCGAAGACCGTGGGGAACGCGCGGACGTACCCGCGCACCTCCGACTCGCGGCGGTCGAAGACGTCGAGGTTCGCGGCGTCGCTCATGGCGGCATGCTCCTTCTGCAGTTCGGTGACGGTGCTTCGAGCCTAGATCGTGCGGCTGGGTGGCCGGTGCATCGGCAGGGAACGGCAGAAGGGCGGGCCGACCGGAGACCGGTCGGCCCGCCCTCATGCGGGGTCGGTGGCGTGTCAGCCGATCGCGACCGAGAACACCCGCATCGAACCGTTCGCCGGCAGGGTGATCGTGTAGACCTCCTTGGCCGGGTCGAGCTCGACCGAGTCGTAGAACACGCGGTAGAAGTACCCGTGGTTCGCCGGGCCCGATGGCGTGTTGCGGTAGCGCGACGACACCACCGCGTCTTCGGCCTCCTCGCCCGCCCAGTTGTTGAACGCGATCTCGAACGGCTGGGTGGAGCCGTCGCGGTACGTGATCGTGCCGCTGCCCACCTGCGGGCCGACCGCGCTGCCGAGCAGGCCGAGCTTGGTGCCGTCGCCGCTCACCTCGAATGTCGCGGAGCCCGCCACGCTGTTCGGCGCGCCGACGGCCGACGGCCAGGTGAACGACAGGCCATCGTGCTCGAACTCCGCACCGGCGACGAGGCCGGCGGCCGCGAGGGCCTGCGCCGAGTAGCTGTTGCCCGAGCCGTCGAAGTTGGCCGTGCGGGGCGCCGCGTCGTCCGAGATCGACACGCGGTTGTACGCCGCGGCGATGTCCGCGAGCGGGAGCTCGAGCGTCGCCTCGCGGGTCAGCTCGTTGTCCTTCGACCCCGGGGCGTCGAAGAGCACTCGGGTCTTCACGGAGACCGTGCGCGACGCGTCATCCTGCTCGGTGAGCTGCAGCTCGACCGTGACGGCCTCGCCCGCATCGAGCTTCTTGACGGTCTCGAGCTCGGGCGAGATCGCCCAGCCGTTGCCGGCCGAGGCCTCGATGCGCACGTTCTTCATCGCGTGCGTTCCCGCGTTCGTCACCGTCACCGTGGCCGGGGCGCTCGGCTCGAGCGGCATCTCGAGCTCGACGTCGGCCCGCGGTGTGAACGGACGCACCTGCAGCGTGAACTCCTTCGAGGAGTCCGCGATGCCGGCGCTGCCGCGTGCCGTGACGGTGAAGCGGCTCGAGCCGGGCTTCTCGGCGATGCCGATGATGCCGCCGGTGTCGGCGTTCAGCTCGAGGCCCTTCGGGAGCGATCCCGCGGTGACCTCGTAGCGGATGGTCGCCGGCGAGTTCGATGCGACGACCTGGCCGTAGAGCGTGCCCGCTTCGGCGTCGGTCAGCGACTCGGTGATGATCGCCGGCTCGGGGACCGAGACCGTCTGCGGATCGCCGATCGGTGCGCCCGAGGCATCCAGCTGCTGCAGCGACCACTCGCGCTCGGCCGACACCATGGTGAGGTGCCAGTTCGTCGACCGGTCGCGGAGCGCCTCGCGCTGCTCGGCCGTGAAGGCGCCGAGGTTGCGCGCGGTCTCCCACTGCTTGATCGCGTCGAGCACCAGCGTCGTCTGCGCGCCGCCGCCGTTCAGGCTCCCGACCGAGGTCTGGAGGCCGGTGCCGGCGTCGAGGCCCGCGGCGCGGGCGAGCTTGCTCTCGATGCTCAGCAGGCTCTCGTTTCCGGCGAGGTGGATCCAGCCCATCATCGGCGGGAGGTAGTTCGCGTGGTAGAAGGCGTTGTTCAGGAAGACCTGGTCCATGCTCGTCGAGGCGACCTCTCCCCAGCTCGCTCGCGACAGGCCGTCCCAGGCGTTCGAGGTCATACGGCTCGTCTCGGAGATGAAGCCGTCGTGGTCGTCGATCTGCGCGAAGGTGCCGTTGACCATGCGAGCGATGCCGTACCCGCCGTAGCCGGCCTGCGAGGCCGACTCGAGGCCGTCGAACGACATGGCGCGGATGCCCGTGTCGTTCCACATGTCGGCGAACCGGGTCGAGATCTCGTCGATGATGCCGAGGTCGCCGAGCGCGCCGCCGTACTGGTTCTGCAGCAGACGGGCGGCGGATGCACCGGAGTCGTGCGAGGCGGGGGTCGATCCCCAGCGGCCGCGCGAGAGGCCGGTCACCTCCCACTCCTCGCCGACCTGACGGAACGAGCCGTAGTCGATGAACTCGTCGCCGATGCGGAGCTTCTTGCCCTGCGCACCCGCGGCGAGCAGCGTGTCGTCGTCGAGGTAGAGCACGTTGGCGCTCGCTGAGAGCGGACGGGTGAGCTCGGCACGGCCGCCGAGGGCGAGACGCTCGTCGGCAGGAGCCGGCTGCACGTATGCGTCGTTGGAGGCGACGAAGTCGGAGAGCGTATGCACTCCCACCTTGACGCCGAGCTCGTCGGCGCGGTCGACGAAGTCGGCGACGGCCGCGTCGCTGCCGCCGAGCGAGGAGTCGAACTCGTAGTGGCCGGTGGCCTTCCACGGACCGGCGGCGTTCGGCAGCGAGTAGAGGTACTCGAGGCCTGCTGCCTTGGCGTACTTCGCGGCGGCGTCGAGGTTCGAGGTGCGCAGGTCGCCGAGCACGAGGAAGGACTGCGACGTCGCCTGGGCGACCTTCTGCCACTGACCGTCGATCGTCGGGTAGGGCAGCGACTCGCCCTTCGAGATGGTCGACAGCACGGTCGGCACCATCGACGGCGTGCTGCCGAAGACGGCGAGCTTCGAGCCGACGACGGTCGAGTCGGACAGCGGGCCGACGGGGACCTGATAGCCGTTCGGCTGCGAACGCAGGCGCTCGGACGAGTAGTCGAACGAGAACGCGCGCAGCACGGTGCCCCACGGGGTGACGCCGGCGACGCTCCACTCCTCGAGCGGCTCGGAGACCGGAGCGACTTCGAGGCTCGAGGGGTTCGCCTCCACCTCGCTCTGCCAGCCGGTGTCCTGGTACTCCTGAGGCCACCCGCCCTCGGTGTGGTCGTTCAGCGGCCGCACGCCGATCGCGAAGTCACCGTCACGGACGACGCCGACGGTCTCGCCGACGGTCTCGGTGATCGAGGTGGGCAGCGGGCCCCACAGGAGCGACTCGACGTCGGCGCCCTCGGGCGCGCGCACGTCGACGACCTCGAGGGTGGTGTAGCTCGCCGAGGCGTCGATCGCGACGTCGATCTCGTAGCCGGCGGAGTCGTCGGAGAAGACGAGCGTGTCGCCGTCCTGCGTCACCTCGGTCGGCACCTCCTGCTCCCCGTCGATGACGAGGCTCACGAGGGGGGCCTGCTTGTCGGCGGCGAGGTGGTTCTCGCCGAGGCGCTGGTCGACGAGGCTCGTGACCGTGCCGGCGGCGTCGAGGCCGATCGACAGGGTGCCGGCGGTCACCGTGATGCCGTCGGTGGCGGCCGGTGCCGCCGTCTCGGCGGCGGAGGCCGAGTTCACGGCTCCTGCGGTCGCCACCGCGACGACCGATGCGATGGTCAGCGCTTGGAGCGCTGGATGTCTCTTCATTGAAACTCCCGAGGAAGATACTTGGACAAGTGAACTGCCGGCGTGCCGCGACTGCGTCCGCCGTCTCCCAGATTAATTATTCAGTTAGTATTAATAATTACGGTGGGAGTCAAGCAGCTCAGTAGATGCCTGTCAATCCCCGACGGACGAGGAAGACCGATGATTGCTGGGAGCAGCCCGCTCGTGAAGCGCCAGAACGGTGTGGCGGTGCTCCGCCGACTTCGCGGAGCGGAATCGATGAGCTTCACGGAGCTCAGTGAGTCGACGCGCCTGTCACGGCCGACGATCGAAGACGCCGTCGCCGAGCTGATCGCCGACGGTCTCGTGGTCGCGATCGCGCCCGAGGCGGTCTCCAATCGGCCCGTCGGTCGACCGGCCAAGCGATTCGCGTTCCGGGCGGATGCCGGACTCGTCGTCGCCTGCGAACTCGGCGTGCACGAGCTGCGGTTGATGCTCGCCGACCTCGACGGGGTGGTGCTCGCTCGCAGCGGGCAGGCCATCGACGCCGACCTGTCCGCCGCCGACCGGCTCGCGGCGATGACGAACGCGGTCTCGGCGCTGCTCGCGGAGCACGGGCGCACGCCGGCCGAGGTCTGGGCGATCGCCGTCTCGACGACGGGCATCGTCGACGCGAACGGCACCGTCGTGCGGAGTTCCCGCCTGGCCGACTGGGCGGGCACCGACATCGCCGGCGCATTCGAGCGGATGTCTCCGCACGCTGCTGTCGCAGTCGGCAACGACGCCCGATGCGCGGCCCTCGCCGAGCACTGGCTCGGGGCGGGCACCGACCTCGACGCGTCGGTCACGGTGCTCGCGGGCACGACGATGGCCGCGGCGATCACGATCGACGGCAAGCCCTACCTCGGACGCCACGGCGCCTCCGGCGAGATCGGCGGACTCCCGGAGCTCGGCTGGCCGCGAGCCGCGGCAGCGCTGACCGAGTTCACGAGCGCCGGGGGCGTGCTCGACGGGGGAGACGACGAGCGCGGCAGCGCCGCGCTCGCCGAGTTCATCGAGCACTTCGCGCTCGGCCTCATCACCCTCGTGACGGTGCTCGACACCCCGCGACTCATCATCGCGGGCGAGCTCGCGGGGGTCGGCGATCGTCTCATCGAACCGCTCCAGGCGCGTCTCGACGCCGCGTGCCTCTTCCCGGTCGAGATCGTGGCCTCGACGCTCGGCGCCGACGTCAGCGTGCTCGGTGCGCTGCGGCTCGCGCTCAACGACGTCGACGCATGGCTCTTCGACACCGAGCGCGAGCGACGGCCGCTCGCCTCCTGACGAGCTCGGTGGTCAGCCCAGTCGAATGGGCGAGATCTCGACGTCGACGGCGCCGAACGTGAACGGGAGCGGGAAGTACGACCCGCCGTCCCACTGGTCGATCGGGATCATCCAGAACGAGACGTGGGTGATCACGAGCCAGATCGCTGTGACGGCGACGAGCAGGATCGCGGCACGGTCCAGCATCCGGAATGCGGCGGCCTCGCTGTCGGCCCTCCGCAGCACTCGAGTGATCGCGACGAGCACGATGATGGCGATCGCGAGGTAGACGATGGTGCTCGGCCGCATCGTCACGTCGACGCAATACGGAGCGACCTCGGTGGGTCGGCCGTCGGCGTCGATGAATCCGCCGTCGCCGGTCACGCCGCCGGAGCATCCGCCCTTCGACGCGACGCTGAGCACGCTGTAGACGAAGCCGGTTCCGAGCGCGCAGTACAGCAGGCTGCGGGTGCGTCGGAGGATCGCAGCGCCGGGAAGGGTGGACAGCTCGGCTCCAGGCTGTCGATCGAGGGTCTCGGACATCGGGCTCCAGTCGTCGGGTGCCTGCCATGCTGGCAGCGGCACGGCCGTCGTCGCAAGGCCGGACTCTGGATGCGGAGCCATGGGATTGGGCGGATGCTGGAGTCATGGCTGATTCCCGTCGAGCCCAGGGGCCGCCACGGTGGGCGGTGCGCGCGAGCGAACCGCTCGCGCGAGCGCTGGCCGGGCGCCGGTGGGTGCCGCTCTGGGGCATGATCCACCACCGGGGCCGTCGCAGCGAAAACGCCTACGCGACGCCGATCGCCCTCGTGCCGACGACGTCGCGCGACGTGTTCCTCATCGGCCTGCCGTGGGGGTCGAAGACGAACTGGGCTCGCAACGTGCTCGCCGCGGGCGAAGCGACGATCACGTGGAAAGGTCGCGACCATCGGGCGACCGCTCCTCGACTGATCGAGCCCGCGGAGGCAGCGGCGTTGTCGAAGCCGGCGTTCCGCGCCGTCGTCGGGCGGTTTCCCGCGGCGATCGTGCTGACGCGGTCGGCCGAGGCCGACGGGTCGAGCGACGTCACCGGGTCTGGCGAGGGTGCGCCCGACCGATGACCGAGAGCCGAGGCATCCGTCGTCTCAGGCGTTCTCGAGTTCGGCGATCACGACCTTCTTCTGGCCCATCATCACCCTGATCTGCTCCGGCCGCCGGGTCAGCTCACCCATGTTCGCCGGGATGATCTGCCAGCTGACGCCGAAGCGGTCCTTGCACCAGCCGCACTGCTCCGATTCGGGCACGTGCGAGAGCTTCGACCAGTACTCGTCGATCTCCGTCTGGTCGGCGCACTCGACGACGAAGGAGATCGACTCGTTGAAGGTGAAGAGCGGCCCGCCGTCGAGGCAGACGAAGTCCACGCCGTTCAGGGTGAACTGGCCGTTCAGCACCTTGCCCGACATGCCCGTGAAGTGCTCGTCGAGCGACTCGTCGGGGTACTCGTCGATGTGCCGGATGCGCGAGTTCGGGAAGACGTCGACGTAGTACGTCATCGCCTCGCGCGCCTGGTCGTCGAACCACAGGCACGGCTGGATCGGTGAGAGCTCGGCCATCGGGAACCTCCTCGTTCGGGCTGTCGCTTCGACGGCCACGGTACGCCGGCCGGCCGACGGCGTCGAGGGTCAGCGGCAGCGGCAGCCCCTCAGATCGGCAGCGGCCGATCGTCGACGATCGTCTTCATGACGATGGTGGACGCGACTCGGCGAACGCCGGGCAGCGCCGAGAGCCGCTCGTCCCACAGCCGTTGATACGCGGGCAGGTCGCGTACGGCGACGCGCAGCAGGTAGTCGGGGTCGCCGAAGAGGCGTAGCGCCTGGATCACCTCGGGGATCTCGGCGACGGCCGCGTCGAAGGCGGGGATGGTCGTGCGGTTCGCCTGGTCCATCGTCACGAAGACGAGCGCGCCGAAGCCGAGCCCGACCACCTCTGGGTCGATGACGGCGCGATAGCCCGAGATGGCTCCGGATGCCTCGAGCGCATGGAGTCGGCGGTGGGTCGGCGACATGCTCAGCTGCACGCGAGCCGCGAGGTCGGTGAGGCTCAGTCGGCCGTCCTGCTGCAGTTCGGCAAGTATCTTCCGGTCGATGGCGTCCATGAGGTGAATTCTTCCACGGAGCGGCGGGTTCCGGGGTGAATACGCCAGCGGCTGCTCGCGCACCCCGCCTACATTCGTCGTATCCGCCGAGGGGGGAGGCCACCGTGAACACCCAACTGCTGCTCGCCTGCTGGGCGATGATGACCTTCATGGTGCTCGTGCCGGGCCCCGACTGGGCGTACATCATCGCCTCCGGGCTACGCGACCGCAGCATCCTGCCCGCCCTCTCCGGAATCCTCATCGGCTACCTCGCCGCCGTGGCCGCGGTCGCGGTGGGCGTCGGCGCCGCCGTGGCGGCGATGCCGTGGGTGCTGAGCGGACTCACGTTCGCCGCTGCGGCGTACCTGGTGTACCTCGGCATGCGCGTGCTCATCGAGCCGCCCGGGCTGGTCGCGGGCGCAGGGCCCGGCGGGGGAGCCGAGACGCGGCCGTGGCTGCGCCTCGTGCAGGGCGCCGGCGTCAGCGGCCTGAACCCGAAGGGCCTGCTCGTGCTCGTCGTGCTGCTGCCGCAGTTCACGGATGCCGCGGGCGCCTGGCCGATCCCGGTGCAGCTGGCCGTGCTCGGCCTCATCTTCGTCGGCAGTTGCGCACTCGTCTACTTCGTCGTCGGCATGGGCGCCCGCACGGTGCTGCGTGCTCGGCCGTCGGCCATGCGTCTCGTCTCCCGCATCTCGGGCGCCGCGATGGTCGTGCTCGCCGTGGTGCTCGTCGTCGAGCAGCTGTCGCACCTGCTCGGCTGAGCGTCGCTCGCCCGGGGAGGGATCAGGCGAGGTCGGGGTCGACGTCGATGAGCACCTTGCCGACGGTGCCCGCCTCGACGGCGTCGTGCGCCGCGGCCGTGCGCTCGAGCGGGAAGCGGGTGATCGGCAGGCCCGCGTCCTCGCCGACGGGCAGGGCTCCGTCGGCGAGTGCACGGCCGATGTCCTCGGCGGCAGCCGAGAGGGCGTCCTGGCCGACGGTGTAGAGCAGCAGGAACTGGTAGCGCACGTTGAGCGCGAAGTGCCGGCGCACGTCGAGGATCATCTCGGCGCCGCCGTCCGTCGCGTACACGGCGATCGACCCGTGATTCGCGACGACGCTCGCGTTGAGCCCGGCATTGCGGGCGGGCGAGACCTCGACGACCTGGTCGACGCCGTGCGGGGCGATGGCGCGGATCGCGGCCGCGGCGTCGTCGGCGCGATAGTTCACGACGTGGTGGGCTCCGGCCGCGGTCGCGAGCGCGGCCTTCTCGGGCGAGCTCACCGTCGTGATGACCGTGGCTCCCGACCAGCGGGCGAGCTGGATGGCCGCGTGCCCGACGGCGCCGGCGCCACCGGCGACGAGCACCGTGCGGCCGTCGAGCGCGCCGGGGCCGAGTCGGGACGGACCCGCCTCGGAGACGGTGAGCGCGCGGTGCGCGGTCATGGCGGGCACGCCGAGGGAGGCGCCGAGGTCGAAGCTCGCGGCATCCGGCAGGGGCACCACGTGCTCGGCAGAGAGCACCGCGAACTCCTGCGCGGTGCCGGACGGTCGTTCGTGCGCGGCGAGGTAGGCCCAGACCCGGTCGCCGACCGCGAACCCGGTCACGCCGGGGCCGACGGCGTCGACCACGCCGGCGCCGTCCTGGTTCGGCACGACCTCCGCGAACGGCGCCGCCCCGCCCGGACGTGAACCGGCCCTCGCCTTCCAGTCGGTCGGGTTGACGCCCGACACGGCGATGCGCACGCGCACCTCTCCGGCGCCCGGTTCGGGCGTCTCCCGCTCGACGAGGTGCAGCCCTGACGAGTCCCCGGTCTTGGCGTACGCGATCGCTCTCATGCAGTGACCAACGCGGCGGGCGCCGAGAACCTTCCGACCCTGGGCTCGGCGGCTGTTCGACGCCGGCTACACGAGTTGTTCGGCGTAGCGGTGCTGCCTGCGGACCGTGCCCGCGAGGTCGTACTGCAGCCACTTGCCGACCTCGGTGAAGAACGTGTGCGAGAACCACGCATCCGCGTTGGCCCAGTGCAGCACGACCGGGTGGTGCGGCAGCAGGTTCTGGTCGAATCGCTGCGAACTCCCGTTGACGAGTCCGTCGGCGAGCACGACGTGGTCGAGCCGGGTGCGCATCACGACGGTGCGCCCCACGCGCGCCCGGATCGCAGCCCACTGCTCATCCGACCGCGGGAGGGCAGGGGTGTGCATGAGCACGAGCATGCGGATGCGCTCGCCGTCGGCCGCCGCAGTCAGTGCGACGTTGCCGCCGTGGCTGTGGGCGAAGACGGTGTCGAACGGGGGCAGGGCGAGCGCGTCCCTCCAGATCGGCAGCTCGGCCGAGCCGGCATCTCGGGCGGCCTGCGTGTACTCGCCGCTCCACGTGTAGTAGGTGTCCTCGTCGTAGAGGTTCGGGGTCGAGGCGACCTGGATGTGGCTGTGCAGTGGCTCGCCCGGCGCGTACCAGGGGTCTGCGGTGACCTGGGCCCACGTGCCGTGGATGGCGAGGCTGACCTCTGCGTGGGCGAAGGTCGTGGGGGCGCCGCCGCCCGTCGGAGAGCGCGTCGGCCTCGCCGGTTCCGAACCGCCGCCGTCGCTTCGGCGCAACGCGGTGTTCGCGATCGCGGCCACGTGCTCGTCGGTCGAGGCGGTCGCGGCGGCGAGCACCTCGTCGGCCGCAGCCAGCGCACCGCTGCTGAAGGTGCGGAGCGCGGTCGCGGCGGCGACGCGCTGGAGTTCGTGCTCGCTGCCCCGCGAGTGGTTCAGCAGGGCCAGCAGCGACGGCACCGAGTGCGTGAGCTCGACGTTCTGCCAGAGCGCGAGTTCGTCGTCGGGGCGAGGCGGCGACCCGCCGCTCCAGTCGCGGGCGTCGGATGCCCCGTGGTCCTGCAGTGCGAGGCGAGTGAGCGTGTCGAGGTTCGACTGCTCGCTCCAGAGCAGATCGTCTTCGGTCGCGGGTGCGACGAACGGTACGCCGAGCGCCTCGGCGTCATCGCGCACATCGGCGGTCTGCTCCCGCGACCCGAAGGCCGCGGTGCCCATCGCGAGGAAGTGGCCGGCCCGGCTGCTGATGGCGCCCGGGGATTCGCTCTCGAACGCCGCGGCGCCGAAGACGGGCGCGAATCGTTCGTCGGGTGCAGGTGGCGGTGGTTGCACGTCGCCCATGGTTCCTCCCGGCGGTCTCGCCTGCGAGTCTGCTCCTCGTGCGGACGGCGCACCAGCCCTCGGAATGATCCCGGTCGCTCCGGTGGCATCGGTGGAGCCGGTCTCGGCGGTGAGCGCCTCGCCGTCACGCGCAGCTGCGGGCCCGGCCTCAGCCCTCCCGGCGGCGGGCGAGTTCGATCGGCTCGGCGTCGGGGCGGGCCTCGCGGCAGACCTCGAGCGGCGCGTCGACGAGCAGGGCCATGTGGTCGCCGAGGTGTTCGATCGCCTCCTCCCACCCGTCGGCCCGGTCCGAGATCTCGAAGAACTCGCCCGAGACGTGGTCGAACACGACGGCGCGGTGCACCTCGCCCATGATCTCCGTCACGTCCACTGCGACCGAGTCGATCTCGTCCCACGGCACCAGCACCTCGGGCGAGCCGCTCGTGGTGACGGCGAGGCCCTCGTCCGAGAGGGCGATGCTGCCGAGGTCGTTGGGTTCCCGATACGCCATGCACCGATCGTCGCATGCGGCTGGGTTGCCGCGCAGGCGGCGTCGGTAGAGTGGGCGCGCGGCTCGAGGCATCCGTCTCGCCGAACTCTCCACTCTTCACCGCAAGGACACCCGTGAGCCTGATCCGCCTGAACGACGTCAGCATCGAGTTCGACGGACGCCCGGTGCTGAAGGAGGCGTTCCTGAAGCTGAAGCAGGGCGACCGGGTCGGCCTCATCGGCAAGAACGGCACCGGCAAGACGAGCCTGCTCGAGGTCGTGCTCGGGCGGCGCGAGCCGAGCGGCGGCACCCGTGACGTCACGCTCGGCACCACGATCGGGTACTTCTCGCAGTTCTCTGAGCTCGACGGCGAGCAGAGCATCCAGCAGATCCTGAGCGGCCACTTCGCGCAGGTGCACGAGACGCAGGCGCGCCTCGACGAGATCGGCATGGCCCTCGCCGAGCCGATGGCGGATGACGCGATGACGCGCCTCCTGACCGAGCAGGGCGAGCTCTTCGAGCGCATGGACCACATCGGCGGCTGGACCTACGAGACCACGATCGACACGGTGCTCACCCGCCTCGGCTTCGACGAGGAGCGGCGGAGCCTTGCGGTCGGGCGCCTGTCGGGCGGATGGCGCAACCGCGCTGCGCTCGCGCAGATCCTCGTGCAGTCGCCCGACGTGCTGCTGCTCGACGAGCCGACGAACTTCCTCGACCTCGACGGCGTGAAGTGGATCGAGAACTGGCTCTCGGGCTTCGCGGGCGCGGTGCTCGTCGTCTCGCACGACCGGCAGTTCCTCGACGGGGTGGTCACGCGCATCATCGAGCTCGAGAACTACCGCCTGCAGGAGTACGAGGGCGACTACTCGGCGTACGTGCACGCGAAGCAGTCGCGACTCAAGATGCTCGAGAAGCAGTTCGCGCACGAAGAGGAACTGCTCGCCTACGAGCAGGCCGCGTCGGCTGCGCGCCGCGAGGCCGCCCGCAACCCGTCGAACGCGGTCGCGCGCCGTCTCGCCGACATCAAGAAGCGGCAGGCGCCGCGCCCGATCGACCAGATCATCACGGGAATCTACGAGGGGCTGCGGGTCTCGAACGACCTGCTCACCGTGACGGGGCTGACGAAGAGCTTCGGCGGAGCGCCGCTGTTCGAGGGCCTCTCGTTCGACCTGCGCCGTGGCGACCGCGTCGCGGTGCTCGGCTCGAACGGCTCGGGCAAGTCGACGCTGCTCGACGTGCTGACCGGCGAGACCGAGGCCGACTTCGGCACGGTGCGCTGGGCCAAGGGCGCCAGGTACGTCTCGTACAACCGGGTCTACGCCGAGCTCGACCTCGAAGACACCGTCGGCCATGCAGTGAACGCCTACCCCGACTCGCTCGCGTTCACCGCGACGAAGAAGAGCGTCGGCCGGTTCCTCGCGATGCTGCAGTTCTCGGAGGCCGACCTCAAGCAGAAGATCGGCACGCTCTCGGGCGGTCAGCGTGCCCGTGTCGCGATCGCGCAGTGCCTGCTCTCGGGGGCGGCGGTGATCGTGCTCGACGAGCCGACGAACCACCTCGACATCACCTCGACGCAGGTCATGGAGCGGGCGCTGACGCACTTCCCGGGCGCCGTGATCGTGGTCAGCCACGACCGGTTCTTCGTCGACAAGCTCGCCGACCGGCTGCTCGTCTTCGACGGCACGGCTCGCGTGCGTGAGACGGCGGCCACCGGGGCGCTCTGAGCGACTGGTGTACTACACCCCTCGGTGAGCCGGCGCGTCAGCCGAGCGGTCGACGGATGCCGCGGCTGCACGCCTGAGGCGTCGGGCGCCCACCCGGCCCCACGGCTTGAACACCGAGAGGGTCATGGCCACGATCACGGCCGTCGACGAGACGATCGGCGGGAACACCATGGTCGACGTCACCTCGAGCGAGGCGCCGGTCGCGAGCGTGTCGAGCGCCGCGCCGGCGAGTTCCTCGGTGCCCGGCGCGAGCACCAGCACCACGAGGGTGACGAGCACGAGGTTCAGCGCGAGCTTCGCGAGCACCCACCAGTACCGCACGAGTCCGAACTTCGAGCCGAGGCCGAGCACAGTGCCGGTCGCGAGGGTGAGCAGCCCGATCGTGATGAGCGGCCAGGTCGCGAAGGTGGCGATGCTCGCGGCCGCGGCGGCCGCCGGCTGCGCCTCGGCGGTGAACGCGGTGACGACCAGGATGCCGAGTACGAGGTCGAGCCCGAGCCACGATCCCGCGGAGGCGATGTGGGTGACGAGCACGAGCTTTCTCGTGCGCGGCGACAGCCGGAATCGACTCCGAGTCGGCGGCGCGTCCGAACGGAGGGTGATCGTCGACATGGTCGTTCCTCTCATGATGAGCGTGATGTCGTCGTCGTGCTCGCACCAGCATCACCGCGGCGCGCCCCATCGGCATCCGCCCGGGGGAGGCATCCGCTGTACACCCGCTGCAGTACTGGCGCCAGATGCGGTCAGGGTCGAGCCGTGACGGTGGACGAATCTGCGGGGCGCCGGGGGTCAGGCAGCCGCCCCGCCGGTCGAGGAGCGACGACGGAGCGTATCGAGACCCCCGGGCTCAGGTGGGCTGCGCCGCCCGGCGCAGCTCGAGGCCCTCGAGCAGCAGGTCGAGCCCGAACTCGAACTCGGTCTGGTCGTCGCACCAGCCGAGGGTGGACTCGGGGTCGTCGTGCACGACCTCGGCGAGCATCGCGGCCAGGTGCGGGGCGAGTGCGGCGAGCTGCTCGAGCTCTCGCGGTGCCGGAGCCGGGCCGTCGTCGCTGAGCTCCTGCACGTAGCCGTACATGCGGCTGCCGACGGCATGCAGCGAGTGGTGGATGAGGTCGTGCGACATGCCGCCGGCCCGCATGATGCCGACGACGCCGTCGACGTGGCGCATCGCGTTCGGCCCCGAGGCACCGCGCGCATTCATGACGTTCGGCAGCCACGGATGCCGCAGCAGCACGCGCCTTGCACCGAGGATGCGCGCGCGGAGGGCGGGCGCCCAGCTCGAGGCATCCGTTGCGGGGGGAGGTGCGAAGCCGCCGACCTCGTGCTCGATCTCGGCGAAGACGACCTCGACGAGACCGTCGAGGATCGCGTCCTTGTTGGGCAGGTGGTAGTAGATCGACATCGCCTCGACGCCGAGCTGCTCGGCGAGGGCGCGCATCGTGAGCGCCTCGATGCCGTCACGGTCGGCCAGTTGCAGGGCGGCCTGCAGCACGCTCTCGCGAGTGAGCTGGGGGCGCACGACGGACCGTTGCGGCATGACCTCACCTTACAACGTCAGGCAATCGTCCCCGAGTACTGGACGCGGCGTGGTCGACGGCGTATCTTACGCCGTAAGTCTTACAACGTAAGGGAGCTGTCATGTCCACCGAATCACGTCTGCCGGCGACATCCGCCATCACCCGAACCACGATGCGCGCCGCCGTCGCAACGCGCTTCGGCGGGCCCGAGGTCGTGCACGTCGCCGAGGTGTCGAGGCCCGAGCCGGGGCCCGGCGAACTCCTCGTGCGGGTGCGCGCCTCGACGGTGAGCATCGCCGACCACCGCCTGCGGAGCCGCAGCGTGCCGCGGGGCCTGGGGGCGGTCGTCGGGCCGGTCATCGGGTTCTTCCGGCCGAAGAAGCCGGTGCTCGGCATGGAAGCGTCGGGCGTCGTCGAATCCGCAGGGCCGGGCGTCACGACGTTCGCACCCGGTGACGAGGTCATCGTGATGCGCGGCGCGCGCATGGGCTGCCACGCGGAGTTCGTCATCGTCGACGCCGACGGCGAGGTCGCGCCGAAGCCCGCGAACCTCTCGTTCGAGGAGGCCGCCGCGATCGTGTTCGGCGGCCACACCGCCCTGCGCTACCTCGACGGGGTGACGATCGGGCCCGGCAGTCGGGTGCTCGTGAACGGCGCCTCGGGTGCGGTCGGGTCCGCGGTCGTGCAGCTCGCAGCGGCCAGGGGTGCGCACGTGACCGCCGTGACGAGCGGGCGCAACGCCGAGCTCGTGCGCTCCCTCGGTGCGAACGAGGTCGTCGACTACACCCGCGAGGACTTCGCGGCTCGCGATCGGTCGGACGAGGCTCCCGCCGAAGGTGACCCCTCCGGTGATCCCCGCTATGACGTGATCGTGGAATGCGTGGGCAACGCGCCGTTCGGCCGGGTCGCCCATCTGCTCCGGCCGGGCGGCGCGCTGCTGCTCGTCATCGCCGACCTGCCCGGCATGCTGGCCGCCGGTATGCAGTCCCGCCGGAGCGGCCTCGTGGTCGACCATCGCGGTGGTCGCATGGGGCGCGAAGGCATGGAGCGGCTCACGGCGCTCGCCGAATCAAGGGAGCTGCGGCCCGTCATCGATCGCACCTTCGACCTCGACGAGATCGTCGAGGCGCACCGCTACGTCGACACCGGCCGGAAGCGGGGGAGCGTGGTGCTCCGCGTCGGGTGAAACGTCGGCAGCGGCAGCGGCAGAGGCCGCGACCACTGCTCGCAGCATTCGGCCGCGCACGACGGCGGATCAGTGGTCGCAGCACCCCGCCGCGCACGACGGCGGTGTCATGCGGCCCGGTCACGCGGCGGTGCCGGGTCTTCGTTCGAGTCGGTCGGCCAGTCTCGTCGGTGACTTCGTCGCGGGATGCCAGTGGCCGTCGGGGTCGAGCCATGCGGGTGGACGGATCTGCGGTGCGCCGCGGATCATGCGGATGCCCCACCCCGAGCTCTCGATCGTGCGGTGGTGGAACCAGCAGAGCAGCACCCCGTTGTCAGGATGAGTGGGGCCGCCATCGACGTCGGGGATCACGTGGTGGATCTCGCACCACGACGCCGGCACGCTGCAGCCCGGGATGACGCAGCCGCCGTCGCGGAGGATGATCGCACGGCGCTGGTGCGGGGTGAAGCAGCGCTCGGCTGAGCCGAGTCGTATGATGCGGCCGTGGTCGTCGAAGGCGACCCGCTGCATGCCGCCGGTGCAGATCAGCTGCCGTGCCGCACGGAGCGAAACGGGGATCTCGATGCCGTCGGCGTGTGCGACGCCGCGTCCGGTCTCGAGGTCAGTGGCGCGAACACTGACGAGCACCGTGGGCGGGGTGCCGCCGATGCTCGGGTGTTCGCCCGAGCGGGCGGCGGCCTGGATGATCGCCGCGACCACGTCGTGGCGCTGCTGCTCGGCGGTTCGCTGCTCACCGTTGCGATCGAGGTCAGCACGGGCTTCGGCGGTCATGAAGCCGCCGCCCGATCGAGGTGCGAGGTGCGCGTCGAACAGGCGCCGCAGCCCGCCCGCGACTTCGGGCAGGAGCTCGCCGCTGACGGGGATGAGTCCGTCGCGTGCCCGGCCGAGCCGGAAGCCCCGTCGTCGCATCGTACGTTCGTCGTCGGGCTCCGCGCCGTCTTGATCGAGGAACGCCGCCCACACCTGCGCCTGGACTCGGAGTTCGTCTGCGCTGCAGCGCACCGGGCCGGCGGCACCTGATGCGATGGCCGCCGCGACCAGTTCGTGCTCGGCGCTCGCGAGGTCGGATGGGTCGGCGACCCGCCGGGTGGCGTCGAGTTCGCGGACGATCGTGCCCGCGGCATCCGCCCCGAGCGCGCCGTCGGCCAGCGCCGCCGCGACCTGGGGAAAGCGTGCCGGCAGCGGGTCGCCGGTCAGGCTGCGGCGCGACCGTGTGGCGGCGCCGAGCGCGATGCGCCGCCGCGCCTCGACGCCGGCGACCTGCGTCACTCGCTCGACCAGCTCGGCGACGGTGCGGCAGCCGCGCCGGGTCGACAACCGTTCGCCGCCGAGCTCGACCCGCGAGCGTTCGCCGATCTCGGCGGCGCACGCCGCACGATGGGCGTCGACCACCCGGCCGACCGCCTCGATCGCAGTGGTCGCGGCGAGCAGCTCGTCATCGGACCAGCCGGCGGGGTCGCCGACGTGCACGACGTCGAGGAGCGAGGATCGCACCTCTTCGAGTGCATCGGCGAGTGGGTTCATGGCTCAATCCTGCCGCCACCCACCGACATTCGCGTCGGCATGAAACCGCTGGTCAGGCTGTGAATAACTCGGCAGCTCGGCCGCTTGTGGAGGAGGAGTCGTTACGCGAGCGTCCGCCCGAACACGAGCGTGCGCAGCAGCACCTCGAGGGAGGCCTGCACGCGCGCATCGGTCCACGCGGTCGGGTCCTCGACGGCCTTGACCTCGTAGCCGCGGCAGTAGAGGTAGAGGATGTCGGCGAGGTGCGCGGCCGTCTCGAGATCGACGGATGCCCCGTCGCGTTCGACGTGCTCGGCGCCCGCGAGGAACTTGTCGTACGTGGCATCCGTCACCCGCCGCACGACCCGGTAGGCCTGCTCGTTCGCTCCGCGCACGTCGGCGATGACCTCGATCCAGAGGCTGCGCAGCACGTTCTCCTCAGGGTCGGAGGTGCACATCCACCGGGCGAGCGCGGCGAGGCGCTCGACGCCGACGAGATCACCGAGGTGCTCGCGACGCTCGACGTCCCATTGCGTGCGGGCGTGATCGAGGGCGTTCGCCATGAGGTGGGCCCGCGAGGGCACGAAGTTCGTGATGTAGGCGGTCGAGCGACCGAGGCGCTCGGCGACGGCGCGAAGGGTCACGGCGCGGGTGCCGCGCTCGCGGGCCACCTCGACGGTCGCCCTGGCGATGTCGGCGAGGCGTTCGTCGGTGTCGACGTCGATCGGCACGGGCCCTCCCTCTCTCCTGATGACGCGCTGTCGGCTGTTGACAGCCTGCCAGCTTCGGCGCTACGTTTCAAAACATTGTTGTAAAACACGTCGATATTTCGGCATCGCACCCGAACTTCACCGGAGAGGATCACGCATGACCGCGAACGGCGGAGTCTCGTTCTGGCTGCAACAGGTCGGCCTGCCGGCACCCCGCCCCGCCCTGCCCGGCGACCTCGACGTCGACGTCGCGATCGTCGGCGCCGGCTACACCGGCCTCTGGACGGCGTACTACCTGAAGCGCGACCAGCCCGACCTGCGCGTCGCCGTGCTCGAACGCCGCTTCGCCGGGTACGGCGCCTCGGGCCGCAACGGCGGATGGCTCACCAACTCGGTCACCGGCGGTCGCGAGCAGTACGTGAAGACGCACGGCCGCGACGCCGCGATCGCGCAGCAGGTCGCCCTCAACGCGACGGTCGACGAGGTCATCGCCGTCACGGCCGCCGAGGGCATCGACGCCGACCTGCACAAGGGCGGCGAACTCGAGGTCGCCTACACGCCGGCGCAGCTCGCCCGGCTGAAGTCCTACGCCGCGGCCGAGCAGTCGTGGCCGGCCACGGATGTCGAACTCCTCGACGCGAAGCAGGCGGCCGCCCGGGTGAACGTCGCGGGCCTCCTCGGCGCGGCCTGGCACCCGCACTGCGCGCGAGTGCACCCCGCGAAGCTCGCGCTCGGCCTCGCCGCCGCAGTCGAACGCCTCGGCGTGACGATCTACGAGAACACCACGGTCACCGAGATCCGCCCGGGCGAGGCGCGCACCGACCACGGCACCGTGCGCGCGGCCCACGTGCTGCGCGCCACCGAGGGCTTCACGCCCGACCTCCGCGGCGAGCACCGAACGTGGCTGCCGATGAACTCGTCGCTCATCGTGACCGAGCCGCTCGCGGCATCCGTGTGGAACGAGATCGGCTGGAACGGCCGCGAGGTGCTCGGCGACCTGGCGCACGTCTACATGTACGCGCAGCGCACCGCCGACGACCGCATCGCGTTCGGCGGCCGCGGCGTGCCCTACCGCTACGGTTCGCGCGTCGACCAGGACGGCCGCACCCAGCAGGCCACGATCGACAGCCTCGGCGCACTGCTCGCACGCTTCTTCCCTGCAGCAGCGGATGCCGCGATCGACCACGCCTGGTCGGGGGTGCTCGGCGTGCCGCGCGACTGGGCGGCCACCGTCGGTCACGATCCAACGACCGGGCTCGGCTGGGCCGGCGGCTACGTCGGCACCGGTGTGACCGCCACGAACCTCGCCGGGCGCACCCTGCGCGACCTCGTGCTCGGCCGCGACACCGAGCTCACCCGCCTGCCGTGGGTGGGTCACCGCGCACGCAAGTGGGAGATCGAGCCGCTGCGCTGGCTCGCGGTGCAGGCCATCTACGGCGCGTACCACGCCGCCGATCGCGCCGAGCTGCGCGGCCGCGCGACCACGTCGCCGATCGCCCACGTCGCCGACCTCGTCGCCGGTCGCTGACTCGCAGACGCAGACGCAGACGCAGACGCAGACGCGGACGCAGGCGCACGCGCAGGCGCTGACGAACGACGACGATGACCGGAGGAACCATGGACCAGCACCACGCCGCCCCGACCGTCGCCGGGCTCCGCCCGCTCGGGCGCGACCTCGGCGAGCGCTCGCCGAAGCCGACCGCCGCGACCGACGGCATGCTCGAGGCATCGGACTCGCTCTGGGGTCGCGCGGGCCTCGACGTCGGCTACTGGGAGTGCACGCCCGGCCGCTTCACCGCCACCCGCGACGGCTACGCCGAGATCTGCCAGATCCTCGCGGGGCGCGTCACCATCGAGGTCGAGGGGGAGGAACCCGTCACCCTCGAGCCCGGCGACACCCTCGTCATGCCGAGCGGATGGCGCGGGGTGTGGGCGGTGCACGAGACGGTGCGCAAGCTCTACGTGATCGTCGACGACGCCTGATCCCGCGCAGGGCCCTCGAGTTCGTCGAGCAGTGCGCTGCCCGCGACATCCCTCGCAATCGCCTCACCGAGCTTCGCCGCAGCCTGCCGGTAGCGGTCGTCGCCGAGCACCTCGCCGACCGCCCGAGCGATGCGCTGCGTCGAGGAGCGGCGCGAGATCGCGACCCCGGCCCCTCGCTCCGTGACGCGTACGGCATTGTCGGCCTGGTCGCGGCCGTGATGCAGGATCACGAGCGGAAGCCCAGCGGCGAGCGTCTTGATCACGGTGCCGTGGCCGCCATGCGTCACGACGAGGCTCGCCTCGCGCAGCACGAGACGATGCGGGGCGGATGCCACCACGCTCACGTTCGCCGGAGCGCGGATCGCACCGGGCAGCACGGCCGGCCCCGTGGTGACGACGCCGCGCACGGGCAGCTCGCCGAGCGCGTCGGTGATGCGCTGCAGGCACTCGACGTGGTTCTGGAAGGTCGACGACATGGCCACGAGCACGAGCGGGTCGTCGCCGTCGGGCGGTGTCCACGTCTCGTCGGCGGCCCACTCCGGGTCGTCGAGGATCGGCCCGACGTAGCGTGCGTTCGCGGGCAGCTCGGCGGGGAAGTCGAACGCCGCCGAGGTGAGCACGAGCTGCCGATGCGCGTGCTGCATCTGGTTCCACATCGTCGCGACCGCGTCGAGGTCGTGGTCGGTGCGCACGGCGTTGAGCGGTGCCAGCGCGTAGTGGTCGAAGAGCCGCCTGCCCGCCGCTCCGAACGCCCGGTCGCGCAATGCCCCCAACGCGCCGTGCCCCGGGGCGAGCCCGACACCGAACGGCGGCATGCCCTTCGCCGGCAGCGCGTAGGTGTTCGGCATCAGCAGGTCGAACGGCACACCGCGCGACTCGGCCGCGATCATCGCGCCGACCGCGAATGACGAGACCACGACGAGATCGGGCCGGAGCTCGTCGATCGCCGCCGCCGTGTCGGCGGCCTGCACGGGGGCGGGGCCGACGATCATCTCCTCGGCCATTCCGCGCGCGATGCCGGGCGGGGTGCGGATCGCCCAGTCGTGGAACGGCTCCATCACCCGCCCCGTCGTCGGCCGGAACCTCGCGCCGGCCAGCAGCGCCGGCCGCTCCAACGCGTCGTCGGCGAGCACGGTGACGTGGTGGCCGCGTTCGGCGAGTCGGCGTGCGACCCCGATCTCGGGAGGCACCGTGCCGCCGGCGTCGCTGAGCACGAACAGGTAGGTGCGTGCAGCCGGTCGATCCGCCTCGTCGTCGCTCATGCGCGGCACGCTACTCCCCGGGCTGGGTGGCGGCATCCGTGGTGGCGCTGAACGCCGGTCGCGGCACGGTGACCGTCACTCCGGGCGGTTGCCCGCGTCGCCGTTGATGGTGAACGGCGTCGTGACGCCCTCGTACATGACGTGGGCGACGAGGCCGTCGACCGCGTGGGGGAGGGTGTGGCAGTGGTCGCTCCAGATGCCGGGGTTGTCGGCGACGAATGCGATGTCGTAGGACTCGCCCGGGTGCACGTCGAGCGAGTCGACGACCCACGGGCTGCCGGAGGCCGCGACGCCGTCGCGGGAGAGCACCACGACGTGGTGGCCGTGCAAGTGCATGGGGTGCACGTCGCCCGAGTCGTTGCGCAGGTGCATCACGACGACATCGCCCTCGGCGACGTCGAACATGGGCACGTCGGGGAACATGCGGCCGTTGATGGTCCAGAAGTTGCCGGGGCGGCCGTCGATGATGCCGAAGCGGCGGGCGATCACGTAGTCGTACGAGCGGTCGGGCGCCGAGGGGTCGAACGACAGCGGCGCCGGACTGCCGTAGGCGAGCAGGTCGAGCGTCTGCGAGGGCTGCCGCACGGGCGGGGCGGATGCCTCGGGCGCCGCAGGGTCCCCGATCAGCATGCTCCGGGCGCCGCCCACGTGCAGGCGCACGGCTTCACCGGCCGCGGGCGCCTGCACCGCGACATCCGCTCGCCCGCCGGCGGGGATGAGCACCCGTTGCTCCTCGACGTCCGTCGGCCGGTTCACCTCTTGCCCGTCGATCGCGACGACGCGGAACGGCTCGGCCGACCACACCGAGGCGGTGCCCTGGTCGGTGTTGATGACGCGCACCCGCACGATCGCGCCGGGCTCGGCCTCGACGCGCTCGTCGCCGACCCGGCCGTTCAGGGTGTGCTGGCCGCCGTAGACGTGCAGCAGTGCGGTGACGTCGCGCGATGCGGCATTGCTCGACGCCGCAGCGCTCGACGGGTCGGATGCCGCGGCGGGCTCGATCACGATCGCGCCGAGCAGCCCGCGTTCGACCTGCACGTGCGACACCTGGTGCGAGTGGTACCAGTACGTGCCGGCATCCGTCGCCTCGAAGCGGTAGACGTGACGGCCGCCGACCGGCACGGCGTCCTGCGTGATGCCGGCGACGCCGTCGGCCGCGTTCGGCACGTCGATGCCGTGCCAGTGCAGCGTCGCGCCGTCGGTCACCGACTCGTTGACGAGCTCGACCTCGACGAGGTCGCCCTGCCGGGCGCGGATCTCGGGCCCGGGCGACGTGCCATTGACCGTGTACCCCTCGATCGACCGCCCGCCCGGCACGTCGACGGTGCCCTCGCGGGCGACGAGTTCGACCTGCACGTCGGCGGGGCGGTCGGGGTCGGCGACGAGCGAGGTCACGCTCACCGCGTCGGCGGCTCCGCCGGTTCCGGATGCCTCGGCCGCACCCTGCCCGCCGGCCGCGTGCCCGCCGTGGCCGTCGGCTCCTGCCCCGACGTCGCCGTTGCCGCCGTGCCCGCCGCCCATCGTCATGACCGAGTACTCGCCGAGCAGCGTCGAACTCCAAGCCAGTGCTCCGGCGCCGAGCGCGGTCGTGACCGCGACGCCGACGACGGCGCACCGGAAGAGCTCACGCCGAGACGGCATTCGAGGTCGCCTCCTCAGAGGCGGCACCTGCGTCGGCACCGGGGCCGGAGTCGGCGGCCGCCCGGGGCATCCGTCGCACCCGCATCGCCGCGATGACCGCTGCGGCCACCACGGCGAGCGCGTTCGCGCCGTGGATCAGCCCGAGGTAGGGCAGGTCGGTCAGCGAGAACCCGAGCACGACCTGCAGCACGATGAGCGCGAGGGTGAGCGTCGCCCAGAGGCGCGCGCCCTTCACCCGCACGAAGAACGAGACGACGAGCAGCACGACCGCGAGCAGCGGCAGCAACCCGGCGCCGCCGATCGCGTGGATCCAGAAGCCGAGTTCGCCGACGCCGCCGGCTCCGCCGCTCTCGAGCAGCGCCTTGTCGATGACGTCGCCCTCGGACACGCGGTTGAGCACGCCGCCGAACGCGAACGCGATCGCCGCCGCCTGCACGACGACGCCCGCGGCGATGGCCCAGGCCAGTCCGGAGTAGAACCTGCGCATGATGTGCCTCCCTGTTCGTGCGGGCCGTCGGACGCGGCATCCGCTCGTCTCCCACCGTCGCGGCCGGGCAGCGCCGCCGGAACGCGGGTGACCCGACACCGCATGGCGGCCTGCTGCACAGCGGGTGGGGGCCGGCTGCTAAGGGGTGGTCGTGGCAGACCCCCTCCCGCGAAGCGCCCGACAGGAGGACGATGGAATCGTGGTCCGCAGGTGGGTGTGCCTTGCGACGCTCGGCCCGATCGGGGTCGCGTCACTGGTCTACATCGTCGTCATGCGCGGCTTCCTCGACCCCGACGTCAACTCGGACCACGGGCTCGCCTGGCCGCTGCTCGGGGCGCTGCCGCTGTTCGTGTTCGGCATGTGGCTGCTCACGGTGTCGGCCTCGCGCATCGCCCTGCTCATCGGGCTCGGGGCGACCGCGATGCTCGTGGGCTCGGCGTACGAGACGTACGTGCATCTCAACCTGGACATCCTCGCGGAACCGTGGTTCCCGCTCGTCAACATGCTCGGCCTCACCGCTGATGCGGTCGCGACGTCGACGCTGCTGGTGGTGTTCGCGACCTTCCCCGACGGTGTTCCCGAGCATCGCTGGCAGCGGATCGCGGCGCTCTTCCTCTGGACCCCGGTGCTCGTGGGCCCGCTCACCCTGCTCACGACCCCGCACGTCGTGATGTCGCAGTTCATCGGCATCAGCGGCGAGTCGATCCCCAACCCCTACGTGGTGCCGTGGCTCGAGTGGGCCGCCCCCGCCGTGCACTACCTCGTCGAACAGTCGTGGGCGGCCGTTGCACTCGGCGTCACGGTGCTCGGCTCCCGAGCGCTCTTCGGCGAACCCGAGGTGCGTGCTCGCACCCGGGTGATGGGCCTGGCGGTCGTCTCGGCGATGGTGGCGTTCGTGCTGTGGACGTTCGTGCCGGGCGTCTGGGGCATCGAATTCCTCGTCTACGCGTCGATGATCGCCATTCCGGTCGCGGCGATCCACGGCATCCTCCGTTACGGGGCGTTCGACATCGGGCCGGGCGATCGCGGTGTACTCGTCGAACGCTCGTCGAACCTGCTCATCACGGTCGTCTACGCGGCCGGGGTCGCGACGCCCGCCCTGCTGCTGACGCCCCCGCTCAGGACTGTGCCCGCGATCCTGATCACGACGCTGCTCGCGGTCGTGCTGCTGCCCGTCCGCAGCTGGATGCAACGGCGACTCCACCGCGCCCTGTTCGGCGACCGCGAGCGGCAGTTCACCATGCTGAGTGAGCTCGGCGCGCAACTCGAACGGGCCGGCGACCCGCGAGAGCTGCTCACGAGACTGGCTGAAGCGGTCCGCGTCGGGCTCGACGCCTCGTGGGTGCGGATCCGCCTGGTGTCGACGGACGGCACCCTCGCCGCAGTGCCCCTGGGCGTCGCCGGCGACGAGGTCGGCGAGTCGGTCGAGTCGTGCGACCTCGTGCACGGCGACGAGACGCTCGGCCGCATCGAGCTCGGGCCCCGGCACCGGGGCGAGTACTCCGACGACGAGCGCACGATGCTGCGCACGGTCGCGGGTCAGGCCGCGGCATCCGTCGCCAATGTGCTGCTGACCGCGCAGCTCGCCGCGCAGCTCGACGAACTGACCGCCTCGCGCGAGCGCCTCGTCGCGGTGCAGGACGACGAGCGCCGGCGCCTCGAGCGCGACCTGCACGACGGCATCCAGCAGGACGTCGTGGCCCAGATCGCCGGGCTGCGTCTGGCCCGCAACCGGCTGCAGCGGGGCGAGCTCACGGCGGCGGAACTCGAGGAGCTGCAGGACCAGGCCCGGATGACCCTCACCGACCTGCGCGAGCTCGCCCGGGGCATCCACCCGCCCGTGCTGAGCGACAACGGGCTCGTGGCCGCCGTCGAGTCGGGGGTGGCGCGGTTCCCCATCCCGCTCACGGTCGAGGCGGGGGAGCAGGTGCGGGCCGAGCGATTCCCCGACGAGGTCGAGACGACCGCCTACTACGTCGTGCGCGAGGCGCTCGCGAACACCGCGAAGCACGCGAACGCGACGCACGCGTCGGTGGGACTCGCGCGCAGCGACGGGCACCTCCGCATCGCGATCAGCGACGACGGATGCGGCATCGGCCCTGCCGCCTCGGCCTCGCACGGCGGCCTCGCGAACATCCGCGACCGGGTCGCCGCACTGCGGGGCACGGTGCGCGTGTCGCCGAACGAGCCGTCGGGCACGGTCGTGCTCGTCGAGTTGCCACTCGACGGCGTCGCGCCCGCGGCATCCGCTCGGGAGGAGGCTCCGGTTGGATGACCCGGGCGTGCTGCGCGTCGTGATCGCCGAGGACAACTACCTCGTGCGGGAGGGCGTGCGGCGCCTCCTCGAGGACTCCGGCGAGGTCGACGTGGTCGCCGCGGTCGGCAACGGCACCGAGTTGCTCGACGCCGTTCGCCGCCTCGCGCCGCACGCGGTGCTCACCGACATCCGCATGCCGCCGGGCCATCACATGGAGGGCATCGAGGCCGCGCACGCCATCCGCGCCTCGTCGCCGTCGACCGGGGTGGTCGTGCTCTCGCAGCACGCCGACGAAAGCTATGCGCTCGCCCTCTTCGCCGACGGGTCGGCGGGTCTCGGCTACCTGCTGAAGGACCGCATCGGCGACCTCGAGGACCTCGTGCACGCGCTGCACGAGGTGCACGCCGGTGGCTCGGTGATCGATCCGCAGATCGTCGACACCCTCGTGCGACGCCGCAGCGCCTCGGGGGCGTCGAGCCCGCTCTCCACCCTGTCGCCGCGCGAGCTCGAGGTGCTCCGCGAGATGGCCGCGGGCAAGACCAACGCGGGCATCGAGCAGGCGCTCTTCCTGTCGACATCGACGGTCGAGAAGCACGTGAACGCGATCTTCACGAAGCTGCGGCTGCCCGAGACGGGGGTGCACCGTCGGGTGGCTGCGGTGCTGGCCTTCCTGCAGAACGACGGAACGGAGGCGATGTCATGAGCTTCGATACGCGGAACGGCACTCGAGGCGCCCGCCAGCCGGGTCGTGGCCGGCTCGAGCGCTGGGGCAACCAGCGCATGGCGGAGCGCATCCGCAGAAGGGGCGCACGGAGCGGCGACAAGCTCGTGCTGATCACGATCGGCAAGAAGACCGGCGTCGAGCGGATGACTCCGGTGCGATGGTTCCCCGCCGATGGCGGCACGAGGTTCATCGTGGCGTCGGCGAACGGTGCCGCCCGCAACCCGTCCTGGTACTACAACCTCGCCGCCCATCCCGATCGGGTGCGCATCGAGTACGCCGGGCGGCGCGTCGAGGTGACGGCCGAGCAGCTCCACGGCGCCGAGCGCGACGCCGCGTGGCGGCGGATCACCGCGCAGGCGTCGGGATTCGCCAGGTACGAGCGCCTCACCGACCGGCAGATCCCGGTGATCCGCCTCACGCCCGTCGCCCGCTGACGCTGCGGGAGGTCTGCGACGTGCAGTCGACCCCGATCCCGGCGAGAATGGGAGGCGACGCAAAAGGGGTACGGCATGGGTGAGCAGACAGCAGATTCGACGACGGATGCATCGGCGGCGACCTCGACGGCCACCGCTGCGCAGGCACCGCACGGTCCGGGCCATCACGCCCTCGGCTGCCCCGAGTGCTTCGAGGAGCTGCAGCGCAACCAGGACTGGTGGAAGGCGCGCCCCGAGGGTGCGCGTCTCGTCGGTCTCGTCGTCGCGCGCGATGACATGCCCTCGGTCGTCGAGCAGCGCAACGACCTCGCAGACTTCGGCGTCGCCATCCTCGACTTCAAGCATCCCGCGGCCGAGGCGCCCGAGACCTGGGAGCAGCGGCTCGGCCGCCTGTTCGGCACCCTGCGGGCGGGCGACGTGCTCGTCGTGGCGAACGAACGCGCGCTCGGCCAGAACCGCGACGAGGTCACGCGCACGATCCGCACGCTTGCCCGTCACAACCTCGTGGTCAAGGTGCTGAGCCACGGCGCCCCGCACCTCGAAGACGCGCGCGGCTGACGCCCCACCGACGCCCCGGCGCGACCGACCCGACCGACCTGCCCGCGTGACCGCCCCCTGCGTCCGTCGCCCGATCGCCGATAGTCTCCCGACATGAGCGCGACGGACGTCGAGACGGTGGGCCTCACGAACGCCGAGGTGGCCGAGCGCGTCGCCGACGGTCGATCGAACGCGTTCTCGCAGCAGTCGAGCCGCAGCGTCTCGAGCATCATCCGCGCGAACGTGCTCACGTTGTTCAACGGCATCATCGCCACCTGCTTCCTCGTGCTGCTGCTGCTCGGCCGCTGGCAGGACGCCCTGTTCGGCATCAGCGCCATCGCGAACACCGTCATCGGCTCGGTGCAGGAGTTCCGTGCGAAGGCTGCGCTCGACAAGCTGGCGCTGCTGCACGCCCCCCACGCGCGGGTGCGGCGCGACGGCGCGGTGACCGAGGTCGCCGTCGGCGACGTCGTGCTCGACGACCGGCTCGTGCTGCGGGCGGGCGACCAGGTTCCGGCCGACGCGCGCGTCGCGGCATCCGCTCGACTGCAGCTCGACGAGTCGATGCTCACGGGGGAGTCCGATGCCGTCGACAAGGCGCCGGGCGACGACGTGCTCTCGGGCTCGGTGGTGATCGCCGGCGAGGGTGAGGCCATCGTGGTGCGCGCGGGCGCCGACTCGTTCGCGAACAAGCTCGCCTCCGAGGCGAAGAAGTTCTCGCTCGTCTCGAGCGAGCTGCGATCGTCGATCGACAAGGTGCTGCGCGTCGTCGCGTGGATCGTCGGCCCGATCGCGCTGCTCGTCTTCAACGCGCAGATGTACGTGTTCGGCGGGTGGGAGCAGGCGATCGAGTCGGGCGACTGGCGCCAGGCGGCCGTCAACACGATCGCGGCGATCGTCGCGATGATCCCGCTCGGCCTGGTGCTCATGACGAGCATCACCTTCGCGGTCGGTGCGGTGAAGCTCGCACGGCAGCAGGTGCTCGTACAGGAGCTCGCCGCGGTCGAGGGCCTCGCCCGGGTCGACCTGATCTGCCTCGACAAGACCGGCACCCTCACCGAGGGCAGCATCGTCTTCGACGCCGAGCACCCGCTCGGTACGGCCGCCGATGACGTCGCCGGCGACCCCGCAGGATGGCGGCGCGTGCTCGCCTGGTACGGCGGGGAGCCCGACGCGAACGCCACGGCCCGCTGCCTCGCCGAGCCCTACGACGACGTGCCGGCGGTCGCCCCCGTCGCGCGCATCCCGTTCTCGTCGGCGCGCAAATGGAGCGCGGTCGCCTTCGCACCGGGCGCAGCGGGTGCAGCGGGCACGGATGTCGCGGGCAGCTGGGTGCTCGGCGGCCCCGAGATGGTCTTCCCCGACAACCGGCTCGCCGGCGAGTCGCGTGAGCTCGCGTCATCCGGTCTGCGCACGCTCGTGCTCGCCCGCAGCGCCGAGCCGCTCGACGAATCGGCGGAGTCGCTGCCTGCCGGGCTCGAACCGGTCGCCCTGCTGACCTTCCGCGAGCGCATCCGGCCGGATGCCGCGGAGACCCTCGCGTACTTCGCCGAACAGGGCGTGGACGTGCGCATCATCTCGGGCGACAACCCCGCCACGGTCGCGGCGATCGCCCGCAGCGTCGGGCTCGATGCGGAGGGCGGCTTCGACGCCCGGCAGCTGCCCGAAGACCCGGCCGAGCTCGCGGCCGTGCTCGCGCAGCACCTCGTGTTCGGGCGCGTCACGCCCGACCAGAAGAAGGCGATCGTGATCGCGCTGAAGCAGGCCGGGCACACCGTGGCGATGACGGGCGACGGCGTCAACGACGCGCTCGCGATCAAGGAGGCCGACATCGGCATCGCGATGGAGTCGGGGTCGGCGGCGACCAAGGCGGTCGCGCGGATCGTGCTGCTCGACGGCAGGTTCTCGCACCTGCCGCGCGTGGTCGCCGAAGGGCGTCAGGTGATCGCGAACATCGAGCGCGTCTCGATGCTGTTCCTCACCAAGACGGTCTGGGCCACCGGGCTCGCCCTGCTCTTCGGGGTGTTCGTGCTCGCGTTCCCGTTCCTGCCGCGCCAGCTCTCGGTGGTCGACGGCCTCACGATCGGCATTCCCGCGTTCTTCCTCGCCCTCATGCCGAATGCGCGGCGCTACGTGCCCGGGTTCCTGCGGCGGTCGCTGAGCTTCGCGATCCCGGCCGGCATCGTGGTGGCGCTCGCCGTGTTCTTCTACAGCTGGGCCGCGACGCAGGCGGGCATCGGCGAGGACGAGCTGCGCACGGGCTCGACCCTGCTGCTCACGATCATCGGGCTCTGGGTGCTCATCGTGCTCTCACGGCCGATCGACGGGTGGAAGATCCTCATCATCGGCTCGATGATGGTGGGCCTCATCCTCGTCTACTCCGTGCCGCTCGCCACGGAGTTCCTGGTGTTCGTCGACCCGTCGCTGGTGACGGCGACGCTCGTGCTCCTCGTGTCGGCCGTGAGCATCGGTGCGATCGAGGTCATCCGGTTCGTGCATCGCCGGTACGTGCGAAGAACCGCGCAGTTCGACCCGTCCACAACACCGTGATCGAGGCCGCTGCGAGCACGAGGTCGACGATCACGAACCAGCGACCCGGCGAGGCGATCAGGATCACCACGTCGAGCGCGATGGTGATGTCGAGCAGCACGGTGACGAGCACCCGGGCGTCGTTGCGGGCACGTGTGAGGCCCGAGGCGATCGCGATCACGAAGAGGCCGAGCAGCACGATGCAGGCGCCGACGATCGTGACGACCGCGCGCTCGCCTTCAGTCAGTTCGGGAATGTAGCGGGCGAAGATGAGCGCGATGCCCACGAGCACCGCGACGAACCCGTTGAGGTAGCCGAGCACGACGGCGACGACGAGCTCGGGCGGTGGCCGGTGGATCATATCGGCGACCCTAGTCGAGCGGCCGTCGTCACGCCGTGCCGTCGCGCGGCCGGGTGCGGTCGACGAGCAGGCGGATGCCGGCACGCGCGAGCATGAGCACGACGATGAGCAGCGTGACGGAGAAGAACCCGCCGAGCTGCACGGCGTCGCCGAACACGAGATCGGTGAGCCACAGGATGACGAACTTGCTGCCGGCGCCGAGCAGCATCAGGAGCGCCGCATTCAGCGTCTTGCCCGCGGGCGTGCGCGCGGCGCGCACCCGATCGAGGATCCGCGTCTTCAGCACCGCGATGACCTCGAGCGCCAGCTTGAACAGTACGGCGGTCAGGAGCGACACGAGGAACGACTCGGTGATGACGTTCGGCAGGAACTGCGTGAACAGCCCGAGCACTACGAGGTAGACGAACACGTCGACCAGGTCGACGGCGCGGATCCGCACGCTGGCTCCCTCGGTCGTCACGGTCGTTCGTGCCGGGGCGACGGCCGCGACAGCGTTCGCAGGCTACACCCGCACACGGATGCGGCCGGCAAGGAACGGCAGTGCCGGTGCCCGGTACACGAGCGCGGGCGCGTGGTGCGGTTCGAGCGCGATGTCGGCGCGTCCGAAGCGCCACAGGCGGTTGAACAGGTACACGCCGATCACCGCGGTCTCGTCGGCCGGCAGTTGCCAGGTGCCGACTCCCCACTGCGCGGGTTGGCCGAGGCCCCCGATCACGAGCGTGGGCCTGACCCGGCCGTAGAGCGCGAACCACGGCTTGTGCAGGGTCAGTTCGATGCGCCGGGTCGGCGATGCGGGCTGAGCGGATGTCACGCGCCCACCCAGCTCGCATCGCCCATGAGCGCTTCGAGGTCGCCCAGCAGCTGTGCCGTGTGGAACCCGTCGGCGGCGGCATGGTGGATCTGCACGGCGACCGGCAGCAGCGTGCGGCCGTCGCGCTCGACGTACCGTCCGAGCGTGAAGATCGGCAGCAGGTGGCCCGTGCCGCCGTCGATCTGCAGCGTGAATCCGGTGAAGCTCGTCCACGGCAGGCTCGACACGTCGAACGCGTTCGGCGGCAGCCCGCCCTGCGGGAACATGGTGGTCGCGCTCGACGCGGTGGCGAGCAGCTCGGCGGCCTGCTCGTGGAAGCGGCCGAAGTCGGGGTCGTACGGCGCCCAGACCGCGGCGAACGTCTCGCGCTCGGCGTTGAACACCGTGAATGCGGGGTGCACGACGGGCCAGCTCGCCGGCTCGCCGGCGTCGGTCAGCGCCATGCGGAACTCCCGGTACCGGTTCACGACGGTCGCGATCGCCCAGATCTGCGCGACGTACGTCTTGCGTGACGAGGCGCGCAGCGCCGCCGCGAACGCCGTCGCATCGATCTCGACGGTCATGGCGTAGGTGCACGGCACACGGTCGCGGTAGTGCTCGAACGCCTCACGCCGGGTCCAGGTGGTGAGATCGATCAGGTCAGGGCTGGTCATCCCTCGATCGTCGCAGGTCGCGCTCGTTCGCACTGCATGAGCCGCGACATCCGTCAGCGTTCATCAGCGCTCGTCGCATTCGTGGCGGGCATCGTCGAGAGGATGTCCCGTGCCTGCTCCGCGGCCCGGCTGATGCTCTCGGCGACGAAGTCCACGAAGCGGGCCATGTTCTGGAGTCGGTTGCCGGCGGGCGTGTCGCGTCCGAAGACGTTGACGCCGCGCCTGGCGGCCTCGGCGAGCTCGGCGTTGGAGCGTGCCGCGGCGATCATCGACTGGTACCAGGCGTCGTTGTCGGCCGAGTAGCGTTCGCGTCGGCCGGCCTCGACCTCCCGGCGCACGAGTCCCACGTTCTCGAGCAGCGCGACCGCCTTGGAGACCGATGCCGGGCTGACCCGGAGGCGCTGCACCAGCTCGGCCGAGGTCAGGCTGCCGGCGTCGGAGGTGTAGAGGCAGGTCAGCACCGAGGCCGCCATGCGGGGGAGTCCCGACTGCATGAGGATCGTGATGAACGCCTCCTCGTACTCGTGCACCGCGTCGGCATCGCGGCCATGGGCCGGTGCGGGCGCGTGCTGCCCGCGCGGTGCCACCGGCTTGCGCTGATGGGTGCGGCGCTCCGTGGCCCGTTGCGCGAGATCGGCACGGTAGGCCGCCGGGCCGCCGTTGCGCATCACCTCGCGGGTGATCGTCGAGGTCGGGCGATCGAGGCGCCTGGCGATCTCGGCGTAGGCGAGGTCGTCGGCCAGGCCCATCGCGATCTGCTGGCGTTCGTGCTGGGTGAGTCTGCCTCCCGGCATGTCGGCCTCCTTCGTCGACGGATGCCTCCAGTATGACCTTCGTTCCCTATCCATTGCAACGCGCGCTCGGTCGCTTCATTGCGTTAGCTTCAGCCCGCTGCAACGATTATGCCGCTCTCATCAGGAGTTTTCGAGAGGTGGTGCAATTCTCTTGTTGTGCAATGTGTGAACGCAACGTAGCGTTACCAACATAAGAAACATCAACTGAATGCAACACCGACTGAGAAGGAATCATCATGCTGCAGAAGTTCGACACCACCGCCCCCATCGCCGCCGTGCTCGACATCTCGGCGGGCCGCGTGCAGGTCATCGCCGCCGACCGGGCCGACACCGTGGTCGAGGTTCGCCCCGCCAACGCGGCGAAGAGCCGCGACGTGAAGATGGCCGAAGAGACGACGGTCGAGTACCGCGACGGCGTGCTGCGCGTCGCGACGCCCGCCGGCAACCAGATCCTCGGCCCGTCGGGATCGGTCGAGGTCACGGTGCAGCTGCCCGCCGGATCGCGCGTCGAGGCGAAGGCCGCCGCCGCGGAGTTCCGCGGCGTCGGGCGCCTCGGCGACGTCGCCTTCGACGGAGCCAACGGCACGATCAAGATCGACGAGGCAGCGAGCCTGCGGCTCTCGGCCCTCGCCGGCGACGTCGTGGTCGGCCGACTCAACGGCCCGGCGGAGATCAGCACCCAGAAGGGCGACATCCGCATCGTCGAGGCCGTGCGCGGCTCGGTCGTGCTGAGCGCGCAGGCCGGCAACCTGTCGGTCGGCGTCGTGCCCGGGGCATCCGCCACGCTCGACGCCGGCACCACCTACGGCCGCGTGCAGAACTCGCTCAACAACACCAAGGGCGCCGACGCCGAACTCGCCATCACGGCGACCACCGCGTACGGCGACATCGAGGCCCGGAGCCTCTGACTCTCGAGATCACCCCGTCGCGCCGAGCCGCCGACGCCCGCACCGGGCGCCGGCGGCTTCGGCTGTGAACGGTGCCGCCCGCCGACGCTTCTCGTCGTCGATGCGGGTGCGTCAGTCGCCGGGTTCGAAGAAGAGCGCCTGGAGTTCGTCGGGCCAGTCCGTGGCGCGCCGCGTGCGGCCGTCGACGTGGGCCACGACCATGAGGCACGTCGAGACCGTCGTGCCCGCGGCATCCGTCATCGTGCACTCGATCATCGCGTCGGGGCCTCGGAACTCGCGCACGAAGGAGGTGATCGAGACCTCCTGGTCCGCGGTCACCGGCCTGATGAAGTCGATCTCCATGCGCCGCACCCACGTCATGAAACCCAGTGAGCCGAGGGTGGGCAGATCCCAGCCGGCGTACGTCGCCAGCCCCTCCATGCGGTGGTCGGCGAAGTACCTGGCGTAGTTGCCGGTGCTCACGTGCTGGAACGGATCGAGCTCCGAGAAGGCGATGCGGTGCACGGTCTCGTAGACGATCGGCGTCGTCGTCATCGAACCCTCCTCGGAGCTCGCGGGCACGTCGCGGCACAGGCTACGCCGATGCGGCGGATCCGGCCACCACGGCCGATTCCGCGGCGTGCGCTCTGGTACTCGGTGCCTGGCGCAAATACCCTGCAGGGGTGATCACCGATCGAGACCTCGCCCGCTGGCGACTGCACTCGCAACTGCTCGCCGCACCCGTCGCGACCGCCGAAGACGTGGTGCGTACCCTGACTGCGGTGCAGGCCGAGAACGCCGCGCAGTCGGCGTGGGCGGTCGCCACGCGGACGGCCTCGCCCGACCAGGCTGATCTGGCCGGCGCGCTCGCCGACGGGCGAGTGCTGCGCATCCACGTGCTGCGCTCGACCTGGCACTACGTGCACGCCGACGACGCGCTCTGGCTGCAGGAGCTCACCGCGCCGCGGGTGATGCCGATCTTCGAGCAGCAGCTGCAGCCGATCGCGAGCCGATTGGAGGCGCTCGGCGCTGCGATCGAGGAGATGCTCGCGGAGTCGCCCGACCGCACCCGAGGCGACCTCGCCGAGGGCCTCGCCGAACGGGGCGAGCAGCTCACCGGCCAGCAGCTCATGCTGCTGCTCGGTCGACTCGAGGTGCAGAGCCTCGTCTGCAGCGGTGCGCCGCGCGACGGCGAGCACACCTATGCCCGCTTCACCGACCGCGTGCCCGACCCGCGCCGACTCGAACGCGACGAGGCGCTCGCCGAACTCGCCCTGCGCTATTTCACGTCGCACGGGCCGGCGACCGATCGCGACCTCGCCTACTGGGCGACCCTCACGGTGACCGACGTGCGGCGGGGCATCGCTGCGGCCGGCGATCGACTCGACTCCTTCGAGCACGACGGCCGAACGTTCTGGCACCTGCCCGGCGAAGCCCCGGCATCCGCTGCGCCAGCCGGCCACCTGCTGCAGGTGCTCGACGAGATGTACCGCGGCTATCAGGACTCGCGCTGGGTCATCGACGCCGACGGCGTGGTGCCGCGGGCGCGCGAGGCCGCCATCGGCATGGCGCTCGTCGACGCGCAGCTCGTGGCCGGCATGAAGCGCACCGTGTCGGCGAAGGCGGTCACGTTCGCGATGCATCCGCACCGCACGCTGTCGACGCGCGAAGTCGAGGCGATTCAGGATGCCGCGGCGCGCTACGGCGACTTCCTCGGGCTCGAGGCGAGGGTGCAGCTCGACGCCGGCTGAAGCACCCGCCGTCTGCGGCACACGTCAAGCCCCGTGACATCCGGAGCCCGAAGGCGCAGTCTGGAATGCATGGGAACAGTGACGATCTCTTTCGAAATGACACTCGACGGGGCGTTCGACCAGATGGAGCAGTGGTTCGACGACAACGAACCCGACCTGGTGCGCCACTCCGACGAACTCGTCTTCGGCGCCGACGCGGTGCTGCTCGGCCGTGAGAGCTACGAGTTCTTCCGCGAGTACTGGCCGGCCCAGACCGATGAGCGCGGCTTCGCGGCGCACTACAACGCGCTGCCGAAGTTCGTGGCCTCGACGACGCTGACGGGCCCGCTCGACTGGAACTCGACGCTCATCGAGGGCGACGTGGCCGAGGCGGTGCGGAGCCTTCGCGACCAGTACGGCTCGATCATCTCGCACGGCTACGGGCAGCTGGCGGCGACCCTCATGGATGCCGGGCTGGTCGATGAGGTGCACGCGGGCATCCACCCGTTCATCGTCGGCAATGCCGAGGATCGACTGCGCACGCCGCACCCGGTCGGCCTGCGGCTGCTCGAGGTGCAGGGCTCCGAGTCGGGCACCATCTTCGCGAGGTACGCGCCGGCCTAGCGAAAACGGCGGCGAAAGCGGCATCCGCTCGCGACTGCGCCTCTAACATGAGCGGGTGGACTTCTCCTTCGCATTCACGCCGGATCTCATCGCCGTCTTCGTGACGCTGTTCGTGCTCGAGGTCGTGCTCGGCGTCGACAACGTCATCTTCATCTCGATCCTCGCGTCGAAGCTCCCGAAGGAGCAGCAGGCCCGCGCCCGCAACCTCGGCCTGACGCTCGCCATGGTCATTCGCGTGGTGCTCGTGTTCTTCGCCGGATGGATCATCACGCTGAAGGAAGACGTCGTCGTGTGGTTCGGCATGGGCTTCTCGATCAAGGACTTCATCCTGATCGCGGGTGGCCTGTTCCTCGTCTACAAGGCGGTCACCGAGATCCACCACAAGCTCGAGGGCGCCGAAGAGGAGCACGGCGGCGCGGCGCCGAAGCGCATCACCTTCAGTTCGGTGCTGCTGCAGATCCTCGCGCTCGACATCGTCTTCTCGCTCGACTCGGTCATCACGGCCGTCGGCATGACCGAGAACCTCGTGGTCATCGTCACCGTCGTCGTGCTCTCGTTCGGCATCATGCTCTTCGCGTCGCGCTTCATCTTCTCGTTCGTCAACCAGCACCCGACGGTGAAGATGCTCGCGCTGTCGTTCCTGCTGCTGATCGGCGTGTTCCTCATCGCCGAGGGCTTCGGCGTGCACATCGACAAGGCACTCATCTACGCGCCGATGGCGTTCGCCATCCTCGTCGAGGCGTTGAACCTCGTCGCCTCCGCGCGCAAGGCCAAGCGCGAGAAGCGCCGCCAAGAGGCCGTGCAGCTGCGGCCGCAGTACCCCGACGTCGACGAGTCGGTCGCGGTCGCCGCGGCGCTGTCGACGAGCGAGGGGCGCGGATCGGTGGGCCTGTCGAACCGCCCGGTCGAGGGCGAGTCGGATGCCGCGGAGGAGCGCGCCGGGCTCGGTTGAGCGCTGCCCGCGGCCGGGCGGGCGTCAGCCGACCCGTGCGAGGAACTCGAGCACGCGCTGTGTGAGCAGTGCGGCCGCGGCCGCGTCGTAGCTCGGCAGGCTGGAGTCGGCGAAGTAGTGCTGGTCGCCGGGGTAGAGGAAGAGGTCGGCGTCGTCGGCCGCCTCGACCAGCTCGCGGGCGGCGTCGACGTCGCCCTCGTCCATGAAGATCGGGTCGGCGTCGGCGCCGTGGATCTGCACGGGCACGCCGGCCGGCCAGGTGCCGAACTCCGAGACGGGCATGCACGAGTAGAAGAACAGCGCACCGCGCGCGCCGGCGCGGGTCTGGGCGAGCTTCTGGGCGGGCACGACCCCGAGTGAGAAGCCGCCGTAGACCAGCTCGTTCGGCAGGGCGGCTGCGGCGCGCTCGCCGCGCGCCATGATCTCGTCCCACCCGACCTCGCGGGCGTAGCCGACGCCCTCCTCGATCGTCGCGAACGTGCGCCCCTCGAAGAGGTCGGGCGTGTGCACCGTGTGACCGGCGGCGCGCAGTTCGTCGGCGAAGGCGTGCAGGCCCGCGGTGGGGCCGAGCGCGTGGTGGAAGAGCAGTACGTCTGACATCGTGATTCCCCGTTCGTCGAGCGATGTGGCGATTCCGAACGCGAAGTTACTCGCCCGGTACGACATTGTCGACGGGGCGCGAACGCGGGTGCCCTCCCGCTCGGTGCGAGCGGGAGGGCACCCGGTTCATGCAGTCGACGATCGAGGTCAGCTCGCCGCGTAGATGCCGAGCTCCCAGATCGAGTAGCCCCAGGTCGTCTTGCGGTCGACGCCCTGCATGCGCACGTACTGCACCGGCTCGCTCTCGTCGAAGGTGTAGACGTCGAGCGCGCAGGTCGAGTCGTCGACCGTGCGGATCGTCGTCCACGTCGTGCCGTCGTTCGACGTCTGCAGCTCGTAGGCGTTGGCGCAGGCCGACTCCCAGTTGACCGTGATGCCGCGCACGACCGTCGGTTCGCTGAGCTTCACCTGCACCCACGAGTCGTCGCTGTAGCCCGATGCCCAGCGCGTCGACGCCTTGTCGTCGTTGACGTTCTTGGCGCCGAACTGGGCGACCTCGGTGCTCGAGGCGGTCGCGGTGCCGCTCGGCGCGACGTTGACGACATCGCCCGCCTCCCACATGGCGAGGGTGAACCCGATGCGGCCGTGGAAGACGTCGAGCACGCCGTCGGCGATGCGCACCTTGGCCTTGCCCCACGCGTTGTCGGGCGGGTCGACGACGACCGCGGTGGCCTGCGCCGCCGTGGCCTTCGCCGAGGCGGCGAGGGCATCGGATGCCGCCTGGTCGCCGTCGATCCGTGCCTGCACGGCGTCGAGCAGCTCGACGGTCGACTGACCCCACAGCGCCGCCGCGTCGAGCCACGGGCCCGAGTCGGAGACGAACGCCGGGTCGGTGGTGCCGGTGCGGATCGCCTCGGGGGCGTCGGCGATGGACTGCGCGTAGGTGCGCAGCTCGGCGACGGCGCCGGTCTTGTCGCCGGCGCTCCAGCTCTCCCAGAACTCCGCGATGCGTGCGGTGAGCTCGGGAGCCTGCGGCTGCCACGGCGCACCGAAGCTCGGGGCGAGGTGGTTGAGGTCGGCGAAGACGCGGAGCGCAGCGGTCGTCGCGGCATCCCCGCTCGCAAGGTAGTCGAGCGCCCGCGACCAGTTGTGGCCGGCGTCGTACGCCTCGTCGTTCCAGGTGAAGTCGGCGACGCCGAAGATCGCGATCTTGCTGGCGGCGGCCTGGTTCATCGGGTTGGAGACGATGCCCGCGAGGTACTCGCCGAGGCCGGCCTCGCGCTTGTCGTACGGCGCCATGAGCAGTCGGCCGGCGGTGTTGCCGTAGTCGTTCACCGGGTAGTTGTCCCAGAGGAACGTCGGGCCGCCGAACACCGTCGCGGCCTTCTTGGCCTGGTCGACGGTCACCGACTGCGGGACGACTCCTTCGCCGGTCCACATGACGACGACGTCCTCGTCCATGGTGCGGAGTGCCGTCTTGTAGCCGGAGTCGGCCGTGTTCGAGTACTCGGTCGGCACCATCTGCAGCGGGTGCACGCCGTCGTGCGTCTCGACGAACTCCTTCTGCACGCGGTCGAGGAAGGTGGCCTGTGCGACGCCCGCGGTGCGCGCGCTCGGTGCACCGAACTTCGCGCGGTCGCCGTCGCAGTGCCAGCGACCGTAGTCGATGTCGTCGAGCGGGATGTTGAACGCGCGCACCCCGAGGTCGTACATCTGCTGCAGCTTGGTCGCGAGCGCCTGGTAGTCGGCGTCGCTCGAGTAGCAGACGCTGTTGCCGGGCGAGAGCGCGAAGGTGAACCGCACGTGGTTGGCGGTCGCCGTGTTCACGAGTTCGCCGAGCTCGGCGAGCTTGTCGGCGGGGTAGGGCTCGCGCCAGCGATCACGGTGGTAGGGGTCGTCCTTCGGCGCGTAGATGTAGGTGTTCGCCTTGACGTCGCCGTAGAACGCGAGCTGGTCGAGTCGCTCCTGGTGCGACCAGGGCTCACCGTAGAAGCCCTCGATCGTGCCGCGGAGCGGCATCGACGGGAAGTCGCTGATCGACGCGCCCGCGATGCGGTAGCCGCCGTCGTCCTTCGGCACGAACAGCTGGTCGAGGGTCTTGACGGCGTAGTACTGCCCGGCGGCGTCGACGCCGCCGAGTGCGACGGTGCCGAGCGGGCCGGCGGATGCATCGGCCAGGAGCGCGTAGCCCTCGGCGTGCGTCGGCGCCTCGGTGTCGCCGAGTGCGGCTTCGATGTCGGCGCGCGAGGTCGCACCGATCTTGATCGTGAGCGGGGCCCGGCCGGTGGCCTCGGCGCGTTCGTCGATGCGGTCGACGCCGTGCTCGCTCAGCGTCTCTCGCAGCTCGGCGAGCGCCGCGGCATCCGTGCCGTCGTCGACGACGATCTCGACTCGGGAGGGCACGTTGACGTCGGAGCCGGCGCGAGTCATCGACTGGGGCGTCGGGCTCACGGGCGGCAGCGGACCCGATGGCGGCGCTGCCGACGCCGAGAGCGGCGTGAGCATCCCCGCTATGGCGACGGCGGAGATTCCCACCGTGGCGAACGTCTTGCGAATTGTCTGCATTATTGCCTCCAACTGTCTCGACGACTCCGCGCCAACGTGCTGCCGTGATCCGGTCGGCATCACTTTGTTGACTGAGTAAACTAAGTAGTCCTGAACATATGTGATCCCAAGTCCGAGCGTCAAGGGGCAAGATGTCTTCGTGCAGGCACAGGCATCCGAGACCGCCGGCACACCCGAGGAGACGATGACCGTGAGCACCGCCGGCCTGCAGCGCAAGTCCGACCTGTTGCGCCGTTTCGCGCGCAGTGGCCAGTTCGAGGCGCAGACGGGCATCCGGCGCGAGCACCTGCTTCGCGCACTCGGCCTGATCGCTCGCGAGCCCGCACCGGTCACGCGGGCGGTCATCGCACGGCGCACCGGCCTCACCTCGGCGACGGCGTCGTCGCTCGTTGCCGAGCTCATCGCGCTGGGACTCGTCGTCGAGACCGGCCGAGCCGAGAGCACCGGCGGCAAGCGGGCGACCCGTCTCGAGATCGAGCGCGACGCCTATCTGGTCGTGGTCGCGGTGGTGCGCACGCGCGCCATCGACACCGCGCTCGTCGACCTCGCGGGCCGCACCGTCGCGAGCCGCCGACACGACGTCACCGGCGGCATGGAGGTCTCGACCGTCGTCGATGCGATTCGCGAGCTCACCGAGGGGTTCGAAGCGCGAGTGCTCGCCGCCTGCGTGCAGGTGCCGGGTGTCACCGCCGGGGGAGTCGTGGTCGACAGCGTGCAGCTCGGCTGGCGCGACGTGCCCCTCGCACGCATCCTCGAGGAAGTGATCGGCGCACCGGCATCCGTCGTGAACGACGTCGACGCAGAAGCGCTCACCGAGGCGGTCGATGCCGACGACGGGGCGATCCGGCTGGTCGTGCACCTCGGCGAGGGCGTCGGCGCCGCCATCACGAACGGCGGCTCGCTCATGTCGGGCGCCACCGGCCGGGCCGGCGAGATCGGGCACGTTCGCGTGATCTACGAGGGCGAACGCACCAAGTGCCGGTGCGGTCTCTCCGGATGCCTCGAGTCGGCGACCTCGATGAGCGCGATGCTCGGCGACTCGTACACCGACGAGCTCGACGACCACGACACGAGCCTGCTGGCGTCGACGGCAGAGGCGCGCGAGCGCATGGGCTTTGGTGCTCGGGCGCTCGCCCGGGCCCTGCGCATCAGCTCCGCGCTGCTCGATCCAGAGGAGATCGTCATCGCCGGCGCGGCGCCGGCGCTCGGCCCGCACTTCCTCGGCACGCTGCGCGACGAGTACGAGATGTACCCGGCCAAGGGCACGACCCCGGTGCCGATCCGCTACGGCCGCCCCGAACTCAGCGAGTACCTCGGGCCGGCGAGGTTCGCGCTCGCGCCGGTGCTGGGCGACGCGCTGCCGCTGACTCAGGCGCGCTGACTCAGGCGCGCTGACGTCGAGACGGAGCGCTCACCGCACGCCTACCCGCCAGGCTGCTCCTCGTCGAGCAGTTGCAGCAGCCGAGTGGCGGTTCGCCAGCTTCGCACCGTCATCTGCTGGAAGACGGGCATGGCCATCAGGCGGGTGATGCGCGTCTTGCCGGCAAGCGCCTTCACGCGTGAGAAGTAGATCGCGCCGGGCCCCGGTGCGATCGAGTCGACTCCGGCGCGAAGCTCGGGCATCTGGTCGAGCACCGCATCCACTGTGAGCGGCGACTTGACGAAGAACACCTCGCTGCGGAGCCGGTCGGACCCATGGTCGTCGGGCGCTGCGGCGATCGTCACGGCGAACTCGTCTCGTGAGCGCACCAGCGTCGGGATCGCGAAGCCGAAGCGCTGCTGCAGGGCGTGCTCGAGGTCGGCTTCGAGCTTCGCGTCGGTGCCGCGCGCGGCCGTGAACAGCACGTTGCCGCTCTGCAGGTGCGTGCGCGCCTCGCCGTAGCCGGCATCGCGGAAGCATTCGACGAGCGCCTGCATGTCGACCGGGTTCCTGCCGCCGACGTTGATGCCGCGCAGCAGTGCGACGTGGGTCGGTCTCTCCATACCGTGAGCATGCCACCTGCGGGCGACACCCACGCGGTTCGCTCGTGGCGCAGCGGGGGAATGCGTCAGGGGGCCCTGCCCGCCCGGCGAGCGAGCACAATGGGCACATGGTCGAGATCTCCGACGAGGACTTCGAACGCATGGTCGGCGACGTCTTCGACGCGCTGCCCGAAGAGATGGTGCGCGGGGTCGAGAACGTCGCGATCCTGATCGAGAATCAGCCCCTCGGCCAGCGGCCGCGACTGTTCGGCCTCTACAGCGGGCGACCGCTGAAGACGCGCGGGGTCTACGGCTTCGGCGAGCTGCCCGACCGCATCACGCTGTTCCAGAACAACATGCAGGCGCACAGCGCCGACCTCGAGTCGCTGCGGGCGCGCGTGCGCATCACGCTCGTGCACGAGATCGGCCACTACTTCGGGCTCGACGACGCGAAGCTCCAGGAGCTGGGCTGGGCGTAGGCGGCCGCCGACGCCCAGCCGAGCCCGTCGCGACGGCGGGCAGGCTGGGCGCGCTCAGCGCATGGGCGCCTCCCACGCGAGGTTGATGATGCGTTCGAAGGTGGCGTAGCCCGCCCGCGCGAAGGCCGCCGCCATCGGCACGTTGCCGACATCGGTCGAGGCGCGGATGTATGGCGCCCCGGCCTCGGCGAGCACGCGGGTGCCCTCGGCGAGGATGCCGTCGATGAGGCCCGCGCCGCGGTACTCGGGCAGCACGCCGACGTAGGCGATGATGTGGTGGTAGCTGTTGCGGGCCGGAATCACGAAGCCCACCGGCTCACCCGACTCGTCGGTCGCGACGCGCCACCACTCGCGGGGCGTCGTGTAGCGGGCGAACTCCTCGTCGAACTGGCGCTCGGCGACCTCGCGCGGCGTTGCGCCCTCGAGGTCGCCGCGGCTGTGGGCGTCGAGCGTGCCTGCGAGCACCCGCGTCGTGATCGTGATCATCTCCTCGTCGGAGGCGAAGTCGCGGAACGACAGGCGCGGGTCGGGCGACGGGATGCCGGAGGCCGGCGTCCACTCGAGTCGCAGGCGTTCGACGACGAACCGGGCGCCGGCCGCTTCGAGCAGCGCGATGCGCAGTTCGGTGGCCTGCAGCGAGTCAGTGTGCTCGCGCCAGTCGGCGGGAAGATAGCGGGCGATCTCGGGCGGGGTCGCGAGACCGTCGATCACCTCAGCCCGAGCGGCGAGGAGCAACGCCGCACCGACGGCGCGCTGCTCGTCGTCGGCGAGGGAGTCATCGATGTCGAAGATGTCGAACTGCATCGGCTCCGCGGCATCCGCTGTGCTCCAGAGGGCGAGTCGCCCGAGCAGGCGGCCGTCGCGCACCGCGAGCCACATCCATTCCGGTCGGCGCCGCCGCTGCTCGAGGTCGGCGGCGACCTCGTGGTTCAGCGCGTAGGGGAGCGTGTTGAAGAAGTCGACCTCGTCGGCGCCCGTGAGGTGCCGCAGTTCGAACGTGCTGGTGATCGGGTGCATGTGTCCTTCGGGGTTGGCGTCGTTGACCCCACCACGATAGCCATCGCCGCCGACCCGCCGCCGACCCCGACCGACCTGTCACAGATCGGGGCCCTGCCGTGTCGTATGTGTAGGAGGCACGAGAGGAGACGACGTGTCGGTTGCACGGAGACCACGCACGGATTTCACGGGGCGGATGTCGGAACGCCTGTCACGCACGGCCATCGGCAGGCGCGGCGCCGCCGAGATGCAGGAGCTGCGCCGCCGGGTCGTGCCCCTGCACTGGTCGAACCTGTTCGGGGCGGTCGCGCTCGCCTGCCTCGCGGTCATCACCGTCACCGGCGTGGTGCTGATGTTCCACTACACGCCGTCGGGCGACACGGTCGTGTACGAAGGGCCGTATCCGACGCTGCACGGCGCGCAGGTCTCCGAAGCGTTCGCGTCGACCATGCACGTCTCGTTCGAGGTGCCCGGTGGCCTGGCCCTCCGGCAGGCGCACCATTGGGCCGCGCTCCTGCTGCCGGCGGCGGTGCTCGCGCAACTCGTGGTCACGTTCTTCACCGGGGCGTTCCGCCGGCCGCGACGCGCGGGTTGGGTGCTCCTGTTCCTGACCTTCATCGCGGCGCTGGCGGGCGGATGGAGCGGCTACGCGCTGCCCGACGACATGCTCTCGGGCACGGGGCTGCGCATCGTCGAGGGCATCACGCTCGGCATTCCCGTGATCGGCACGTGGGCGAAGGACCTGCTGTTCGGCGGCCAGTTCCCGGGCGAGATCATCGAGCGGCTGTACCCGCTGCACCTCGTGGTCGTGCCCGCGATGCTCGCGCTCATCGTGGTGCGCGTCGCGCTGCTCTCACGGCACCAGCCGCCGCAGTTCGCCGGCCCGGGGCGCACCGACGCCAACGTCGTGGGTGTCCCGCTCCTGCCGATTGCCGCGGCCCGCGCGGGCGGCCTCTTCCTGATCGTCTCGGGCATGCTGATGCTGGTCGCCGCGACGGTCACGATCAACCCGATCTGGCTGTACGGCCCGGCCTCACCCGGCGACGCCGGCGCCGGCAGCCAGCCGGACTGGTACACGGGGTTCCTCGACGGCGCGCTCCGGCTCGTGCCTCCGGGCTGGGAGATCGTCGCGTTCGATCGCACCTGGACGCTCGCGTTGCTCGCACCGCTGGCGATGATCTCGGTCCTCCTCCTCGTCGTGGCGGTGTACCCGTTCATCGAGGAGCGGATCACGGGTGACCACCGCGACCACCACATCCTCGATCGTCCGCGCAACACCCCGACGAGAACCGGTGTCGGCGTCGCGGGCCTCGTGTTCTATGCCACGCTCTGGGCCGCAGGCAGCGCGGACGTCATGGCGGACGCCTTCAGCCTCACGATCGAGGGCGTGGTGCTCGCCCTGCAGATCACGCTGCTCATCGGACCCGCCATCGGCTTCACCGTCGCCCGCCGAGTGTGCCTCGGCCTGCAGCGCAAGGACCGCGACCTCGTGCTCCACGGGTTCGAGACCGGGCGCATCGTGCGCCTGCCCGGTGGCGAGTACATCGAGGTGCACGAGCCGCTGAACCCCTACGAACGCTGGCGGGTCTCGCTCACCGGGGTAGCCTCAGAGCAGGACGCCGGTTCGACAGACGGCGGCTCACCCGTTGGTTCGCATCTGCCATGAACGGATGCCGGTGAGCGAGCGCAGAGCCGACACCGGCCACAGCCCGCACAACTGGAGGCCCACCATGAGCACGCCCACCCCATCACTCCTCAAGCTCGGTGTGATGGTCACCTCGCGCAAGGTCGACGAGAGACGACTGCCGATACATCCCGCGCACTTCGAGCGGATCGACGCCGACCTGCGGTCGAACATGATGGTCGAGCGCGGCTACGGCGAGCGGTTCGGCATCTCCGACGAGCAGCTCGCTCCGCTGGTCGGCGCGATCGCATCCCGCGAGGCGATCATCGCGGAGGCCGACGTCATCACGCTGCCGAAACCCCTGGCATCCGACCTCGCCGAATTCCGTGACGGCCAGGTGCTCTGGGGCTGGCCGCACTGCGTGCAGGACCGGGACCTGACGCAGTACGCCATCGACAAGGGACTCACGCTCATCGCATGGGAGGCGATGAACCACTGGAAGGCCGACGGGGGGTTCGGGCTGCACGTCTTCCACAAGAACAACGAGATGGCGGGCTACTGCTCGGTGCTCCACGCGCTGCAACTGTGCGGCTCCACGGGCGACTACGGGCGGCGGCTCAGCGCGGTGGTGATCGGGTTCGGGGCGACTGCTCGCGGGGCGGTGACCGCGTTGAACGCCCACGGCATCCACGATGTGCGCGTGCTCACCAACCGCGACACCGCCGCCGTCGGGTCGCCGATCCCGTCGACCGACATCATCCACTTCGACCATGACCCCGACGCTCCGTATGCGAGCACGGTCCACATCGAACAGGGTCCGATCAGCGACCAGGGCCCGACCGCGCTCGCCCCCTTCCTCGCTGCGCACGACATCGTCGTCAACTGCACCCTGCAGGATCCGAACGCACCGCTCACCTACCTCCGAACTGAAGACGTCGGGGCCTTCCGTCCCGGCAGCCTCATCATCGACGTCTCGATCGACGCCGGCATGGGATTCGAGTGGGCGCGGCCGACGACGTTCGCCGAGCCGATGTTCACGGTCGGCGAATCGACCAACTACTACGCCGTCGACCACAGCCCGTCGTTCCTGTGGAACTCCGCCACCTGGGAGATCAGCGAAGCCCTGATGCCGTTCATCCGCACCGTGATGGAGGGCCCGGAGGCGTGGGCGTCGTCGGACGCCATCAGCCGCGCGATCGAGATCGAGGGCGGGCGCATCCGCAACGAGGCGATCCTGCAGTTCCAGGGGCGCTCGCCCGAGTACCCGTACCCGCCGCTCGCCTGAGCTCGTCGCTACATCATCGTCTGCAGCAGCTTCGTGGCCCGCTGGTTGTCGTCGGTCGCGAGCACGACGCGGTTCCTGGAGGCCACGTAGGCGAGCGAGATGTTGATGCCGGCATCGGCCAGTGCGCGCGCCATCCCGCCGAAGATGCCCGGTGTATCGATGTCGGGGTCGGGCAGTGCGGGGCTCACGATGACGTCGGTCTCGGCGTCGACCCTGATGCTGGCGCCCTCGAGCGCGACCCTGGCGCCGGCGACGTCTTCGACGAGGATGTGGACGGTGCCCCGACCGCCCTCCATGATCGCGCAGAGGCCCTCGATGTTGACACCCGCTCGCCCGAGCGCCTCGCCGAGGCGGGCCCCCTCGCCGGGCTGGTCCTCGAGGGTGATCAGCAGATCCTTCACCATGACGGCACCTCTTTCTCGGATGCCTCAGGTCTACGCCCGCGTCGGCGGCGCGTCAACGCCGATTCAGGCCGTCGCCGCGAGTGCGCGCACGGCGCGGCCAGGCCACCCCCGCACTGGAGACTGACGGAAACTCAGGTTTGGGTCTACGGTGTGCCCATGACGGCAGATCTCGCTCGCAAGCGCCGCGTTCGTGCGACCATCGTCGCGGCACTCATCGCCCTCGTGGCCATCCCCGTCGGGATCGCCGGTCCGGTCGCCGCGGCACCGGGCTCCTCATCTCCCGTCGACAAGTACGTGGCGCTCGGCGATTCCGTTGCAGCAGGTCAGGGTGGTGGCAGCTACCTCGACGCCTGCCTTCGCAGTCCGGCCGGATACCCGGCCCTGCTCGACGCCCAGCCCAAGCTGAACCTGTTGCGCAACGCGGCATGCACCGGGGCCACGATCACGGATGTCACGGCGAACCAGCTCTCACAGGTCAACCGCGGCACGACACTCGTGACCGTCACGGTGGGCGCGAACGGCGTTGACCTGCAAGGGCTCTACGCGGCGTGCGCGAGCGGCCAGACGCCCGTCGCCTGCGCTGAGGCAGTGAACGATGCGGCCAACTATCTCAACTCGGGCGAGGTGCCGGCGCAGCTCGGTGCCCTCATCGCCGGCATCGACGCGCGGTCACCGCGCGCGACGATCGTCGTCACCGGGTATCCGGTGCCGTTCGCACCGGGGCTCTCGCCGGTCGCCGACAACGTGAACCAGCTCGTCGAGCTGTTGAACACCCAACTGGCCCTGACCGCCCTCACCGCGGCACCCGCCGACGCAGAGGTCGTGTGGGCCCCGGTCGAGTTCGGAGCGCATCGCGTCGGCGGGGCGCCGCCGGCGTACCTCGGTGCCAACCCCGGCGACCCGGTCACGTTCCTCCACCCCACCCCGGATGGCTACGTCGTCTACCGTGACGCCGTGCTCGCGGCGATGGGGTGACCCGGGCAGCGTCGCACGCACTCAGGCTGGGTCGATCCGCAGCACGGGCGCCGATTCCCCGATGGTGAGATCGTCGACGACGCGAAGGCCGCGCGCGAGTTCGTCGACGGCTCCGATGACGGTGCCGAAGCGTTCGCGGTCGCTGCACACGGCCGTCACGCTCACGAAGTGCGTGCCGAGGTCCCACGTGTACGTGGCGAACGGCGGTCGGCCGCCCTCGGGCAGCGGCATCGCGAGCTTCTCGCCGAGGCCGAGGTAGTTGCCGCGGAACTCCTCGGTGTCGTCGTACTCGATCGGCATCGATGCCCGCGCCATCCGCAGCTGCGGTGTCGCTTCCTGCACCTGCGCCATCACGACGAGCAGTTCGGGCTCCGCCTTCCAGACCCATACGAGCACCCGGCCTGCAGCCTTGCGCATGAGGAACGGAACGGCCTGACTCATCGCCCAGGCGCTGAACCCGCCGCCCGCGCGGGTCGGCGCGGCGTCGGGTCCCTTGGCCTGCGAGAGCAGCATCCCGATCGCCGCCTTGCGGTGGCGGCGCCCGCGGAATCCGAGGGAGTCCGTGATGGGCACCCACTTGGAGAGGTCGGGCTCGGCATGAAGTCGGGGCACGCTCCCAGCCTACGAGTCGGCGCCGACCCGCAGGTGCTCCACGCATCGTCATTGTCGTCAGCGCGCGTCAGCCTTCGAAATCCGGTCGCGGCGGTGCCGTCGGAGCCTCGGGAAGGCCGACCTGCAGAATCCGCTCCACCATGCGCACTGCACGATCAGGCAGGAGATCGGTCGGGCTGTCGGACTCGTGGAGCTTTGCGACCAGTTGCCGAAGGCCGTCGATCAGACCGTCGCGGTCGAATCGGGTGGTCACACGCTCACCAGCGTGTCTGCATCGACGAGCACGCCGCGTCGCAGGAACTCCGGCGGAACCCGGTGCAGCTCGGGCGTGAGCGTGTACGGGCCTTCACCGACCGCCCAACGTCGGCCCAGCGAACGCGCCGGGCTGTTCGCCCAGTCGGGAACCGGAAGGCCCTCGGCAACCAGGTGGTGCGCCACGAGTGCGGCGATCGCGGCATCCCACTGCTTGCTTCCCGTGGATTCGGGCTCCGAGATCGTGAGCGCGAAACGCACAGCTCCGTGCTCCGCGAGCAGGTTGTCGCTGAGTTGGATGAATCGCCGGAGCGCGCGGTCTTCACGACCGTCGAGTACTGCGAATCGGATGTCGGCGGCAACGGCCGCGGCGTCGTCGCGAACGCTCGGCACGGCGATGAGGCGATGCCCGGTCGCGCGGAGCGCGCGCTCGACCGCGTCGTACGACGGGTTCTGGTGGCCTCGTTCGATCAGCGAGAGGTGCGATTGCGACAGCTCGGCACGGCGCCCGAGTGCGCCCTGCGTCAGACGACGGCTTTTGCGAGCCGTGCGGATCAAGCTACCTGCGCTCATCGGTTCACCTCCCAGTATTCGATCCATCTCATAATACGCCTGACTCTGTCGGAGCGTCCAGGGGTCAAGCTCTGCTCCGGAGAACTCCTTCGCACCCGGATGTCACAACCACGCGACATCCGGTGTCTTCATGTCGACGGATCATCCGGGAACCGAACCCCGGCCGTCGACGATCGCAGGAGGACATGATGACCACCACGCAGACCCGTATCCCGCCGACCGAGCTCACCGGCGTCTTCGGCACGGTCGTGAAGATCGCCGCCCGTCGCATGGTCGGCAGGGTGCCCGACTCGATGGGCGTGCTCGCGCACCACCCCGCTTTGATGCGGGCCTCGATGGGCATCGGTCGCAAGATCGAGGCGCTCGACGAGCTCGACGAGAACCTCGCGAGCTACGCCGTGATGGCGACGGCGGCCTACATCGGCTGCAGCTGGTGCCTCGACTTCAACTACTACAAGACGCACAACGAGGGCCTCGACGAGGAGAAGGCGCGGCAGGTGCCGAACTGGCGCGCGGCATCCGTGTTCACGCCCCTCGAGCGACAGGTCATGGAGTACGCGGAGGCCATGAGCCAGACCCCGCCCGCCGTCACCGACGAGCTGTCGGCCTCGCTGCTCGACGCACTCGGCCCGGCCGCGCTCATCGAGCTCACCGCCAAGGTCGCGTTCATGAACATGAGCTCGCGCATGAACGTGGCGCTCGGCATCCACTCCGAGGGCTATGCGGATGCGTGCGAGATGCCGCCGCTCGCCACCCGGGCCGGTGCTGCGGCCGACGTCGTAGGCTCGGCCTCATGACCGATGATCCGTTCGTGACGCACCGCGGCCTGCTCTTCACGGTCGCGTACGAGATGCTCGGCTCCGCGGCCGACGCGGAGGACGTGCTGCAGGAGTCCTGGCTGCGGTGGGATCAGGTCGACCGCAGTGAGGTGCGCGATGAGCGCGCGTACCTCGTGCGCATCGTGACCCGGCAGGCGCTCAATCACCTGCGCACGATGTCGCGGCGGCGCGAGTCGTATGTGGGGGAGTGGCTGCCCGAGCCGCTGCTCACGACTCCGGATGTCGCGGAGGACGTCGAGCTGGCCGAGAGCGTGTCGATCGCGATGCTGACGGTGCTCGAGACGCTCGGCCCGACCGAGCGCGCGGTGTTCGTGCTGCGCGAGGTGTTCGACGTGCCGTACGACGAGATCGCGGCGGCCGTCGACAAGTCGCCGGCTGCCGTGCGGCAGATCGCCCACCGGGCGAAGGATCACGTGGCCGCACGTCGCCCGCGGGTCACGGTCGAGCGTGCCGAGCAGGAGGCGGTCGTCGCGAGGTTTCTCGCGGCGGTCAACTCGGGCGACCTGCAAGGGCTGATGGACGTGCTCGCACCCGATGTGGTCTCCGTCGCCGACGGCGGCGGACTGGTGAAGGGTGCCGCGCGCCGGCCGATCCATGGCGCCGACAAGATCGCCCGCTACCTGCTCGGCGGTCTCGCGAAGCTCGCGGTGCCGTTCGAGGCGAGGCCGACGTGGGTGAACGGGCATCCCGCGATCCGCGGTGAGGTCGACGGCGAGCTCGCCGGCGCGATCTGCTTCGAGATCGAGGGCGACCGGATCACGCGGATCTTCTCGATCGCCAACCCGAACAAGCTCGGGCGGCTCGACGAGGCGTCGCAGTTGGTGCGGTGATTCGGCAACGTTTCGCCAATGACGAGGAATACTCGGAAAAGAGGTGACAGTGTCCGCCCAGCGATGAGACAATCGTCGGGTGCCAGCACCGAGTCATCAAGGCTCCGCTGGCCGCCCATGGTCTGGCTCGGGGGGAGCGAGATATGTCGCACGTCGAATCGACCAGGCGGAGCCTGATCGTCATGGTGGCCGTCTTGCTCGCGTCAGCAGGTTGTTCAGCAGGCGATGAAGCCCGGGCCGCCTCGTCATCGCCCGCGTCGGACCACGGATCTGGTCCGGCCGTAGACCATCGTCCGCTCGAGGGGCGGCTGTACTTCACGCGTACCACGTCGGGGGACATGCAGACGATGTTCGTGGCGATCGGCGCGAGCGAGCGGCAGCTCACCGAGCCGGGCGAAGTCTGCTGTATCTTGAGGGCGTCACCTGCGCACAACCGCATCCTGGTCATGCCGGGTGGAGACATCGAGCCGCCAATCACCGGTGGGACCGTCAACCTCAACGGCAACGATTTCGAGCGACTGCCGCTGACAGACCCGACCCTCAACCTCGTCCCGCAGGCGTGGTCGCCAGATGGGTCACGAATCGCCTTCGAGGGTTGGGACGACGCAGATCCTGCCCGGACGGGGATATACACCGCGCGGGCATCTGACGGTGGCGATCTCGTCCGGGTCACCAACCGCCCCGGAGCCCAGCATGATGTTCCGCTGGATTTCTCGCCGGACGGAACACAACTCGTGTACTACCAGTCCATGCACAGTGACCCCGACCCGCACACGGACGGATCGTTGTGGGTCGTGAATGTCGACGGTTCCGACGCGCACCCGATCACGACCGACGCGTCGCGGCCTGCGGATTGGGCCAGATGGTCTCCTGATGGCGAGCGCATACTGTTCGCGAGCGAACGACTCTCGGAGACCGGACCCATCTGGACGGTATCGCCAACGGGTACCGAACTGACCAAGTTGTTCGAGGATCCAGAGGGCGGCTTCGCGCTCGCACCGGACTGGTCTCCGAGCGGCGAAGAGATCGTCTTCGCGTTGGGTATGTCCAACGACGAATTCCTACATCTGCCCAACAGCATCTACGTGATGTCAGACACCGGCGCCGACGTTCGCCTCATCAACGACAGCCAGGACTTCAAGCGCCAACTGGATTGGGTGCGGTAGCAGGAGGCGCGCCGCTACGACGAGCCTTCGCAAACGAGCGGGCCCTGCATGGTCCACCCGAACGTCAGCCGGAGGGAGTCGAGACCGGTTCCGGCAGCGGTGCCGAGCGATCCGCGCGTCGCCGCCCCGGAGCATTGGCGATGAAGACGCCGCCCACGAGCACGAGTCCGCCGATCGTCTCCCAGAGGTTCGGGACCTGGCCGAGCAGCAGGACCGCCGATGCCATCGCCACGACGGGCGCGAGCAGCACCCACGGCACCACCGAGGCGGAGCGGTTGCGCGCGAGCAGCGCGTTGAAGATCGCGTAGCCGACGAGGGTGCAGAGGCCCGCGGTGTACAGCGTCGAGACGATCGGACGCCACCCGAACGCCGCGATGCCGGCGGCGATCGCATCCGGCCCCTCGATGAGCGCCGACAGGCCGAGCGCCGGCAGTGGCACGACGAGCGACGACCACACCGTCAGCGAGAGAGCCCCGAGTCGCTTCGCGGGCGCGACCACGCCCGCCTGGCGTGAGATGACGTTGCCGATCGACCACGAGAGGGCGGCGAGCAGGCACAGCACGACGGCGAGGGCCGGGGCGTCGCCGCCGCGGCCGAAGGCCACGACACCGAGCCCGATGGTGCCGACGAGCACGCCGATGGTCTGCAGGCGACTGGGGCGCTCGCGCAGGGCGAGGGCCGCGACCACGATCGTCAGCACGACCTGCGCCTGCAGCAGCAGGGCCGCGATGCCGGGCTGCAGCCCGAGCGCGATCGACGTGTACAACAGGCCGAACTGCCCGAGGCACATGAACAGCCCGACGCCGACGACGGTCTTCCAACTCGCGAGCGGGCGCGGCACGATGATCGCCGCGAGCGCGACGACCCCGAACCGCACGGCGACGAAGAACAGGGGCGGGATGCCCGCCATGCCCCAGTCGATCACGACGAAGTTGAAGCCCCACAGGGTTGCCACGACGGCGGCCAGCAGCATGTCGCGTCTCGTCATGGATCAACGATCGCCCGCGGCATCCGGAAACACCAGCGATCATTTCTCTGCCTGATTCGGTAGCATCGCTGCATGATCGATCTCGAAGCCGTGGTCGCGCTGCGGGCGGTGGCCACGAACGGAAGCGTCGCGGCGGCGGCCGATTCGCTCGGCTTCACGCCGTCGGCGGTGTCGCAGCAGATCAAGCGGCTCGAACGCGGCACCCGCATCGCGCTGCTCGAACGGGTGGGCCGCGGCGTCGTGCTGACGGATGCCGGGCGTCACCTCGTGACCTCGTCGGCGACCGTGCTCGCCGACCTGGAGCGCATCGAGGCAGACCTGCATCTCGCCGGCGGCGCGGCCGGACCCGACGCCGCCGCCGGTCGCCGGGTCACCGGGGAGGTGCGCATCGGCGCGTTCTCGACCGCGGTGCGCGGCATCCTCACCGACGTGCTCCCGCGCCTGCGCGACGAGCATCCCGAGCTGCGGGTGCCGCTCCGCGAGAGCGAGCCGTGGGAGACCATCGCGCTCGTCGCCTCGGGTCAGCGCGACCTCGGCATCGTGCACCGCTGGGGCGGGGTGGCCCTCGCCATGCCCGAGCCCCTCGTCGAGACGCCTCTGTTCACGGATGTCGCGGACGTGATCCTGCGGCGCGACCACGCGCTCGCCGACCGAACCGAACTGACCCCGACCGACCTGGCCGAGGAGGAGTGGATCGCGACCTTCGACTCGACGATCTGCCGGCAGTGGCTGCGGCGGTTGTTCGACGGCGTCTCGAACGCGCCGCGCATCGTGCACGAGTCGATGGAGTTCGAGAACCACCTCGAGCTCGTGCGTGCGGGCCTCGGGGTCGCGCTCGTGCCGCGCATGGGGCGGCCGCCGCTGCATCCCGATCTCGTCGCGATCCCGACCGTGCGCCCCGCGTCGACCCGTGGTGTCTCGGCGGTGCACCGCCGCAGCCAGGCGGACTCGCCCGCGCTGCAGACGGTGCTCGATGCGCTGCGCGAGGCCACGATGGGGCGCGCCGCCTGACGCTCGTCGGCAGTCCGTTCGAAGATCCACGGTCGATCGGGCGCCGTGCTCTGGACCCGACCGCCGACCGCCGTGACAATGGCCGTATGCACGAAGAGGTGCTCAAGAGGAAGATCGCCAACGCGCTGATCGAAGACGTGACGGTCAATGTGACGATGCCGTCGATTCCGATCCTCCGCGCGGCGCTGGGCGGATTGTGGGTGGGCGGCTGGGTCACCCTCACCACGAAGGCCGTGAGCTTCTCGCCGAACGGCGTGAACCGCTTCATGCAGTCGGGGGAGCTCGACGTCAGCATTCCTCTCGCGCAGATCACCGACGTGACGGTGCTCTGGGGTTTCTTCACGAAGATCGTGGCGGTCACGACGCCCGAGTCGGTGCTGAAGGTGCGCTGCTATGGCGCAGCGCGCTTCGCCCAAGAGATCCGGGCTGCTCGCGACCGCTTCGCGTGAGCGGGAGACTGAGCGTCGTCATGGAGGCAATGATGCGCCTGGGCGCGGTGCGCGGTCGAGTGCGGATTCCCCGACCCGAAGAGATCGAGGCGTGCCAGTCAGCTCAAGGAGACACGCGCGCGCTGACGACCCGCATCGACTCGCCCTGATCACGCACGACGCAGCGGAGAGCAATGTGGCGCACGCGGCCCGAGTCGTCTGAGGAGACGACGGAGCCCGACACCCGCTGCGCGCCGTCGGCCTCGGTGACCCGCAACGCGCGGCTCACATCGATGTCGGAATGTCCGCGCGATTCCAGCTTGGCCTCGATCGCCGACCGGCACGCGGACTCGACGGTCGCCGGTGGCTGCGCGCCGGCCGTCACGACGCCGGTGATCAGGGCGGCCATGCCCGCGAAGGCGAGGGCGGGCACCGCGATGCGCGCCCACAGCGGGGTTCGCGCACGACGACGCGATTGCAGTTCGGGCGCGCTGTCGGCGCCGGATTCAGAGGTCATGCCGACACGGTAGGTCAGGCTGTTCGACGCGGCATCCGTGTGCGGCACTGAATCTCGGTCGGTGCTGGCCCGGACTCCGCGGCGTTCGCGCAGGCCTGCGATTGCGGCATTGCGGCGAGCCCGGTCGCGTACGGCCATCTCGACGTCGAGGATCGTAGAGACGTCATCACCGTATGGACATGAGAGGCGATCCATGGACCTTCCACCCGGGCAGCGTGCCGTGCGCGGATTCCCCCGATTCGGCATCGACCGGGTGAGTCCGCCGCCGAGAGCGCCCGAGGGAATGAACATCGAAGTGAGCGGGCAGCTCGCTCGCCGTGTCTCCGTCGACTTGGACGAGCTGGCCCGTCTGCCTCATCGCGAGGTCGACGCCGACTTCCACTGCGTTGCGGGCTGGTCGGCGATCGGGCTGCGATGGGAGGGCGTGCTGTTCCGCGACTTCTACCAGCTGGTGATCGAGCCCGCGCTCGCCGAGGGCGCGAGGGTGGAATACCTCGTTTTCGTCGGGCTCGACGACTACCGTTCGATCGTGACGCTCGAGGACGCGCTCGAAGTCGACGTGCTGATCGCCGACCGGCTCGACGGCGAGCCCCTTCCTCCAGAGCACGGTGCGCCGGTGCGGCTCGTGAGCCCCCGTCAGTACGGCTACATCAGCACCAAGCACCTCTGTCGGATCGAGTTGTACCGATCGGAGCCCGTCGGTTACTACCACCCGTGGAAGCCCGTCCAACGCGCTTTGAGCGCCGTTCGACCCCACCGGCGGGCGAGGGTCGCGCACGAGGAGCGCCGACGGCACCTGCCGTCCTGGCTGACGCGACAGGTCTATCGGCTGGTCGTGAAGCTGCCGGCTCCGCCGCTGAAGTGAAGGGTCAGGGGCCGCGCGGATCCTTCCGCCCGAACCCGCCGGCTTCGGGCGGACTTCCTAGACTGGCCCCATGGTCGGGGCAGCGGCAGCGGCAGCGGCAGTCGGCGCGGCTGTGCGGTGGGTCGGCGCGGCCGTCGTCGTCTTCGCGTGCGCGAGCATGATCGTCGGATGCTCCGCGCCAGAGCCCGCTGAGGGCACCGGTTCGCCCGAGGCATCCGCTCTGGCCGCTCACGGCACGTTCGCCGCGGTCGGCGACTCGATCACCGACGCCGACAGCGCCGATTTCGCCGCGGGCGACCTCGGCGACGCGTCGTGGGCGAGGTACGTCGTGGACGACGGCTTCGCATTCGCCGGTGGCTGGGCGGAGTGGGCTGCGACGACGGCGATGATGGCCGACTCGGTCGGCCCGGTCGATGCGGACGTGCTCGTGGTGCTCGCCGGCACCAACGACGTCGCGTTCGGTATCCCGTTCGAAGACTCTGCGGCGAACCTCGACCGCATCGTCGAGGTCGTCGGCATCGAGGAGGTCGTCGTCGTATCGATCCCGCCGATGGACGCATTGCCCGCGGGAGCCGAGGCGTACAACGAGCGCCTCGACGGCCTGGCGACGGAACAGGGATGGCGGTTCGTCGACGCATCTGCTGGCCTGCGCACCGCCGACGGACGGTACGGCGAGGGGATGAGTCTCGACGGGCTGCACCCGTCGGCGGAGGGCGCGCGTGTGCTGGGAGAGGCGATCGCCACGGCATTGCGCGAGGGGTGAGCAGCCCGAGCACCCCCAACGGATCAGCCCCGCCCGCCGGCGTGCTGTCAACCCTCTGTAGGCGGCGCTGCTTCCGACTCACCGTCGCGGTCGTCGAGTCGCGTTTCGGTCACATTCCGGCATCTCCTCGATAACGTCTTGCGCGAGGCGGTGACCGGAGTATCGGACCCTGCCAGTATCCGATCATGGGTGTTCGAACAGCCCGATCCCGGGCGATCATGAGCGCGACTCTCGCGGTGTGCGCTGGTCTTTCCCTGACGGGGTGCATGCCGGGGCTGGTGCTCGACGCATGCCCGGCGATCGGCTATCTGTACAACGGTCCGGCCGTGGTCCAATTCGACCCCGCACCACCGGAGTCGGCACTGGTGACGGCATGCTTCGGTGCTGACTGCGAGCCCGCCGGAGTCGACCAGCTGGGCGGCGAGTGGACCGTGCCGCAGGAGGCGCCGTACCTTGGGCCGGGCGTCTTCGGCGACGGTTCCGTGCAGACGTTGCGACTCGTCGTGGTCGATGGCACTCGCGCCCTGGTCGACGACGAGTTCGAGATCCCCGTGGCCGTTGAACGCACCGGGATCTTCGGCCAGTGCACCGGGCCCTTCCAGTTCGAACCGGTACAGGTTTCGCTCGGAGACTGAGCCCGGAGTTCACCGGCTGACCCGCAGGTCCTTCCACCCAACCCGCCCGCCTCGGGCAAGCTCTCCCGAATCTGTTCCGCGGTGAACATGCGCCGGGGAAGCAGGTCGTCGGGCACGGATGCCGCGGGCGGCGCGGCATCCGTCACGCCCTCGGCGAGCATGCGCACTTGGGCCTTCGCGACGAGCGGCACCTTCATGGTCCACTCGGTCACCTGCGCGAGCGCGAACTGCGCCCACACCGGCCACGGCACCACGACCACGCGGCGTCCGAGAACGGATGCCACGCGCCGCACGGCCTTCGACAGCAGGAGAGGCTCGGCGCCGACGACGGCGACGGTCTCACGCGGCATCCGTCCGTCGATCGCGGCGACGAGGATGTCGGTGAGGTCGTCGATCGGGATGGGCCGGATGGGCTTCTCGCGGAAGCCGACGGTCGCGAACACCGGCAGGGTCTGCACGGTGTGGCTGAGGTGGTCGATGAGGTGGTCGCCGCGTCCGTAGATCATGCCGGCCTTGAGGATCGTGTAGTCGAGGCCCGAGTCGCGGATCAGCTCCTCGGCCGCCCATTTCGACTCGTGGTACGGCGACCCGCAGTCGGGCCGCGCCCGCAGGAAGCTCAGCATGATGACCTTGCGCACCCCGGCGCGCTTGGCCGCCTCGATCACGTTCGCGGTGCCCTCGATATGCACCCGCTGGTAGGTCTGGTCGCCGATCTCGCGATTGATGCCCGCGCAATGCGCGACGACGTCGCACCCCTCGAACGCCCGCGTCAGTGCGTCGACATCACTGGTGTCGACGCCGGTGCGACGAGAGATGACGACGGATGCCTCGGGCCCGAGCCGTTCGGCCAGGTGGCGTCCGACGAATCCGGTGCCGCCGGTGATCGCGGTGCGGGGGTGGGTCACGAGGTGAGTCTAGGACGCCGTCCCACTGTGGCCGGGGCTGAATCAGTTTCAGCGAGCGGCACAATCAATCACACAGCGCTGAGGATCGGTGTGACCAGGTCGTGAACCTGCGCTGACCCATGCGTATTCGCGGCCAATGCCGCGCTGACCCATGCCGGGCCATGAACTCCGAGCGTCTTGTTGAAGTCCTCCATCTCGCCCACTGGCACGATGTAGAGACCGACCTTTCCAAGTTCTCTGAGAAGCGATTCCGCCGCGGTATATGAGGACCCTGACGGGACACCCGCGAGGCCCACGTTCTTCAAGGCTGGCCAAAGACCACGTTCATTCGGCACCCTAACAAACGACGTGTATAGGGAATCAAGTGTCGGAGTCCACGTCGCTCCTAATGACTCGACGGTCTGACGCGTGTCTGCTTTGACCCGCAGAACGTCGAAATCCAGAATGGCTCGTGCCTCAACTCCAAGGCTCGTGAGCGCCGCCGCCATTCGAGGAACCCCGGATTTGCCGCCTGAAGGCACGAACAATACATCGTCAGCAATTGACCGCTGCCCTGAGGCAATCGCGAGTTCATCTAACGCTGCACCGTAGAAGCGACAGTCGCCATCCCCCTCGCACATCACTACTCGCTTGTGAAAGAGGCCCTGAACAACGTTTGAATAACGCAGCGCCGGCTGGTCCCACACCTTCTCGACGTCTGTTGGGGAAAGTTGAGTCATATGAGTCGTGTCTCCGTCTCGGTTGAGGCGGACAAAAGTCACGGACGAAGTGGAGGCACCTTCGATTAGGCCCAATACAACGTCTCGGTCGTGCGTAGCAACGATTATCTGGTGGTCGTGTGAGACGGCGCGTTTTGCAAGCCAGCGACCGAGTGCACGAGCTTGGCCCGGGTGAAGAAAGGCTTCCGGCTCATCGATGAGCAGAACGTTTGGGCGATCTGCCATGATCAAGAGCGCCAAGCCAACGAAGCTTCGGAATCCATCCCCTTGCGCATCCAGCGTCGGCAGCTTCGCTACAGCTTCTGCGTACGCTGCTGTGGGTCGATTAAGCGGTGGAACGGGCTCCGTCACCGTCCCGACTCGAAGTCTTATCTCTGGACTGATACGGTCCAGCAGAAGTCCATGACCAAACGTCTCTTCGACCAAGCGGGACAACTCGTCCTCAAGCTCACCGTCCCTCAGGAGGCGTGCGAGAGGGGAATTGATCTTCGCGTAGCCATTGGCTTCGACCGCGCCTGCTGCGTAGTCCGATAAGCCTCCAGCAGAGGTCTGCCGCACAAAAAAGTCTGGGATATTTCCGAGGTACGGATCATCTGGCCCGCCGTACTGATGGGGAAACCAGCCCATGATCTCGGCCACCGTATGCCCGGATTGGCCGGGCGAGGCTGCATAGCGTCCAACCCGTTCGAGGGATTGATTGGCACGGTAAGCGTGTCCTTCAAGCCAGCTCTCGACCTCAGTTGCGGTGCCGGATGGCCTTTCGGCGCTCATATCTGCCAATGTGACCACAGCGACGCCCGGTTGCCCGGTCTTGACTCTGGCCATAATGTCGCGGAGCATCTGCGACTTGCCAGCATTGTTTCCACCAACAATCGCGGTCACGCCGCGGGTTGGAAGCTGAACAATCTCGCCGCCACTCGATTCGACTGCGAGCACCCTGTACCGAATAGCCATGGGTCAAATATGCCCTAGTGCGACTGTTGCGTATTCGAATGCGGCTTGCGGCCAGACTCTCGTGAGAAATGCTGGCCTGCGATCCTGAAGAGATCTCGGAGCCGTTTCCGAGTAGCCCGACCTGTTCGACAAGCTCGATCGGCGTCTGAATCACAGCAGCCGCACGCGTAATCGACGAGGCGGACACGCACCTGTGGAGGTTCGTGACTAGGAACGCATCTCCACGCTCAGGCACCCGACAACTTGCGCGAGCGGCGGCCATTTAGCTCGGCCAAGGTGCCCGCCAGGTCGGCGTGTGTTCTGCGATGACTGTGGCCATCCGCGCAACAGCGGAGTCGGCATCTGGGTGTCCCTGGGTAGCCAGCGTCCGTCGGTGGAGGATAAATGCGACGACGTCAGCGAGCTGAACTCCTGGACTGTCTTTCGAGTCCACGAAGTGCATCGAGTCGATGATCGATACGAGCTGCCGGCCGGGGACTGCGCCTGCGGCCCACGTCTGCATCTCGCGCACCATCTTCACCGCCCGCAGTTGGTGCTCTTTAGCTTCGTCGGCGATTACGATCCGCAGCGCTTGCTGGGTACGCCACCGATCGAGCTTCTCGAGTAGAAATTGAAGAGCCAACAGGTAGGCGTTTTGGTCATAAGTGCCACCGTGTCGTGCGTGAAGCCGACTCTTATCGATGGTTGCGTGGATAACCGAGATGTCGAGCTCTTCGAGTGTGGAAATGACCGCCTCGAATGCCGCGAGCAGTTCGGGGGGCTGTTTGCCTGTCCAATGACCCTTCGCGCTCCACATCTCCCGCGCGTGGAACTCGAACCCAGCAGGTATCCATCCGAGGTGTTCCATCGCGAGCGCATGGAGTCGGTCCGCTAGTGGCTGAACGGCTGTTTCGTCGACAACCACAGCGACGAGAGTGAGTTCGGGTTGCCTACGCGCACCACGCCCCACAGACCCCGTTTCATCGAGGTATACGAGTTCAGCCACGAGAGAATGATGGCACGCCACGCTATCGATCCTGATCGTGTGCGGACCGACAAGGGTGTGCACGTCGGCGGCGCAGATCGTCAGCGCTGGGAAGCGGGAATACCCGCGCCCCCTCCGCGTTGAACTTGAGCGTACCCCGCTCAACTTCCAGGAGGATTGGTGCCCGAAGACTTCAACCCCGAAGCCGGCGCGAGCTCGTTCGACGAGTTTCTCGCCCGCTATCTCGCGGGTGAGCAGGCGCGTCAGGCTCGGTCGATCGACCTCAGCCGGTTCCTGACCGCCCGTACTCAAGGCATCCTGCGTCAAGCAGGACGCTTCGCGCTCGAGCGCGGCCAGACCGAGCTCGACGCCCTGCACATCCTGCGCGTGATCGTCGAAGACGAGAGCGTCAAGCAGGCGATCGCCCGCATCGGGGTCGCCCCCGAGCGGCTCATCACCGCGACCGAGGCGCGCCTGCCCGCTGCCGGCGACACCGCCGACATCAACGCGGCAACGATCACCCCGAGCGCCTCCCGCGCGCTGTTCCACAGTTACCAGGTGGCGCGCTCGGCCGGCTCGACCTACATCGACCCCGAGCACCTCTTCTTCGCGCTCGTGCTGGGGCAAGACGCTCCTGCCGGCCAGGTGCTCGCGCGCGCCGGCGTCACCGCCGAGGCCCTCACGCAGGGCATGCGCGAGACGATCGAAGCGGGCATGCCGGGTGCTGATGGCGACACGGATGCCTCGGGCATTCCGGGCACCGGGACATCCGACACCCCCATGCTCGACAAGTTCGGCACCGATCTCACCGAGCTGGCCGCGAACGGCGAGCTCGACCCCGTGATCGGCCGTGCCGACGAGATCGAGCAGACCATCGAGATCCTCAGCCGTCGCACCAAGAACAACCCGGTGCTGATCGGCGAGGCCGGCGTCGGCAAGACGGCGATCGTCGAGGGCCTCGCCCGCGCGATCGTCGAGGAGTCGGTGCCCGAGGCACTGCTCGACAAGCGCGTGATCTCGCTCGACCTGCCCGGCATGCTCGCCGGCACCCGCTACCGCGGCGACTTCGAGGAGCGCCTCACCAAGACCATGGAGGAGATCGCCGCGCACAAGGGCGAGCTCATCATCTTCATCGATGAGATCCACACCGTGGTCGGCGCGGGCGGCTCTGGCGACGGCGGCACCGACGCGGGCAACATCCTGAAGCCGCGCCTCGCGCGCGGTGAGCTGCACCTCGTGGGTGCGACCACGCTCAAGGAGTACCGCGCCATCGAGAAGGACCCTGCCCTCGAGCGCCGGTTCCAGCCGGTGCGCGTGGGGGAGCCCTCCATCGAAGACGCCGTGCTGATCCTGCACGGGCTGAAGCCCGCCTACGAGGAGCACCACGGCGTGCAGTACACGGATGCCGCGCTGCGCGCCTCCGTCGAGCTGAGCGCCCGCTACCTCACCGACCGGGTGCTGCCCGACAAGGCCATCGACCTCATCGACCAGGCAGGCGCACGTCTGCGCCTGAAGCTCGGCATGAAGACGGATGTCTCCGCGCTCATCGCGCGACTCGCCGACCTCGAGGCCGACAAGAACGCCGCCGTGAGCGCCGAGCACTACGAGGAGGCCTCGCGCATCCGCGACGAGATCTCGAAGGTGCAGGATCGGCTCGATGCGGCCACCGAGAAGGGGCGCGCTGGTTTCGACAAGCTCAACCAGCAGGGTGACGGGCTCAACCAGCAGAGCACCGTGATCGACGAGGCCGAGATCGCCGCGGTGATCTCGCGGGCCACCGGCATTCCGGTGAACCGCCTCACCGAGAGCGAGCGCGAGCGCCTCGGCGACCTCGAGGGCGAGCTGCACGCGCGCGTCATCGGTCAGGACGACGCGGTCACCGCGGTCGCCAAGGCCGTGCGCCGCAGCCGCACCGGCATGGGCGACGCAAAGCGCCCGGTCGGGTCGTTCCTGTTCCTCGGGCCGACGGGTGTCGGCAAGACCGAGCTGGCGCGTGCGCTGGCGTCGTCGCTCTTCGACGACGAGCAGGCGATCGTGCGCTTCGACATGAGCGAGTTCGGCGAGCGGCACACGGTGTCGCGCCTCGTCGGCGCCCCTCCCGGCTATGTCGGGTACGACGAGGCCGGGCAGCTCACCGAGCGTGTGCGGCGCAACCCGTACTCGATCGTGCTGTTCGACGAGATCGAGAAGGCGCACCCCGACGTGTTCAACCTGCTGCTGCAGGTGCTCGACGACGGACGCCTGACCGACGGCCAGGGTCGCACGGTCGACTTCCGCAACACGGTGATCGTGATGACCTCGAACCTCGGTTCGGAGTTCCTCGCGTCGCGTTCGGGTGCACTCGGCTTCGTCGCCTCGACGGATGGCTCGGGCTTCAGCTCCTCCGATGACGTGCGCAACCGCGTCATGGGCAAGGTGCGCGAGGCCATGCGCCCCGAGTTCCTGAACCGCATCGACGAGATCGTGCTGTTCCAGAAGCTCGACGAGCCGCAGCTCGCACAGATCGTGCGCCTCATGCTCGGCGCCACCGCGTCGCGGCTCGCCGCGCGCGAGGTCGCCTTCGAGGTGACGGATGCCGCGGTGTCGCTGCTGGCCGAACGCGGCTACGAGCCCGAGTACGGTGCCCGGCCCCTGCGCCGCGTGATCCAGCGCGAGATCGACGACCGCATCAGCGACCTCTTCGTGAGCGGTGCGCTCGGCGACGGCGAGGGCGTGCAGGTGGATGCCTCGGGCGGCGAGTTCGTCGTGACATCCGTGCCCCGCGCGACCGTGACGCTGCCGGTGGCGGCGTAACCGCCTCGCTGCGTCGCACGTAACCGTGTGAATCAGCGACCGTAACCGGCCGAAGACGAACGCCCGGCCCTCTCGGAGGGTCGGGCGTTCGTCGTGCAGGAACAGGCGGTGATATCGCCCGGAGTCATCCCCGCAGCGTCGACGCCATCGACACGAGGAACGTCAGGAGATCGACGAGAGCCATCGCCCCGAGTGCGACTCCCGCCCCGGCACGAGCGCGTCCGGTCGGACGGCGAAGTGCGATGATGCCGGCGACGATCGCCACGATGGCGAGCACCCCGGCGAGCGATCTCGACACGATCAGGGTCATTGCGGCCCATCCGAGCAGGCTCCAGGCGTCGACGGAGTCCTGTGGGATCAGCGCGACCACGATCCACGCCAGGTTGGCCGCAACCGCACTGATCCCGGCCGTGAATGAGACGGCCGCGCTGGTCGAACGGGAATCCGTCGGAGTTTCGTCGCGGGGCGGTGCCGTGTCGGGAGTGACCATGGAGACATCCTGTCGACCGCGCATCACGGCCCGGAAGGGTGCGGCTGCCCCCAACTCGGGGGGCCTGCGCGGGCGCGAGCGGGCGATCAGCTCGGGAGCAGCACGCCGACCTGGTCGCGAATGTCCTGCACGAGTTCGTCGACGGTGCGGGTGATGTTCGCCGTCGCCGCCATGGTGACGAACATGATCGCCGAGACGACGCGCGCGAGGGTGGCGGCGTCGCGCTCGCCGAGGCGGTCGTCGCGACGCAGCACGGCGGCGACGGCCTCTTCGGTCTGCGCGGTCAGCGTGAGCGCGTCGCGGTGGTGCGGCTCTTCGGGGTCGCCGAAGACCAGCTCGCGCAGGTAGGTGCGCCCGTTGTCGATCTGGATGCGGTTGCAGTGCACGACCGGGCGCACGATCGCCATCACCGCCTCGAGCGCATCGGGCAGGCTCTCGGCGGCCGCCCGTCCCTCTTCGAGGGCGTCGGCGTAGCCGGAATTCTGCACGAGCAGGAGCAGCTCGCCCTTGGTCTTGGCGTAGAGGAAGAGGGTGCCGGCGCCGATATCGGCCTTCTCGGCGATCTGCTGCGTGGTGACGTCGTCGACGCCGTGCTCGGCGAAGAGTTCTCGCGCGGCGGCCGTGATGCGTTCGAGCTTGACCTGCTTGTTCCGCTCGCGCCGCCCGACCGGTGCCGTGACCGAGGCCATTCCGTCCTCCAGGATTCGATCTGACTGTGCTCAGTTCTGAGCATAATGCGGGAGGACTCGGCCCTCTCTCACGTATGTCAACGCCTCGGAGACGTTGTAGGCGTGCGCCGCCGATGCGAACATCGACAGCTCGTCTGACATGGTCGAGATCGCGTCGCCCTCGAAGAATGCCGCGCGCGCGGAGGCATCGGCGAAGCCGAGCACCAAGGAGGCGTGGAACCGCTGGTCGGCGGGATTGTCGTGGGCGACGTCGGGGGTGTTCCAGAGCTTCTCGTTCCAGGGCATGAAGACCTGGGTGCGCAGCTCGGTCACGGGTGCGGCCTTCGTGAGCGCAGGCACGAGGCTGTCGGTGAGGTACCTCCGGAACGCTCGAGTGCCGACGCCCTCGCGTCGCCTGACGTAGACGAGGGCACGTGACCCCGTGTCGCCGTTTCGCTCGTACCAGCGGGTGGAGTTCGGCGGGCCGGCGTACATCAGGGTGCGCCGGAACACGTTCACCTCGTCTTGGAACGCGAGCTTGGTCTGCGCACGGCCCTGCACTGGCGCGAGCGCGGAGGCGAAGGTGACCTCGGCGACCCCGTCGATCTTGCGATCTGCGGGAATGGTCGTCTCGACGCCGTGCGTGGCGGGCCAGAGACCGGGAATGGTGGCGTCGAGGTGGAGCTGCCGGTACTCGTCGAGCCCCGGGCTTGCCGAGATGATCTTCGAGTGCGGGCCCTTCCAGTGCTCCATGCCCTGCTGGCGGGGCTGATCGGTGCGCATCCACAGCAGGATCGATGACGCGAGCGCCTTCTTCGTGAACGGAATCGTGTTCGTCATGGTGTGCCTTCCTGAGTGATTCGAATGCCGGTCAGCGCGCGAGGAACCGGGCGGCCACGGGCGCGAAGCGGTCGTGGAACTGGAAGATGCCGCCGTGGCCGGAGTCGGGGTAGATGATCAGCTCCGACCCCGCGATGCGGCGGTGCAGGTCGTCGGAAAGCACCGAGGGCACCATGCGGTCGTGGTCGCCATTGGCGATCAGGGTGGGCTGGGTGAGCTTCGAGAGGTCTGCGGGCGCCGAGCGACCCCACTTCTTGATCGCCTTCAGCTGCGTCTGGAACGCCTTCGTCGTGATCGGGGCGTCGCGGTCGACGGTGCGCTCCTGGAGTCGGCTGACGAACGCCTTCGCGGCGGGCTTGCCGGTGGCGTTGCGGTTGAAGAAGAGGAACTCCTTCGGGTCGGAGCGGGTCAGGGTCGCGCGCAGGATGTCGAAGTAGGTGACGCCGGCGACCTTGTCGATGCCGGCGCCGCCGGCGGGGCCGGTGCCGGTGAGCACGAGCTTGCGCACGAGCTCGGGGTGCTCGACGACGAGGGCTTGGGCGACCATGCCGCCGAGCGAGAACGAGAAGATGTCGATCTGGTCGAAGCCGAGCGCGCGGACGAAGGTGTAGGCGTCAGCGGCCATCGCCTCGACCGAGTCGGGCACCTCGCCGGTGGAAGCGCCGACCCCGCGGTTGTCGAACGCGATGACGTGGCGGCCCTCGGCGATGGGGTCGATGATGCGCGGGTCCCAGTTGTCGAGGGTCGCGGCGAGGTGCACGAAGAAGACGACGGGCACGCCACCCTTCGGGCCGAGCTCGCGGTAGGCGTAGGTGACGCCGCCGGCGGTGATCGTGCGGGTGGGGGCCTTCGCGTAGGACGTGACCGGCCCGCTCGCGGTATCGGGGGTGGTGCTCATGAGGATTCTCCTTTTTCGTGAGTTGACTCAATTATGAGTCGACTCAGTAAAGTTGTCAAGCGAAGCCGCGCGCCACCCCCGTTCTCGGGTCTGGTGGAACGTGCGCGACGGGTCGAGTGTTGGCACAGCTCCGCATCGAACCCGACGAACGCGGATCGACGGCTTGGTGCCGCCTCGAGGAGGCCCCCGTGTCCAACGCGCTTCGTCTGCAATCCGTCGCTGCCCTCGCCCCGGATTCGCGCCGGTCGACTCGGCTCGCACTCGTGCTGTTCACGGTGCTGGCGATGATCGTCGTGCTCGCGACCCCGTCGGTCGCGTTCGCGGCCGACACCGAGACGCAGCTGCGCTATGCGTGCGCGCAGAAGTCGAACGGGCTGATGCGGGCGGCTTCGAGCCCCGGCGACTGCCGTCCGAAGCAGGAGACGCCGGTCACGATCTGGCCGGGCCCGACCTCGCTCTGCATCCAGCCCGACGGCTCGGTGCGCCGCTTCGCGTCGGCGAAGTCGTGCACGGGCGCGAAGCCGGCCGGCACGGTGCTCGTCGTGCCGACCACGACGGGCGAGCCCGTGTACTTCTGCGCGCCCGCCTCTGGCGTGCTGCGCCGGGTGAGCGCCGCGACCGCGTGCCTCAGCACCGAGCAGCGCTACGTGATCGGCAACCACGCCCCGAGCGCCCTCACGCTCTCGAACGATTCGCTGCCCGAGAACGAACCCGCGGGCACGATCGTCGGCACCCTCGGCCTCGTCGACGACGACCCCGCCGCGACGCCGGCGTTCTCGCTCGTCAGCGGCGCCGGCAGCGGCGACAACGCGGCGTTCACGATCACCGGATCGACGCTCAAGACCGCGGCGAGCTTCGACTTCGAGACGAAGGCGAGCTACTCGATCCGCGTGCGCGGCACCGACGGGTACGGCGGCAGCCTCGAGCAGGTGTTCACGATCAGCGTGCTCGACGTCGTCGAAGACGTGCCGCCGACCGCGGTCGCCGACACGGCGACCGTCGAGGAGGACGCCGCGCCGACGACCGTCGACGTGCTCGTCAACGACGACGACATCGACGGCGGGCCGATCTCGATCAGCCAGGTCAGTCAGCCCGTGAACGGCACCGTCGTGATCGCCGGCGACGAGGCATCCGTCACCTACGAACCCGACCCCGGGTTCTGCAACGACCCGCCCGGCACGACCATCGACGAGTTCACCTACACCCTCGCACCCGGTGGCTCGACGACGACGGTCGGCGTGACGGTCACGTGTGTCGACGACCTGCCGGTCGCCGCCGACGACGAAGCCACGGTCGACGAGGATGCCGCCGCCACGGCGATCGACGTGCTCGCGAACGACACCGACAGCGATGGCGGCGCGCGCTCCATCACGAGCGTCGTGCAGCCCGAGCACGGCACGGTCGTCATCACGGGCGGCGGCACAGGGCTCACGTACCAACCCCATGCCGAGTACTGCAACGCGCCACCCGGTGACGCGAACGACGTGTTCAGCTACACGCTGACCCCCGGCGACGCGAACGCGCAGGTCTCGGTGAAGGTGATCTGCATCGCCGATGCGCCCGTCGCCGACGACGAGACGTTCGACGGTCCCGACGCGGCCGTCGGCAACACGTTCCTCGTCATCGACGACCCGACCGACGGCGCAATCGACCTCTCCCGCCCGCACCTCCTCGTCGCGGGCAACCTGCTCGAGGGCGACACCGACGCCGACCCGGGCACCGAGCTCGCGATCGAGTCCGGTGTCACCGTGACCGAGCAGGGCGGCTTCGTCTACCTCGAGGCCGACGGGGACTTCGCCTATCTGCCACCAGTCGGCTGCACCGCCGCCACCGACGGGTTCGACTACACGGTCACCGACCGGGGCGCCGTGCAGGCGCTGACCGACACCGGGCATGTGACCATCGCCATCAGCGACTGCGTCTGGTACGTCGACAACGCCGCCGACGGCAACGACGGCAACGGGAGCAAGCCGTTCGACACGATCGCGCAGGCCGCGGCGGCGAGCAGCGCGGGCGACGACATCTTCGTGTTCGACGGCGACGGCACCTCGACCGGGTATTCGACCGCGATCGTGCTCGACGACGACCAGCAGCTCATCGGCGAGGCATCCGACCTCGTCGTCGGCGGCCGCACCCTGCACGTGGGTGACCCGGCGAAGCGACCAGTGATCACGGCGACGAGCGGAGCGAATGTCGTCAGCCTCGGCGTCGGCAACCGTGTCGCCGGGCTCGAGGTGCACCCGGTCACCGCGGGCGGCGGCATCGGCGTCTCCGGCCCTGGCGGCGACGCGACCATCGACGACGTGCGCATCGTCGACACGGTCGCCGGCGGCATCGGGCTCGCGTTGCAGGACGCGACAGGTACGAACACGATCGGCGACCTCGAGGTCGACGTCATCGGCCTCGGCGTCGTCGTCAACGACAGCGCGAAGATCGTGTTCGATCCGGCGGCCACCGTGAGCATCCGCACCTCCGGAACCGGGTGGGCGTTCCTCGCGCAGCGCAGCAACCTCGAGGGAAGCCAGATCGACCGGATCGTCGTCGACGATTCGTTCGACGGCGGCGTCAGGCTGCAGCAGACGACCGGCGCCATCACCTTCGGCGACCTCGACATCCGCACGCTGAACTCGACCCAGGCGGCGTTCTCGCTCAGCCTGACCGGGCCGGTGACCGTGCCGGCGAGCGCGACCGCGAAGATCGTCGCGACCAACGGCCCGGCGGTCCACGTCGGCGCGTCGTCGGGCTCGTCGCTCTCGTTCGACGAGGTGACCTCGACGAAGAGCAGCGTGTACGGCATCAACATCGACGAGATCGGCGCGGGCACGTTCTCGGCGGCAGCCGGCGAGCTCTCCGCGGGGCCCTTCGGATCCACCCCCTTCAGGGTGCGCGGCGGCAGCGGCGACATCTCGTACGGCGGCTCGATCACCGACGGACCCGCAACCACGAGTGTCGACATCCAGAGCCGCACCGGCGGCACCGTCACGCTCTCGGGGTCGATCACCGACGGCAGCGACGCGGGCGGCGGCGTCGTCGTCGCGAACAACACCGGCGGCGCGACCGTGTTCTCGGGAGAGTCGAAGCACCTCGAGACGGGCGCGAATCCGGGCGTCTCGTTCGGGTCGTCCAACGGGCACACCCTCTCGATCACCGGTGGCGGCCTCGACGTCACGACGACGAGCGGGGTGCCGCTCGCCGCCTCCCTCTCGGGCACCATCGTCGTCACCGGCGAGGGAAACACGCTCTCGAGCACGACCGGCACCGGACTCTCGATCGTGCTGACCGGAATCGGGGCCGACGACGTCACGTTCCGGCGAATCTCCTCGAACGGGGCGCCCTCGGGCATCGTGCTGCTCGGCACGGGCACGGCGGGCGGCCTGCACGTCACGGGCGACGGCAGCACGGTTCAGGGCGGGGATGCCTCGGGCGGCACGATCGCCGCCACCACAGGTGACGGCATCTCGCTGCTGAGCACGGCGGATGTCTCGCTCCGCAACATGCGCGTCGAGAACAGCGCCGGCAACGGCATCGGGGGCGTCGGCGTCATCGGGTTCTCGTTCCTCAGCGGCACGGTCACGGGGGCGGGTGACGCCGACGGCGAAGACGGCATCGCCTTCGACGGGTCGAATGCCAACCTCTCGGGTGCGGTCGACATCTCGAACAGCGTGCTCACCTCGAACGAGGCATCCGGCATCTCGATCACGAATGCGGGCGGCACCATCTCGTCGGCGACAATCACCGGCAACCGCATCTCGGATGCCGGCGACCTGCTCACACCGGGGGCGGCGCTGCTGCTACAGGCCACCGGCACCACCGGCGGCGCCGCGACGATCACGAAGGCGACGATCTCGTCGAACGTGATCACCGATTTCCGCTCCGGGCACGGAATCAGGCTCATCAGCGGCAACCAGGCGGGAGCCGCGAAGTCGACGCTCGGGATTCCCGGCAACCTCACGAACGTCGTCGCGGTGACCGGCAACCGCATGGACGGCGGCAGCGGCGGCATCGAGCAGCAGCCCGAAGCGTTCGTCGACATGCAGGTGCTCGGCGCTGCCGACGCCAACGTCGACGTGTCGACGAACGGCACGGATGCCGAGCCGATCCGCCACCTCGACTGCCAGGCGATCTCGGTGCTCACGGGCGGCGCGGCGAACGTCACGGCCAAGTTCGATGCCAACGTCATCGCCGCGGGCAGCCGGCCGGGATGTGCCGGAATCAACGCGAACGCGATCTCGCTCAACACGGTCGGTGCGACCCTCGCGGCACGCGTGACGAACAACAAGGTCAGCGCGACCGGCGGCCCCGGCATCTTCGTCGGAGCGTCAGGCGCGGGCATGACCACGGCGAGGGTGACGGGCAACAACGTGCTCGCGCCTATCGGCGATGGGTATGCGGGGTACGCGGGCATCATCGTCGCAGCGGGCTCGATCGCCGGCCCGGATTCCCCCGTCTGCGTGTCGATCACGGGCAACACGACCGCCGGCGGCACCGGTGTGTTCCAGGCGACGGGCATCCAACTCTCGAAACTCTCGACCGACCCGACGATCAACGACTTCGGCATCGAGGGGCTCCCGCAGGGCCAGACGGCGTCGCCCGCCGTCGAGAACTACATCAACGGGCTCAACACGAGCGCGTCGGGCAGCGTCGGTGTCGGTGGCACCGTGCTCTCGACGGCGACGAGCGGGTTCAGCTCGTGCACGACCGGCCTGTGAGCATCGGGGTACGGAAGCACCGAGGTGCCGGCACCCGCCGATCGGAGACGTGACGCGGGCGACCACCCCAGTACGCTGAGCCGAGCCGAATCGCCCTGACTCAGAGGACCTTGGTGCGCCCGAACGATCACCCCGAGCATGACCGCGCCGCGTACGTGCCGCGATTCGTCGACGTGGGCGGTGGGAGATCGAGGGTTGCGAGAGCGGCGCTCGACGTGGTGCGCAAGCTCATGCTGTGGTCCGGCCTCGTCACTCTGGCGGGCGCCGGGCTGCTGGTCATGCTGCTCGTCACGGAGCCCGAGGCAGGCGCTGAGCCCGCACCGTGGATCGGCCTCGTCGTCTGCGCCGTCGTCGTGATCGCCTGGATCGGGCTGGCCCCCGTGCTCACCGCCGCAGCCGACCGGTGGGACGGGCGCACGTACCTGCTCACCGCCAACTGGGAGTCCCGTCACACCTTCGTCGAACAGGCCGAGGAGCGCCGCCGCGCGGCATCCGTCGACGATGCCGGCCCGGCGATCCTCGCTCCGCGTACCACCTGGTGGCTGACCTGGGCCACGGGCGCGACCGGTGCGGCCCTCGGCCTCGCGGTCGTCACGTGGTTCGTGTCGTTCGTGATGCGCAAGCCGTGCCGCAGGTGCGAGGAGCTCTCCTACGACGAGCCGGGTGAGCGATTCATCGACTGGCTCAGCGCCACCTCGGGTGTCGTCATGGCGGTGCTCGCAGCGCTGCTCATCGCTCACCTCGTCGTGCTGCGCGTGCGCGAGATCGCCGCCGCGCGCTGGATCGCCGACGGGCAGCCGCGTCGCACGCGCGCCGAGCGCATCGAGCGGTTCCTCATCGGCAGCCGCGCGGCCGTGCTGTTCGCGCAGGGCCTCGTCGCAGCCGTCGCCCCCGCCGCCCTCGTGGTGGCGTTCGCCGACATCTGGTTCGACGTGTACTGGGCGGATGCCGCGATCGCCCTGCCGCTCGCGGCGGCGGCGTTCATCGTCGCGATGATCATCGCCGTCTCCGACGCCGACGCCGCCGTGCGCGAGAGCAATGCGCTCAGGGCCGCCCTGTCGCCGGGGGACCTGACGCCCAAGACCGTCGCCGCACGAGTGGCGGCGCAGCGCGTCGCGCGCAAGACGTCGAAGGTCGCCGCTTAGCGACCACGCGCATCAGTCCTGTTCGGGCTGTTCGGGCTGTTCGGGTCGTTCGGGCGGTTCAGGCTGTTCGGGCGGCACGAACAGCTGCCCGGTTCCCGGCATCACTGCGAACCAGCCGACACCGCTCCCGCCGGATGCGTCTCGTTCGGCGGCGAGCTTCGCAAGCTCGGCCCGCTCGACTCTTGCGGCATCGGCCCGTGCCGTGAACGCCGCGGCCGCGACGGTGTTCGTCGGCGGCTCCGGCGAGCTGTACCTCGCGGGTGCCGGGCTGAACACGTCGTATTCGACCTCGAACGCCGAGCCGAGCTCGTCGCCGAGCCGATGCGCCAGCTCTCGGCCGACCTGACGGGCTCGAGCGGGCAGATCGGGCGACCGCCATTGCTGCTCGTGGTCGAGCCCCTCGTCGTGGAATCGCCTCCACGCCTGCAGATCTGCGATCAGGGCTGAGCTGAGGCCGCTCTGCTCGTATCGAATCGGGTCGGGAAACCAGACCACCGATGAGGCGTAGTCGTAGTACAGCCGCACGACCTCGGTGTCGTACCGGTACTCCTGCGCCGCCATGACCCGATCCTACGAGTCCCGAAGGCAGGGGGCGTCAGCGCCGGCGCGGCGGTGCCGAAGTGCCGAAGTGCCGAAGTGCCGAAGTGCCGAAGTGCCGAAGTGCCGAAGTGCCGAAGTGCCGAAGTGCCGAAGTGTGGGCAGAGGACGACACGACTGCGCACGGTCTCGATGCGGGCGTCGGCGCGCTTACTCGACCGGAGTCGCGGCGAGGTCTCGCGACCGTGCGTCGGCGTCGGCACCAGTCGGAGCGAGGGCGAGCGAGCGGATGCGCCATCCGTACCAGGCGACGGCGAGCGTCGTGATCGCGTAGATCGTGACAGCCTGCAACGCATAGGCCGGGTAGTCGATGAGCCAGCGCGACGCTGACGCGTCAGTGCCGAACGCCGGGTTGTCGCTCACCGACGGCACCGCGGCACCGACCCAGTACCCGACGACCTGTGCTGCCGCATAGATGAGCACCGCCACGCCGAGCGTCAGCCAGGCCTGACCGGTGCGTGAGCGCCACACGGCTCGTGTCTTCCGAACCGCTGACCGAGGCGTCCATCGTTCCGCGACGGGGGCGGCGATCGCGCTCATCACGGGGGCGGCGACGAACGCCGCCACGAGGAGGGCGAGCAGTGCGAACGTGCCGATCATGAGCAGTTGCTCACTGCCCGCCCGGCTGCGCATGAGCTCGGGAACGAGCAGCAACGCGAGGAGCGGAAGGCACGCGACGATGGAGACGAGCCAGGTTCGGAGGAAGACGGCGAGCGGCATGTCTCGAATCTAGGCAGCCCGGACGTCACGGGGAATCGGGAAAACCCCCGAACGCGTCGAGACAGAGCGGGATGCCCATGACCTGACCCGGCGGGTCGATGGCGCGGAGGTCGACGGCTGTGCCATGGTGAGCAGCAATCCGTGTCGGGTGGGGCGAAGGGGGCACCATGAGCGAGGCGTCGATCGAGCCGGCCCAGGCCCCGCCCCCGGCGTCGACGGAGCGCGCACCCGTCTCGCGGTGGCGCCATCGGCCGTTCATCGAGATCGTCGCCGTGGCGATGCTGTCGGTGACCGCCATCCTCACCGCCTGGTGCGGCTTCCAATCCGCCAAGTGGAGCGGCGAGCGGGCGATCGCGTTCGCCGAGGCATCCGCTGCCCGTGTGGAGGCGAGCGATGCCGACGGCCAGGCACGCGAGGCCCGGGTCGTCGACCTGATCATCTACGCGGAATGGGTGACCGCCAACGCGCAGGGCGACACGGCGCTCGCCGATCAGATCGAGGCGCGCTTCACGCCGCACTTCACGATCGCCTTCGACGCCTGGCAGGCGGGCGGCGAGGTCGAGCCAGGGCCGTTCGCGATGGCCGAGTACGTGCCGCCCGGCACCGAGGAGAGCGCGGAGCTCACGGCCGTCGCCGATGAACGATTCGCCCAAGCGCTCGAGGATACCGAGCGCGGCGACAACTACTCGCTGCTGACCGTGCTGTTCGCCCTCGTGCTCTTCCTGACGGCGATGGCGCAGCGCGACGTGCACCATGTGGCGGCGTGGATGATGCTGGGGCTGGCGGGGATCATCGCGGTGAGCGGGTTCGTCGTGCTGCTCACCTTCCCGATGCGCTTCTGAGCGGCTACCCGAGCTTGTCGGCGTGCCGGTGCACCACGCGCCATCCGCCCGGCTCGCGGCGGTAGACCTGGGTGGCGCGCAGGGTGAAGGTGCGCGGCTCGCCGTCGATCGAGGCAGAGGCGCGCTCGTACCCGACCGTGTACGCCGCTTCGCCGAGCACGTCGAAGGCGATCAGGTCGAACGCGTAGTCGGTGCAGTGCGAGAAGCTCGTCGACAGCTCCTCGAACGCCTCGACCAGCTCGGCGCGATTCGAGGCGTTGCGCCAGGCGCCGAGCACGCTGACCGGCTCATCCGCCGACCAGATCGCGCGGCGCGGACCGTCGTCGCCGTCGAACATGGCGCGTTCGGCCCGCACGAACTCGCTCTGGAGCCAGATCAGGAAATCCTCGCGATCGCTCATGATCTCAGGATCCTCCGGTCGGCCGCCGTGCACAATCATCGAGCTGCCTCGAGGTCGTGCACGAGAAGTTCGCACGGGCGAACCCGTGAGAACGACGAAGCGCCGCCGGGCTCGGCCCGGCGGCGCTTCATGCGGTGGTGCGGGTGGCGATCACTCGCAGGTGTAGGTGACCCCGTCGAGCTCCCAGACGCCCGGGCCGAGCTCGCTGCACATGTCGACGACGCCGCCGACGAGCGACGCGCTGACCGCGATGATGACGATCGTGGCGATGATGCCGAGCACGGTCAGGATCGCGCCGACGATGATGCCTGCCGTGGCGGGGGTGTTCTTCACGCCGGCCTTCTTCGACTGCGACTTCGCGATGATGCTCACGATGAGGCCGACGAGGGGCAGCACGATCGCCAGCACGAGGCCGGCGATGCCGAGGCCCTTGCCGGGAACCGGCGCGGCCGCGGGTGCGCCGTATGCGGCGGCCGGAGCCGGCGCGGCAGCAGGAGCCGGCGTGTAGGCCGGGGCGGCCGGGGCTGCCGGAGCGGCGGGCGCCTCGGCTGCAGCAGGCGCTGCGGGAGCAGCAGGAGCTTCGGGTGCCGCGGGCGCTGCGGGCGGCGCTGCGATGTGGTCGGGCGCTGCGGGCGGCGTCGGAACGGTGGGTTCCTGCGGCTGGTTCGGGTCGGTCATGATGCTCCTCTGTCGTGGTGCTACTCGGGTCGTGGTGCTGTGTGGTGCGCAATCGCTCCCGGACGATGATGCCAGTCGCAGCGTCATTATGGAGGAGACTCGCGTCGGAAGGGTGAATCGGCCGTTCAACTGTGGAAACCGAACAGGATTCGGCGGCGTACTTCGCGCTTGCTAGCATCCGCTCGTGCACATCCTTCGCCGGGTGATCGTCATCGTCGCCGTCACCGCCCTCGTTCTCATCGCCGCGTTCACCGGGGTCTACCTCTGGCAGCAGCCGATCCTCCTGACCGGCACCGGCTACGCCGCCCACAACGCGTGCGCCGGCGTCTTGGTCGCCGGCCGCGACGACCCCGCCACCGACCTGCCGCCGAACCCGCTCGTGCCCTACCTGCAGGTCGACTCCGACGCGGATGCCGGCACGGCAACGGCTTCGATCCTGGGCGCCATCGCGCACCAGAACGCCTGGTACGCCGAGGGCTTCGGCTGCACGCTGGCCGACCAGCGGCCCGAGCTCGGCGAGGCCACTGCGATCGACGCGCAGGGCAACCCGTTCACCGACGTCGCAGCGGCCACCGCACCGACGCCCGAGGCGGGTGCCGCGCTCGAGCAGGCGATGGGCCGTGCGTTCGGCGACGAGCTCGCGGCATCCGACACTGAGGCGCTCGGCACTCGCGCAGTCGTCGTCGTGAAAGACGGCGAACTCGTCGCCGAGCGCTACGCCGACGGCTTCGACGCCGAGACCCCGCAGCTCGGCTGGTCGATGTCGAAGAGCGTCACCGAGCTCATGACGGGAATGCTCGTCGAGCAGGGCGTCGTCTCGCTGGGCGACGACCACCTTCGGCCCGAGTGGACCGACGAACGCGCTGCCATCACCGTCGAAGACCTGCTGCGCATGCAGAGCGGCCTCGAGTGGGACGAGACCTACGACCTCGGCACGCCGATCACCCGCATGCTCTACCTCGAGCCCGACATGGGCGCCTACGTCGCGAGCCTGCCCCTCGAGCACGAGCCCGGCTCGGTGCAGGAGTACTCGAGCGGCAGCACGACCCTGCTGTGCTCGGTGCTGACCGAGCGCACCGGCCTCGGCGCCGACCTGCCGCGGCAGACGATCCTCGGTGCGCTCGGCCTGTCGACGGCGACCTTCGAACCGGATGCCGCGGGCACGCCCGTGTGCTCGTCGTACCTCTGGGCGGCACCTCGCGACTGGGCCGCACTCGGCCAGTTCGCCCTGCAGGAGGGCGAGTGGAACGGCGAGCAACTGCTGCCCGAAGGCTGGATGACGCAGACCCTCACGAACGTCGAGCACGACCAGACCGACGACGCCGGGTACGCGATGGGCTTCCGCACCAACATGCTGCCCGACGGCAGCCTGCGCTGGCCCGAGCTGCCCGCCGACACCTATTACATGAGCGGTCACGACGGGCAGAAGGTCGTCATGGTGCCGTCGGAGGAGCTCGTCGTGGTGCGCATGGGCTTCACCCCGGCCGCCGACGACGAGCCCTCGGAACGGCAGTTGGTCGCCGACGCGATCGCCGCGCTCGGCTGACGCGCGCTCCGCTGACGCGCGCTCGGCTGACGCGCGCTCGGCTGACGCGCGCTCGGCTGACGCGCGCTCGGACTCGAAGCGAGCAGTATCGAAGAAGTGCCCGGCGATCAGGGTGAATAGCGTCGCTGGTATGAACATCGACACCACCAAGCTCACCTCCATCGCCTCGATCACGCTCGACGTGGCAGACCCCGACGCGGCCGCGCGCTTCTACGCCGACGCCTTCGGGCTCGGGCCGCAGGTTCGCACCAGGGCGGCGGATGCCCCGTCGACCGGGTTCCGCGGATTCACCATGTCGGTCATCGTGTCGCAGCCGGCCGACGTCACCTCCCTCTTCGACTCGGCCGTCGCGGCCGGGGCCACGGTGCTGAAGCCCGCCGAGAAGTCGCTGTGGGGCTTCGGCGGCGTCGTGCAGGCGCCCGACGGCGCGATCTGGCAGGTCGCCACCGCGTCGAAGAAGGACACGGGGCCGGCGACCCGCACGATCGACAACCTCGTGCTGCTCATCGGCGCCGAAGACGTGGGCGCGAGCAAGCGCTTCTACCTCGACCGCGGACTCGCCGTCGCGAAGAGCTTCGGCAGCTACGTCGACTTCGCCACCCCGGGCAGCCCGATCGGACTCGGCCTCTACAAGCGCCGCGCGCTCGCCAAGACCGTGGGCGTCGCCGCCGACGGCTCGGGGTCGCACCGCCTCCGCGTCAACGGCGACGCCGGGGCGTTCGCCGACCCCGACGGCTTCGAGTGGGCGAGCGCCGGGGAGTAAGGCTGCTGAGGAGGGCGAGCCGCGGCATCCGTTCGATAGCCTGACCGACATGACTGCGCAGGCCGAACGAACCGACGATGCCCGGCCGACCGCGATCCTGATCGTCGGCGCCCCGGCGTCGGGAAAGTCGACCGTGGGTCGACTGCTCGCCGAACGACTCCGCCCCGGTGCGTTCATCGAGGGCGACGCGCTCTGGCTGATGGTCGTGGGAGGCCGCGAAGACATGAGCGATCCGCCCAGCGACGCCGCGCTCGCGCAGCTCGAACTGCGCTACCGGCACGGCGCGATGCTCAGCCGTTCGTTCGTCGATGCGGGCATCAGCGCCGTGCACGTCGACAACATCTTCGGCGACGGGGTCGGCGCGCAGCTCGACCGCATGGGCGGCGGTCGGCGGGCGCTCATCGTGCTGCGGCCGAGCGTCGAGGCGATCGTGCACCGCGACACCGAGCGGGGCAGCGGCGCCTACGACGGATGGATCGGCGACGGCACGGTCGCCGACGCCGTACGAACCTTCGACGGATGGGTCGGCGAGACGCCGCCCGTCGGCCTCTGGGTGGACTCCAGCGAGCAGAGCCCTGAGCAGACCGTGGACTGGATCATGGATCGGTGGGACGAGGCGCTCGTCGGCGAGTGACGGGTCGCGGGTCGGCCTCGGGCAGGCCCGGGGCTCCTCGACCGGTGAGATGTCCGCGGACGCCTATTCGCCCGGCGTGATGCCGCGCACGAGCGTCGCGTCGAGGCCGGCGAGCAGCGCGTCGAGGCCCTGGTCGAACATGCCGAGGTCGCGGAGGCCCGTGATGCCGTCGGTCACGGAGGACTGCTCGTCTGCGTCACTGCGAGCTCGGCTGCGCGCCCACACGACGAGGAACCCCGAGGCGTAGGCGTCGGCGATGCCGAGGATCTGCTGCGCCTGCTCGGTGGTGAGGCCGGCGGCCTCGAGACCCGCCACGAACCGGGCCAGGTGCGGTGCGACCGGCGAGGTGTCGTACGGCGCCAGCGCGAGCAGTTCGAACGAGTTCGGCAACTGCACGGCCAGGTCGCGGTAGGCCGAGAGGGTCTGGAACACGATCTGCTGCCAGCCCTCGCCGCGCGGCTCGCGCAGGTCGAGGCGTTCGATCAGCTCGTCGACGATCGCGTCGATCAGGTCGTCGCGATTGCGCACGTGCGTGTAGAGGCTCATCGGAGCGCAGTCGAGTTCGGCGGCGAGTCGCCGCATCGTCAACGCGCCGAGCCCGTCGCGTTCGATCAGCGTGATCGCGGCCGAGCTGAGGTCGCGTCGGGTCAGATTCTGTCGAATCTCCTCAACCTCTTGACGTGGAGCCATGCGTGCAACAGTATCGTCCGTACATTGTACGGACGCACGAAAGGCACCACTCCATGGATCTGTATCGGCTCACCGCCACCGAGGCATCCGAGCTGTTCCGAAAGCGGGAGCTCTCCCCGGTCGAGCTGCTCGAATCGGTGATCGCCCGCACCGAGGCGACCGAGCCCGCGATCAACGCCGTGACCGAGCAGTGGCTCGACGAGGCGCGGGCCGCCGCGCTCGTTTCCGAGGCGCGTTTCGCGGGCGGCGAGCAGGTGCGCGCACTCGAGGGCATCCCGCTGATGCTGAAAGACGAGCAGCCCGTCGCCGGGCGCCTCCTCGAAGACGGCTGCCTGCTCGAACAGGGCAACATCGCCGACGTCACGCACCCGATCGTGGATCGCATCCAAGACGCCGGCGCCGTCATCCACGGCCGCACGAAGACCCCCGAGTACTGCTGCTCGCCCGTGACCCACTCGAAGCTGTGGGGCATCACCCGCAACCCGTGGAACCCCGACTACACGCCTGGCGGTTCGTCGGGCGGCTCGGGCGCGGTGCTCGCCGCCGGCTCGACGATGCTCGCCACCGGCTCCGACATCGGCGGGTCCATCCGCATTCCCGCGTCGTTCTGCGGCGTCGTCGGATACAAGCCGCCGTTCGGCCGCGTGCCGGGCATGGCGCCGTTCAACTCCGACACGTACTGCGCCGACGGCCCGATGGGGCGCAGCGTCGCCGACGTCGCCATGCTGCAGAACGTGCTCTCGGGCCCGTGGGTCGGCGACGCGGCATCACTGCGCGAGGTGGCGGCGGTCTCGGGCGCGGTCGGCTCGCTCCGCGGCGTCCGCATCGCCCTGTGCATCAACCTCGGCGGCTACGAGGTCGACCCCGCGGTCGAGGCCAACACCCGCGCCGTCGCCGCGGCGCTGACCTTCGCCGGCGCCACCGTCGACGAGGTCGTGCTGCCGTGGACCCCCGAGCAGGTGCAGCAGACGGCGTGGCCGCACTTCGGCGCCGTCATGGGGCCGTTCATCGAGAGCATCGTCGAGGGCGACCCCGATCGCGCCGCGCAGCTCATGCCGTACACGCGCGCTTTCGCGGCGAAGGCCGCCGCGGGCGGCGACTACGTCGAGGGACTCGTCGCGGAGTCGGCCTTCTACCTGCCGTTCGCCGAGATCATGACCGAGTACGACGTGATGATCTGCCCGACGGTCGCGAGCACGGGCCTCGCCGCCGACGAGCCCGCGACCGACAGCGACACGGTCTTCTCGCAGCTCATGACCCTGCCGTTCAACGTCATCGGCCGGGTGCCGGTGCTCGCCGTGCCGTCGGGCATCGCCCCGAACGGCGTGCCGACGGGTGTGCAGATCGTCGGCCGAACGTACGACGACGCCAGCGTCTTCCGCGTGGGCGCCGCGCTCGAGCAGGAGCTCGCGCTCTGGACCGACCCGGCCTGGTGGCCGGCGCTGCAGGGCTAGGGGAGCCGGCGCATCCGCTCGCTGACGGTGTCGGCGTCGAATCCGACGCCGACACCGTCTCAGCGCAGCAGGGCGCCGATCTCGGGGAAGTTCTCGCGGTACCGGTCGAGCAGCGAGCGTGCGACGCCGACCGAGTCGACGAGCGGATGCGCCGCGAACGCGCGCCAGGCCTGCTCGCGGGACTCCTCGTGCACGGCGCTGATGATGAGCCGCTCGGCGGACTTCACCTGCGTGATCAGGCCGAGCATCTCGCCCGAGACGGGGGCGATGGGCCAGGGGTGCACGCCGTCGCCGTCGACGACGCAGCCCACCTCGACGACCGCGTCTTCGGGCAGTTGCGGCACGAGCGAGTTGTTGCGCACGTTCAGGATCATCGTCGACGACCGGCCGGTGGCGAGCGCGGCCATGAGGTCGAGTGCGACCTCGTGGTACCCGCCGCCGTCGACATCCGACTCGAGGCGCTCCTCGTCGTCGGGCCGGCTCTCGGCCATGTAGCTCGACTCGCGCTCGTGGCGGGCGCGCATCCACGTCGCGAGCGGGTCGTCGCCCGGGGCGGCGTAGAACGCCGACTGCTGGCGGTCGAGGAACTCGCCGCGCGTCGACGGCGCCGAGCGGATGCGTTCGGTCGCCTCGCGCGTGAAGTAGTAGTAGTAGAGGTACTCGTTCGGCAGGGCGCCGAGCGCCCGCACCCAGTCGAAGCCCATCAGGCGGGCCTCTTCGATGGCCTCGAGCGACTGATCGGACTCGAGCAGCTTCGGCAGCAGGTCTTCGCCGCCGAAGGTCATCGAGCGGAGCCACCCGAGGTGGTTCAGGCCCACGTAGTCGAAGTCGACGCGGTCGGCGGTGCCGCTCACGGCGGTGGCTGCGCGACGGATGAGCCCGATGGGGGTGTCGCAGATGCCGACCACGCGGTCGCCCAGCACGCGCTGCATCGCCTCGGTGACGATGCCGGCGGGGTTCGTGAAGTTGATCACCCAGGCGTCGGGCGCGACATCGCGGATCGTCTCGGCGAGCCGGGTCATGAACGGCACCGTGCGGAGCGCGTAGGCGAGGCCGCCGGGGCCGACCGTCTCCTGGCCGAGCACGCCGAGGTCGAGCGCCGTCTTCTCGTCGAGGATGCGGCCGCGCGTGCCGCCGATGCGCACTGCGCTGAAGACGAAGTCGGCGCCGCGGAGCGCCTCTTCGAGGTCGGTGGTCAGCGTGATGGTCGGCACGTGGCGCTTCTCGCGGGCGAGGCTCGTGAGGATCGCACCGATCGTCTGCAACCGTGACTCGGAGACGTCGTAGAGGCTCAGCTCGTCGATGCGCACGGGTGCGTGGTCGGCCGAGACGGCTTCGAAGACCTGCGGGACGCGGAAACCGCCGCCCCCGATGATGGCGAGCTTCACGCGACCATCACCTCGACACCGGCCTCGCGCAGCACCTCGAGCGTCGAGGCATCCGCGTCGTCATTCGTCACGATGGCCGAGATGTGCTCGGGACCGCAGACGCTGAGCACGCCGACGCCCGGGAACTTCGAGGCGTCGGCCAGCACGACGGTGCGCTGCGAGGACTCGATCATCGCGAGCTTGATCGGCACCTCCATGCCCGTCGTGTCGGAGATGGTGCCGTTCGCCCGGATGCCGCTCGTGCCGAGGAAGCACGTGGTCGCCCGGATCTGCGCGAGCGCCTGCTCGGTGAGGGTGCCGATCATCGAGTTGTAGTTCTTGCGCACGGCTCCGCCGAGCACGATGAGCTCGACCACGTCGTCGTCGCGCAACTCGTCGATGACCGCGAGGCTCGCGGTGATGACCGTGATGCGCCGGCCGCGCAACTGGCGGGCGAGCAGTGCGGTCGTCGTGCCGATGTCGATGATGACGACGTCGCCCTCGGCCACGAGCTCGGCGGCCTTCTCGGCGATGCGCGATTTCTCGGGATGGTGCTGTCGTTCGACATCGGTGAACGGGATCTGGTCGGGCTCGATGCTGCCGCCGCCGCGCACGCGTCGGAGCAGGCCCTCGGCACTGAGGGTGTTGAGATCACGGCGGATGGTCGAGAGCGAGACGCCGAACTGCTCGGCGAGCTCTTCGACGGTGACTTCGCCGTCAGTGCGCAGGGAGTTCAGGATGTGCGCCTGTCGCGTTGCTGTGAGCATGTGGAAGAGCGTAGCAGTCAACTTCGCGCACGAATTGACGCAAGAGCGTTCATTCGAGAGTATGTTCAGTCAAAGGTCATCGACGATCGTTCATGCGATCGCACCCGAGGAGGATCCGTGACGGAACGCGCTGCCGACGATGTCGTCGATGTGCTGCTGGCCGGGCCGGTCTTCTTCGATCTCATCTTCACCGAGCTGAACGCGGCACCGCGACCGGGCACGGAAGTGCATGCGGAGGCGCTTGCCAGCAGCCCCGGCGGAGTCGCCAACCTCGCCGTCGCCACCGCACGGCTCGGCCTCGGCACCGCGCTCGCCACGACGCTCGGCGACGACGTCTACGGGCGCTGGTGCTGGGAGTTCCTCGCCGACCACGAGGGCATCGACCTCGGCTCCTCGCGGCTGGTGCCGAACTGGCCGACGCCGGTCACCGTGTCGATCGCGTCGGGCGGCGACCGCAGCATGATCACGCGCGAGGAGGCGTCGCCCGTTCCCGCCGGCGCACTGGTCGGCGACCGGCTCGCGGCCCGCGCGACCTTCGCCGACCTGGGCGCGATGTCACGCGGTGCACGCGCCGATGACGCCTGGTGGCGGCCCGCGACGCGCGCGGGCACCAAGATCTTCGCCGACATCGGGTGGGACTCCTCCGAACGCTGGGACACCGCCGACCTGCAGCCCCTCGCAGACTGCTTCGCATTCACGCCGAACGAGTCGGAGGCCATGGCCTACACCCGCACCCAGTCGGCCGTCGCCGCCGCGCGCGCCCTCGCCGGCCGAGTGCCGCTCGTGGTCGTGACTCGCGGAGACGAGGGCGCCGTCGCGATCGACTCGGCGCGCGGCGAAGAGGTGATCGTGCCGGCCGTGCCCGCCAAGGGGCGCGATGCGACCGGGGCCGGCGACGTGTTCGGCGCATCGCTCGTGCTCGGCACGTTGCGCGAATGGCCGCTCGAGCAGAGCCTCTCGTTCGCCGCACTGTGCGCCGCCCTCGCCGTCGAGCACCCCGGCGGTGCGCTCGCGGCGCCCGGATGGGGCGACCTCGCCGACTGGTGGGACCGCACGCGCAGCGACGGCGATCGCGAGCTCGTCGCACGGTTCTCGTTCCTCGCCGAGGTGCTGCCCGAGACCCCCGGCCGCCGCCGGTCCGAATCCACGTTCCCCTTCGCCGACTACCGAGCCACAGCAGCCCGGCGATCGTTCCCCGACAAGAGAGGTACATCATGAAGCGAAACATCCGATTCAGCACTGTCGCCCTGGGAGGTGCCGCGCTCGTCTTCGCCCTCGCCGGCTGTGCCCCGGGAACCGGCAGCACGGGCGGCAACGAGACCACCGGTGAGATCAGCACCGACATCTCGGGTGTCGGCGACGTCACCCTCACGGTGTGGGACCAGGAGGTGCGCGGCGGGCAGAACGAGCAGATGGAGCAGCTCAACGCCGCGTTCATGGAGAAGTACCCGAACGTGACGATCGACCGCAACTCGCAGTCGTTCGACGACCTCGCGACGACGCTTCGCCTCGCGCTCACCGATGCCGACGCGCCCGACGTCGTGCAGGCCAACAACGGCCGCAACACGATGGGCCAGTTCGTCGCGGCCGAGCAGCTGCGGCCGCTCGACGACTACGCAGAGGCCTACGGCTGGGCCGATCGCTTCTCGCCGTCGGTGCTGCAGTACTCGACCTACAGCGACGACGCGAAGGTCTTCGGCGACGGCAGCCTCTACGGCCTCCCGCAGGTCGGCGAGGTCGTCGGCATCTTCTACTCCAAGAGCAAGCTCGAGAGCCTCGGCCTCGAGGTGCCCACCGACTGGACCGAGTTCGATGCCGCGCTGAAGGCGGCGAAGGCGGCAGGGGAGACCCCGATGCAGCTCGGCAACATCGAGAAGTGGCCGGCGCTGCACGTGTTCGGCCCGCTGCAGGGCGACCACGTCGACGCCGAGGTCATCACCGACCTCGGACTCGGCAACGCTGGCCAGAGCTGGACCACGCCCGAGAACGTCGAGGCCGCAGCGACGCTGCAGGGCTGGGTCGACGCCGGCTACTTCAACGACGGCGTGAACGGCACCGACTACGACGCCGCATGGCAGGCCCTCGCAGGCGGCGACGGCGTGTTCCTCATCGGCGGCTCCTGGCTCGCCGCCGACCTCGGCGACGCGATGGGCGACGACGTCGGCTTCTTCATCCCGAACACGGGCGACGGCACGCCGGCGACGACCGGCGGCACCGGCCTGCCCTTCACGATCACCTCGGCGGCCGACAACACCGACGTCGCCGCGGCCTACCTCGACTTCATCACGAGCGACGAGGCGATGGAGGTGCTCGCCGAGACGGGCAACCTGCCGGTGAACCGCACCGCGGAACTCGCCCCCGACTCGGGCGTGCAGGCCGACGTGTTCACGGTGTTCGGCGACGTCACGGGCGACGGCAGCCTGCTGCCGTACCTCGACTACGCGACGCCGACGTTCGGCGACACCATGGGTCAGGCGCTGCAGGACCTGCTGGCCGGCCAGGCGACTCCCGAGCAGTTCACGGAGACCCTGGAAGCCGACTACTCGGAGTTCGTCGCAAGCAATGAGTGACGGCACCACCACGGTCGGGCGGAGCGCCACTCGGCGCCCCGCCCGATCGGGCTGGGTCGCGTGGGCGTACCTCGCACCGGCCCTGCTCATCTACGGCGCATTCCTGCTCTTCCCGTTGGGCCGCGCGGCGCAGTACTCCCTCTTCGAGTGGGACGGACTGGGGGAGTCGACGTTCGTCGGCCTCGACAACTACGTCGAGATCCTCTACGACGAGCGCCTGCGCGAGGCGTTCTGGCACGCCCTCGTGCTCGTGTTCTTCTACGCGGTGCTGCCCCTCGCGATCGGCCTCGTGCTCGCCGCGCTGCTCACGCGCTCGCAGGTGCGGGGACTCGGCTTCTTCCGCAGCGTCATCTTCCTGCCCCAGGTGATCGCCATGGTCGTCGTCGCCGTGACCTGGCGGCAGATCTACGCTCCCGACGGCCCCCTCAACGGATTCCTCCGGCTCATCGGGCTCGATTCATTGACCCGGCCGTGGCTCGGCGACTACACCTTCACCCTGCCCGCCGTCGGGCTCATCGGCACCTGGGTGTGCACCGGCCTCGTCACCGTGCTGCTCATGGCCGGCATGAGCCGGGTGCCGCGCGAGCTGTACGAGGCGGCGCGGCTCGACGGGTCCGGTCCGGTGCGCGAGTTCTTCGCGATCACCCTGCCGACCGTTCGCGGCGAGATCACGGTCGCGCTCACTCTCACGATCGTGGCCGCGCTCAAGACGTTCGACCTCGTCTACGTCACGACGAGCGGCGGCCCCGGCACGTCGACCACCGTGCCGAGCTACGAGATCTACCGCCGCGCATTCCAACTCGGGGATGTCGGCGTCGCCACCGCCGTCGGCATCGTGCTGACCATCATCGTCTTCGCCATCAACGGCGTCGTCAACATGATCGGAGACAGGAAATGAAGGTCTCCCCGATCGAACGGGGCGCGAACTATCTCGTGCTCATCGGCTTCGCGCTCGTGGTGCTCGGCCCCATCGGCGTCATCGTCACCATGGCGTTCGGGCCGAAGGACGCCTCCGCCGCCCGCGAGGGCGGCGCGTTCCACCCCGAGAACTTCCCCGAGGCGTGGGAGATCGGCCGGTTCGGCCAGTACATGCTGACGTCGGTGGTCGTCGCGACGATCGTGGTCGTCGTGTCGGTGCTCGCCTCGATCCTCGCCGGGTACGCGCTCGGAACGATGCGATTCCGCGGGGCGACGCTCGTCTTCTACGTCTTCCTGCTCGGCATCATGGTGCCGACCGAGGCGTTCATCGTGCCGCTCTACTTCGACCTGCGGGTGCTCGGACTCACCAACACGGTCTGGGGGGTCGCGCTGCCGCAGATCGCGATGTCGATCGCCTTCGGCACGTACTGGATGCGCACGTACTTCCGCACCTCGAGCCTGGCGCTGATCGAAGCCGCCCGCCTCGACGGTGCCAGCTCCATGCGTATCCTCTGGCAGGTGCTGGTGCCCATCGGCCGGCCCGCGATCCTGACCCTCGTGCTGCTCGTCTTCATGTGGACCTGGAACGAGTTCCTCATCCCGCTCGTGATGTCGCCCAACGGCGCGGTACGCACCGCGCCACTCGGGCTCGCGTTCTTCCAGGGGCAGTACACGCAGGGCACTGCCCTGCTCGCGGCGGGCGCGGTCATGGTCGCCCTGCCGGTCGTGCTGCTCTACGTCTTCCTGCAGCGGCACTTCATCAAGGGCATGATCGAGGGCGCAGTGCGCGAGTGATCGGCGAGCGCGCAATTGCGCGCACGCGATTTGCGCGTATTTGAATGAAGATGCTTGCAACGTGACCGAACCTGCCCTAGCTTGAGGGGGATCGGGGCGGCAGTCCGTCGTCTCGAGCGTCCAACGGAGGACCGCATGAAACGTCATCACGCAATCCTGCTCACTTCGCTGATCGCCGTCGCCGCACTCATGGGCCAGGGCACAGCCGTCGCCGCGACGATGGGCAACGGCAGCTCGGGGCCACCGGATGCGGCCGTGAAGCTCGAGGCCGGAGACCCGGCGATCGCCACGGAGACCGACCGCGAGAAGATCGACATCATGGGCATCTGGGCCCACCCCGACGACGACGCCGGGTTCACCACGCCGTGCGGCGTCTGGAACGACCTCTACGGCGTGCGGTGCGGCATCATCATGGCCACCCGCGGCGAGGGCGGCTCGAACTCGGTCGGCCCCGAGGCCGGCCCCGACCTCGGCCTCCGCCGCGAGAACGAGGACCGCACCTCGCACATCCGTTCCGGCACCGTCGACATCTTCAACCTCGACCGCGTCGACTTCTTCTACAACACCTCGGCGCCGCTGACCGCGAAGGTCTGGGACGCCGAGGAGACGCTCAGCCGCACCGTGCGGATCATCCGCGAGACGCGGCCCGAGATCCTCGTCGGCAGCACGCCGTCGCTCGCGGCAGGCCACGGCAACCACCAGTACGCGCAGGGTCGCATGATCTGGGAGGCCGCGGCAGCCGCTGCCGACCCGGGCATGTTCCCCGAGCAGCTCACCGGGGTCGGCGCCGTGGAGCCGTGGCAGGTCAAGAAGATCCTCGCCGGCGGGCTCACCACGGGCACCGGCGGCACCGCCGCGCCCAACTGCAACGCGGGCTTCGTGCCCGCCGCGACGAACCCCTTCACGGTCGTCGGCACCTGGACCGGCTACGAGTCGCCCTACGTCTGGGCCGACGGCAACCTCGCCGGCCAGGCCGCCGGGTCTGCGAAGACCTGGGCGCAGGTCGGTCGCGAGGGCGGCCGGGCGCACCCCACCCAGGCGCGCACGATGCAGACCGCGCTCGTCGACCCGACCTGCCAGCGCTACGGCGTCTCGGAGTCGAGAGTGCCGATGCAGCCGAACACCTCGCCCGCCGCGGCGAACGACGACGCGGTGCTCTACGGCGCCGTCATCGCCGACCCGGGCGGCATGCCCCTCGGCTCGGAGTTCTCGCTCGCGGCCGAGGAGTACTACGAGGCCGCCGGTGAGCCGTTCACCACGACCGTCACGCTCCGTTCCGGTGAGGGCGAGCTGGGCGGCGGCACGGTGAGCCTCGTCGTGCCCGCCGGCTGGCAGGTCTCCGAACCGGTCGAGGTCGACGGCATCGGCGACGAGGATGCCACGCAGGCCACGTTCACCGTCACGCCCGCGAGCGACGCGGCACCCGCCGTCTACAAGCTCGCGGCGGAGTTCGCCGGCGACGGCGTCACCGCGTACAACGACACGCGGATCGAACTCGTCGCGCCGGTCGAGGGCCGCTTCGACCGCTGGGGCACCGCAGCCGAGTACGAGGAGTGGACCCAGGACAACGACGCCTACGTCGGGGGTCGCTCGCGAGCGGTCGCCAAGGTCGGCGCCGGCGAGACGGTGACCGTGCCGGTCGAGGTGACCAACCGCACCGCCGTGGTCGAGTCGGGCGCAGTCGAACTCGCAGTGCCGGCGGGCTTCGTCGTCGATGCCGCGAGCAAGCCCTTCGCCGATCTCGCCCCCGGTGACACGACGACGATCCCGTTCATCGTCACCCACACCGATCCGGCCGACCCCGGCAGCAGGACGGTCACGTTCACGGCGACGACGATGTCGGGTGCCGGCGTCGCGTCCGAGAGCGAGACCGTGTACCTCGTGCCGACCGTGGTGATCCCGCAGCTCGATGCCGCGCCGACGGTCGACGGAACGGCCGACGACCTCTACGTCGGTCAGCCGGTCGACGTGGGCACCCGGTGGGAGGGCGCCGAGTGCGCCGCCGACGGGGTGGACTGCGGTGACGGCAGCGTCGCCCGGCTCGGCTGGTACGACGACGCGCTGTACGCGCAGATCCGGGTGACCGACGACATGGCCAGCGCCGCGTCGACGCCCGACCGCTGCTTCGGCCACTGGCTGGTCGACTCGGTGGAGCTGCTGCTCGATCCGCGCGGCGATTCGATCGACACCTCGTCGACGTTCAAGCTCGGCATGTTCCCGTTCACCGATGACGCCGAAGGCGCCAACGGCAACGGGGCAGACGGGCCGTGCTGGTCGCGCGACGCCGACAACCACCAGGGCTTCTCGACCGGCCCGCTCGCCGAGACGGTCGAAGGCGGCCTGAACGCCGAGGGCGTCGAGGTGGCCGTCGAGGTCGCACGCCAGGCCGACGGCACGTTCGCCGGCGGGGGCTACGACATCGAGGTGAAGGTGCCGCTCTCGGCGCTTCCGGCAGCGGTCGGGCCGACGAGCGCGGTGCCCCAGGGCGATGCGGCGCTGAACGACGTCGACCCGCAGTACCTCGGGTTGAACGTCACGCCATACGACTCCGACACGCAGAACTTCATCGGGCAGACCCGCACCGCGTGGTCGGCGTTCGGCAGCCAGCAGTCGGAGCCGTACCGATGGGGTCACGCCTACCTCGACGGCTACGCGCCGCCGGCGGACCGGTCGACCGAGTCGGCCGATCCGATCATCCCCGACACCGCGTTGCAGGGTGTGCAGTCGCCGCAGACGGTCGCCCAGTCGGCCACGCGTGGCGGCACGATCTCGGGGGTGCAGCCGAGTGAAGCGATGACCGTCTCCGATGTGAAGATCCAGCAGAAGAAGGTCAGCCTTTCGTACCGCACGGAGGAGGCCGGAACGGTTCGCGTGTTCCTCTGGAAGGGCGACACGTCGTACATCCCGGTGTGGACCTCGAGCTGCGTCGGCGACGTCTTCGGCTTCGAGGCCTGCTCGCCGACGGATGGTGCGGCTCCGCCGTGGGCACCCGACATGAGCGGCCGCCTCCTGGCGTCGTTCGAGCAGGAGGTCGACGCCGGCAAGGGCACGCTGACGGTGCCGATCGATGCCGGCATCCGCTCGGCGCTCGCCGATGACGCGCAGATCCTCGTCTCGTATGCCGAGCAGCCCTCGGGCGATGCGGCGGCCGGTGACGGCGTGAACGCGTGGAGCTTCCCGATCGAGGCGACGCGCCCCGGCAAGGGCTGAGTTCCGGCTCGCGCCGCACCATGCGGTGAGCGCCCGACCCTCGTCGAGGGTCGGGCGTTCACCGTGCCGCGAGCAGCCCGCCCGCCCGTGCTCTGTCAGACTTGCCGCATGACGACCGCGAGCTTCACCTCCACTGGAACCCTGCGCCCCCTTGAGGAGAAGGACCGCTTCGGCCGCCTCATCGAGCGCCGCGACGGCGCCGACTTCCCGTACTACAACGGGGTGCCGGTCGAGCTCTCGGCGGTCAAGTGGATCATCGTGTGGCTCGCCGTGGCCGCCGGCTTCGCGGCGCTCATCTTCATTCCGTCGGCGAACAACCTCGGCGCGCTCCTGCCCCGGGCGCTCTTCGTCGCGATTCCCCTCGCCGTGCTCGCCCTCGTCGCCGGTCGCGCATGGACGGCGATCTTCCGCCGGGTGCGCCTCGTCGACGTCGGCAACATGTTCTTCTTCGCCGCGCTCAACATCGTGCTCACCTTCGTGATCGGCGGCATCGTCTCGCTGATGTTCCCGGTGGCGCCGAACGATGTCATCGCAGGAGCCGGTTCGGGCGGGGTCGTCGACACGATCGCGCTCTACGTGGGCAGCGGCATCCAGCTCATCGGTGAGGAGATCTTCGTCGTGCTGCCGTTCCTCGCCCTCATGTACTTCCTCTTCGCGAAGGCGGGCGTCTCGCGCAAGACCGCGATCATCCTCGCGTGGATCATCTCGGCCGTCTGGTTCGGTGCGGCGCACCTGCCGACCTACGACTGGAACTGGGTGCAGGCGATCGTCGTCATCGGCTCGGCGCGCATCGCGCTCACGCTCGCATTCATCCGCACGAAGAACCTCTGGGTCTCGGCGGGCGCGCACATCATCAACGACTGGGTGTTCATCACCGTGTCGGTGATCGGGGCCGCAGCCGTCGCGGGCAGCTGAGGCTCCCGCCACGAGCGGGCCGACGCCGTAGGGTGGGCGTACACATCGCACGGAGGTCGACATGGCACGCAGCGACGTTCCCATGAGCACCACACCCCGCACGATCGCGCGGATCGCGCTCGCCGCGGGCCTGGTCTTCGCCGGGGTGAGCCATCTCTTCTGGGCGCGCAAGGAGTTCCGCTCGCAAGTGCCGTCGTGGGTGCCGATGGATGCCGACGGCGTCGTCGTGGCATCGGGCGCGGTCGAGATCGGACTGGGCGGGGCGCTCGTCGCGCTGCCCCGCGAGCGCCGGCGCATCGGCTGGATCGTCGCGGCGTTCTTCGTCGCCGTGTTCCCGGGCAACATCGCGCAGTTCACCGAGAAGCGAGCCGCATTCGGCCTCGATTCCGATCGTGCACGGGGCATCCGCCTGCTCTTCCAGCCGTTGCTCGTTGCGATGGCGATCTGGTCGACCGCCGAGCCGCGGCGCTGACGTCGGTGGCCCATAGGGTGAGGCCATGCCCGTAGTCGCCGATGCACGTGCCGAACTCATCGCCCTGTGCGAGCGCGGCCTCGAGTGGCACCCCGAGCGGCCGAAGACCCGAGCGGATGTCTCGGGCCTTCGCCCGGCCGCGGTGCTCGTGCTCTTCGGGGTGCTCGACTCCGTGCCGAGCGACACCGGCGGAGCCGTGGCGCGCGACCTCGACGTGCTGCTGCTGCGCCGCGCGGCAACCCTCGGCAGCCACGCGGGGCAGATCGCCTTCCCAGGGGGCCGGCTCGAGGCATCCGATGCGGGGCCGGTCGCCGCTGCGGTGCGCGAGGCCCGTGAGGAGACCGACGTCGATGTCGACGGCATCGAGCCGCTCGGCACGCTGCCGCCCATGCCCGTGCCAGTGAGCAACCACCTCGTCACGCCGGTGCCGGCATGGTGGACCCGCCCGTCAGAGGTCGCCGCCGTCGATCATGACGAGTCGGTCGAGGTGTTCCGGGTGCCGGTCGGCGAGATGCTCGACCCCGCGAACCGTGCGAATACCGAGCACGTCTTCGGCGGGCAGGCGTATCGCTCGCCCGCATTCACGGTGGGGGGCCGCGTCGTGTGGGGAGTCACCGCCCTCGTGCTCTCGCGCATGTTCGACGAGCTCGGCTGGGCCGAACCGTGGAATCAGGATCGCATCGTCGAGCCCGACGACCTCTCGGTGCACTGACCGCAGAGGTTGATTGAGTGGCTCACTCGCCACGACCGTGTACCGGTCTGGCGTTCGCGGGGGGTTCTCCGACCTCGTGGATGGTATGGCCGCTGCAGGCCGCCTTCGTGACGGTGGCCTGCTCGATGCGCGACACGGCAAACCATCGCATTGCGTCGCGCATTCGGCACCATCCGATCAAGTACCACTGGCCGCTCGTGGAGGCGAACAGCACGGGCTCGACGTCACGGGTGGTCGTGGTCTCGTCTCCCGATGTGTAGCGAATACGGACTACTCGCTGCTCGGCCATCGCCTCCTCCAGTGCCGACTTGATCGCGCGCGAGGACGAGGGAAGCGCGTTGACCCACACACGGCGGGCCAGCTCGTCAGCTCTTGCTCGGGTTCTGGGATCGAGGACGTCCAGGATCTTCTGGATACCGGCTGCCGCCAGATCAGCGTAGGGGGCATCGGGCGCAGCGGACACAGCCGCCATGAGCGCCACAGCCTGCGCCGGAGACAGGCTGACGGGTGGCAGGGACGCGCCGACAGCCATTCCGTAGCCACCGCCCGGACCCGGGCGCGACCAGAGAGGCGCACCGCTGTTCTCCAGCGCATCGAGGTCTCTCTTGATCGTGCGCACGGACACCTCGAACTCTCTCGCCAACCGTTCGGCGGAGACCCCCCGCGCGCCGCTGCGGCGCAACATCTCTGAGAGAGCATGGAGCCGTTCTGCTCGCTTCACTGCTCAGCCCCAGGCAAATTCATGACATAAATAGTGACACACCGTTGTCCGCAGGGCCTGCGAGATTTGTGACATGCCAACCACTCTGAGCAGCCCGACCATCATTCTCATCGCCGGCCACTGGCTGGGCGCTTGGGCCTGGGATGACGTTCTCGAACACTTGAAAACCGACCACCCTCGTGCCATCGCGATGACACTGCCCGGTCTCGACGCGCACGATCCTGAGCGTGCGACGAAAACCCTCGACGCCCAGGCTGACGCAATCCTGGGCGTCATTGCTCAGCACGGCAATGAGCCAGCAATTCTCGTCGCCCACAGTGGGGCGAACGCTCCCGTCAGCCTCGTTATGGACCGATACCCTGAGCTCGTCCACCGGGTGGTGTGGGTCGACTCCGGCCCTGCAGTGACCGGAAGTGTCTTCGCCCCAGACCTCCCGGAGGAGTTGGAGGAGCTTCCGCTGCCGCCCTTCGACGTCCTTGCACAGCAGGCGAGCCTGGAAGGCCTGAGCGCAGAGGTCCTCGAGCAGTTTCGGGCCCGAGCCGTCCCCGAGCCCGGCCCCGTGCTTCGTCAGCCCATCGAGCTCACCAACGACGCCCGCCGCAAGATCCGGACGTCCTTGGTGTGTTGCTCGATCTCCAGTGCGCAGGTGCTCGAGCTGGCCCAAGCCGGTCATCCCATGTTCACCGAAGTCGCGAAGCTTGAACACCTCGACGTCGTTGACCTCCCGACGGGCCATTGGCCTATGTGGAGCATTCCCCGCGACCTCGCCAAGGCCATTCAGTCAGAGGCTTCTCGAAACAACTGAACTGCACGCACAACCTGAAGGGGCCAGCCGAATCCGGCTGGCCCCTTCCCGTCTCCGAGGGAACTCATGACCCACCTCACACCGCTCTTGCAACGCGCAACCGGCGAAAGGTCACCCGTTGGGGTTCGTCGCCGCGCCGTCGAGCCAGAGCGTGTCGGTGGCGTCGCTGTGCGCGCCGTCGGTGCCGACGTGCTTGGTGCTGATCTTCGGGCCCTTGGTGATGACGTGCACGAGGGCCATCGCGTGGCCCTGCCCGAGGCCGTAGTCCTCTTTCAGCCAGGCCACGATGGGCGCCGACTTCGTGCCCGCGCCGTAGCCCTTCTCGGTCGCGAGATCGACGAACTGCCGCGGCGTGAGCCCGGTCTTCTTCTCGATGTTGTCGAGGTAGGCCTGGAATGACATCTTCGGTCCCTTCGCGGATGCCACCGCGGCATCCCCCTCGAACAGACTCGGGTGCCGAGGCATCCGCTCGCCAGTGTTTCGACGTGGGTCGAAGGTCGGGGTCGGTTCAGTAGAACGAGTAGAACGCGGTCTGACCGAACCCGATGAGTGCGTTCAGGACCTCGGCGCCGCCGAGGGCGGCGCCCGCGGCCGCGAACCCTTTCGGAGTGCCGCGGCGCAGGAGCACGACCAGCCCGAGCGTGAGTGCCGCGATGCCGAGGATGAGTGAGAGCGCATTGGCGAAGATGCCCATGCCGGCGATGAGCGAGTACGACGGCATTCCGGCGCTGATCATCAACGGCGCGACCAGGCTGAGCAACCGCGTCATCAGCACGGCGGCGGCACCGATGATGAAGGCGATCAGCCCGAGGAGTCGGAAGTTGGTGGTCGAGGCCTGGCCGACGGCCGGTGCGGATTCGCTCATGCGACCCATCATGCCCGAACCTGGTTGCCCGGCCGCAAGGTCTGCAGGTGCTGTCAGAGTGGATGCATGCGACGCATCGGAGCGATCTTCCAACCCGCATTCCCACCCGAGCGGCTGCGCGCCGCCGTCGAGGCGGCCGACGCCGGGGGAGTGCCCGAGCTGTGGCTCTGGGAGGACTGCTTCCAGCAGTCGGCGTTCGCCACCGCGGCCGCCGCGCTCGCGTGGACCGAGCGGCTGCGGGTCGGCATCGGCGTCGCACCGATGCCGCTGCGCAACGTCGCCGTGACCGCCATGGAGATCGCGACCATCGAGCGCATGTTCCCGGGCCGGTTGCTGCCGGGGGTCGGGCACGGCGTGCAGCGCTGGATGGGGCAGACCGGCAGCCGGGTCGCGTCACCGCTCACGCTCATGCGCGAGTACGTGCCGGCGCTTCGGCGACTGCTCGCCGGCGACGAGGTCACGGTCGACGGCCGCTACGTGAAGCTCGACCGCGTGAAGCTCGACTGGCCGCCGGCAGCGGCGCCGCCCGTGTACGCCGCGGGCGAGGGCCCGAAGACCCTGCACCTGACCGGCGAGGTCGCCGACGGCACCGTGCTCACGGGCGGCACCACGGTCGAGCGGGCGGCCGAGGCGGTTGCCGCGATCGCCGCCGGGCGCACCGCCGCGGGCCGCGACGGGCGCAGCGAGGCGGTCGTCTACCTCATGGCGGCCTTCGGCGGCGATGCTGCCGAGGCACGCGTCGCGCACGAGCTCACGCAGTGGAACATGCCCGAAGACCAGCGTTCGGCGGCAGTCGGCGACGCCTCGGCCGTCGCCGAGGTCGCCGAGCGCTACTTCGCCGCCGGTGTCGACGCGGTCGTGCTGCAGCCGACCTCCGACGAGCCCGACCTCGAGGGGTTCATGCGCGGCGTCGGCGAGGTCGCGGGCATCGTCGCGCGCTGACGCCGTCCGCCCGGGTTCGACGACGGGGGCGGATGCCTCGGGGCAGGCGAGCCCCGAGGCATCCGCTCGGTGTCGGGCGCCGCGTCAGGCGGCGCGGCGGCGGCGCACGACCAGTGCCGTGATGCCCGCTGCGACGAGGAGCGCCGCGAGGAGCGCCGGCAGCACGGCCTGCACGCCGGTGCTCGCGAGACCCGACGTGTCGCCCGGAGTGCCGTCGTCGCCCGGAGTCTGGGGAGTCGGGTCGATCGGGGTCGGCACGACCGGGGCATCCGTCGCCGTGTTGGTGACCGTCACGAGGGTCGAGGCGCCGTCGGCGATCGTCACCGTCTCGGGGCTGAACACCGGTGCGCCCCACTCGACGCCGTCGATCTCGGGCAGGTCGATCTCGGTGAACTCGACGACCGTGCCGATGGGCAGGCCCTGCGGGCCGTCGACCACGACGCCGTCGGCGCGCACGGTCAGGGCGCCGGTGACGCTCTCCCCGTCGAGCAGGTACCGGTACTGCACGGTGTACTCGGTGTCGCCCGGAACGAGGGCGGATGCCTCACCGCCGAGCGCCTTCGCGACCGAGAAGCCGCCGACGGCGCTCGGTGCGTTCGTGTTCGCCGTGTTGGTGACCGTCACGTGCACGACCTTGCCCGAGGCGATGGTGACGACATCGGGGCTGATCGTCGGGGTGCCCCACTCCACGCCGGGGACGGCCTGCAGGTCGACCTCGCGGAGGTGCACCACGGTTCCGTCGGGCAGGCCCTGCGGACCGTTCGCGATGGTGCCGTCGGCGCGCAGCGACAGGGTGCCGGTGACCGCCTGCCCGTCGAGCTCGTAGTCGTAGGCGAGGGTGAAGACCGTCTCGCCCGGCACGAGGGAGGCGCCGCCGCCGGTCACGACCTTGGCTGCGCTGAAGCCGCCGCCGCAGCCGAGGGAGCCGCCGCCGGACCAGGGGTAGTTGTGGTGCTCGTTGCCGACGCCCGAATACGTCAGGTTCCCGCCGACGTGCATCCTGCCGTTGGTGCTCGCCGTGACCTCGGTCGTCGCAGTGGGAGCGAGCACCGAGCCCATGAACTGGCTCGAGCCGCCGAGGAGCAGCGACGTGGCATCGGTGACGTTCCAGAGGATGCGTGATACCGCGTTGCCGAAGTTCGGGCTCGAGAAGGCGTCGACGCGCTCGCCGTTCAGCGAGAAGTAATTCGGGGCGAACGACACGTCGCCGCCCGTCACGTTGATCAGGATCGGCACATCGGCGGGGATGGCCTCGAAGAACACCTCGAACGTCGAGGCGAGGTCGGCGCCGTCGACGTCGAACACCTGCATCGCGTCGCCGGGAGAGCCCGTGAAGGTCACGCGCCCGAAGGCGATCGACGTCGTGCCGGTCGCCGGGAGCGCGCCGAGGGTCGTCGAGGTGTCGTCGACGACCGACTGGAATTCCTCGTTCGGTGTCATCGCGGCGGCCCGGCCGAGGTCGACGGTGAGGGTGGCGCCGTACAGGTCGAAGGCGCCCGTGGCCGCTCCGCCCGCGGCGACCGCGCCGCCGCCGTCGACGTTCGCCCCGACGTGCACGCTCGTCGTGGGCGCCACGGTGAGGTCGCCGCCGACCGCGAGCATCGTCGAACCGCCCGGAGGCACGATGCCCGAACCGACGCCGACGCTGCCGACGTTGAACACGCCGCCGTTGGTCTTGTCGAACACGGCGTCGCCCTGCACGAGCAGCAGGCCCTCGGATTCGGCCGAGCTGCCGGTTGCGAGGTAATCGCCGCCGGCGAAGACGGCGACGTTCGAGTCGGTGTACGCGGGCACGTTGCCGATGCCCGGCATCTCGCCGGGCGGCGGGCAGAACGTCGCCGGGGCGACTGCGGCTGCGGCCGGGGCGGCCGTTGCGGCGCCGGCTCCCAGGGCGACCGCGCCGATCAGGGCCAGACCGGTCGCGGCGACCGCGGCGATGGCGGTGCGCAGTGGGGAGTGGGCGCGTTGGCGCGCAGAAGCTCGGGTGTTCACAGGTCTCCGGGGGGATCGAAGGTCGAGACGACGGGTACCGCCTCACTGGAGAGATGACGTCGCGATGCGATCATGACGCCGAAAGTGAGGACTCTTGGCGTTCTCTCAGATACGACGATACGCGGCGCAGGCGTCGTCGGTTCGGGCGCGGGCCTCGCGTTCGAGGCGGTACCGCCCCTAGGCTGTCGGCCATGCTCGCCGTCTTCCCCGTGATCATGGTCGCCGCCATGGTGATCGCGCTGATCGACATCATCATGCGCGACGACTGGCAGGTGCGGCATCTGCCGAAGTTCGGGTGGATCCTCCTCGTCATCCTGCTGCCGCTCATCGGCACCCTGCTGTGGTTCATGCTCGGCCGCGAATACGGCGGAACCTCAGCCACCGAGGGCATCGGCTCGCTCCTGGCGCAACGCGGCACGCAGGGGTTGCGCGCGCAGCTGCCGCAGACACCTCAGCCCAGCACGACCGAGCAGCAGCTCGCCGACCTCGATCGCGAGATCGAGTACTACCAGCGCCGTGCCGAGCTCGAACGGCTGAAGCGCGACGCCGACGGCGACCCCGCGCGGTAGGCGGCAGGCCGCCGTGCGCGGCCGGCTTGTGGAGAACTCCCACGGCTGTCGGCGGGAGCTGCGAGTATCAGTCGGATGCCCACCTTCGCAGCGTTCGACGGAACCGAACTCGCCTACCACGAGCACCCCGACGGGGCGGCAGCGCGGCCGCTCGTCTGCGTGCCCGGCGGCCCGATGCACGACTCCCGCTATCTGGGCGACCTCGGCGGCCTCTCCGCGCACCGCGGGCTGGTCATGTTCGATCCCCGAGGCACGGGAGCATCAGGCGTTCCATCCGACCTCTCGTCGTACCGATGCGACCGGCTCGTCGACGATCTCGAGGCGCTGCGCGAGCACCTCGACCTCGACCGGATCGACGTGCTCGCCCACTCGGCCGGCACGAACATCGCCGTCATGTACGCGGCCAGGTATCCGCAGCGCATCGACCGGCTCGTGCTCGTCACCCCGAGTGCTGCGGCGCTCGGCCTGACGGTGACGCCCGAGATGCGCCTGACGGTCGCGCGGCTCAGGTCGGGTGAGCCGTGGTTCGCTGCGGCGTACGCCGCGCTGCAGGACATCGTGGCGGGCGAGGGCGACGACTGGCAGGCGATCGACCCCTTCATCTACGGGCGGTGGGATGCCGCGGCTCAGGCGCATCGGGCCGACGACGAACGTCATCGCAACGACGATGCGGCGGCCGTCTTCGCCGCCGATGGTGCGTTCGATCCCGAGTCGACACGTGCGGCGCTCGCCGGACTCGCGGCTCCGGTGCTGCTCGTCGCAGGTGAGACCGACCTCAACTCCCCGCCCGCGATGGTCGCCGAGATGGTCGCGATGCTGCCCGGGGCCGAACTGACGGTGCAGGCCGGCGCGGCCCATTTCCCGTGGCTCGACGACGCGGCGGCCTTCACGGCGGCGGTCGACGGCTTCCTGCGCTCCGAAGGCTCCGCGGCATCCGCGGCATCCGAAGGCTCCGCGGCATCCGACCAGGTCGCGGCCGCCCGCTGAGACTTCAGGCGCCCAGCGTCAGCCGCACCTCGATCGCGTCGCCGACCTCGAGCTGCTCGGCCGAACGCACCCACGCCTTGATCGGCACGATGTACCCGCCGTCCTTCGGCCAGAGCGAGCTCTGCCACTCGCTGCCGCCGATGCGCACCGTGACCGGGACCATGCCCCAGCCGTAGGTGACGAGTGCCGCGACCGTCTCGATGGCGGCGCTCTCCTCATCGGGCACCGTGACGAAATGCCACGGCGCCGGACCCCGCCAGTACCAGATCTCGCCATCGAACGTGAGCTCCACCGGTTCAGAATACGGCCCGACACGCCCGGCAGCACTCGCAGGTTCACCTCGTGGTCGCCTCGGGGCCAGCTCTGCGACATCCGCGCCCGATTGCATGACGGAGGGATCCAACGCGCGACCCTCGACCGCCGGACCGGCGAGCGAGGGCCGCGCGCGAGCATGCCCGCCCCCACCCTGCAACGAAGGACTCACATGACCACGATGAAGAACGCGACGCGCTGGGGGAGGCGAGGTGCAGTGTCGGCCGCGCTGCTCGCCATGCTCGCCGGTGTGCTCGCAGCGCCCCTCCCGGCGCTCGCCGCCACCGAGGTGCCCACCGACCCGGTGATCTCGACCGGCACGACGACCTGGAAGTACCTCGACGACGGCAGCGACCCCGCACGCGGCGCAACGCCCCTTCGGGTCTGGACCACGACCGGGTTCGACGACAGCGCCTGGAAGTCCGCGAAGGGCAGCTTCGGCGCCAAGGGCGGCAAGCTCGCCCCCGTCGGCCCGCAGACGCCGAAGACGCTGCTGAACCAGTACGTCGACGGCACGGCCGCGCCGAACGTGCCCACCTTCTTCTTCCGCACGACCTTCGACCTCGCGGCCGGCGTCTCCGACGAGGTCGGATCGATCGTCGGCGACCTGCTCTACGACGATGGCGCCGTGGTCTGGATCAACGGCGAACGCGTCGCCGGGTTCGACGCCGACCGCGTGACCGAGACGACCAACGTCGAGTATGCGGGGTCCGGCTCCTCCGACCCCGCGCCCGGCCACTTCGCGGTCGACGGCGACGTGCTCGTCGACGGCACCAACACCGTCGCAATCGCGCTCTACCAGGACCGCGCGACGAGCTCCGACATCTACCTCGACGTGACCTCGCTCCGGCTGCTGCCGGCGGGCGACCCCGGTGCGCCGGTCGCGGTGCCGCCGACGCGCGTCATCATGACGCCGACCGAGACGCCCGAGACCTCGCAGTCGTTCTCGTGGCTCGCGGGCGACGTCTCGCACACGAGCGGCCAGGTGCAGATCCGGAAGGCGGCGGGCGGTGACGTCCGCACCGTCGACGCCTACGAGGCCGGCACGGTCAACGGCAACCCGAAGCAGCACTTCTCGGCGACCGTCGACGCGCTGGCCCCGGCGACCGCGTACACCTACCGAGTCGGCCTCGAGGGGGCATGGAGCGACTGGCACGAGTTCACGACCGCCGACCCGAACGACACCGACTTCCAGTTCGTCTACTACGGCGACGCCCAGATCGGCCTCGACACCACGTGGCCGTCGGTCGTACGTCAGGCCGAGGCCACCGCGCCCGACTCGATCGGCTCGGTGCACGCCGGCGACCTCATCAACACCGGCAGCAACGAGACCGAGTGGCTCAACTGGTTCAAGGGCATGGAGACCTCGGCGGCCACGACGAACGTCATGGCGGCTCCCGGCAACCACGAGTACTCGGGCGACAAGCTGCTGAAGTCGTGGAAGGCGAACTTCGAGTACCCGCACAACAACCCCACCACCGCGACCACGGGCGACCTCGCCGACCTCGCCGTCGGTGACACGGATGTCGCGAAGCAGTACGCCGCGTACTTCGCGCACTGGACGCAGTTCGCGGCCGAGACCGTGTACTTCACCGACTACGAGGACATGCGGTTCATCACGCTGAACGCGACCCGCGACACGACCTTCCTCACGCCCGACGCGCTGCCCGGCTGCGCCGGCGCCGAGTGCCCGTCGACGAAGGTCTCGCAGCTCTGGACCGAGTTCCAGGCGGCATGGCTCGACTACGTGCTCGAGTCGAGCCCGTCGAAGTGGAACGTCGTCACCTTCCACCAGCCCGTCTACTCGACCTCGGCCGGGCGCGATGAGCCCGTGCTGCGCGAGTACTGGGTGCCGATCTTCGAGAAGCACGACATCGACCTCGTCATGATGGGCCACGACCACACCTACGCGCGCGGCTACAACAACGACGACGTCACCGAGACGCCGGGCATCACCGACGGGCCGGTCTACATCGTCTCGAACTCGGGCGCCAAGCACTACGACCTCGAGTCCGACGAGAAGAACGTCTGGACCAACAACAACGCCACGCAGGTGCTGCGCGGTGCAGGCGTCACGACCTACCAGGTCATCGACGTCTCGGGCGACACCCTCGTCTACCGCTCGTACCTCGCCGAGAAGACCTCGGCGGCGACGACGGACCTGCCGGTCGGCGCCGTATACGACGAGTTCACGGTGACGAAGAAGGACGACGGCCGCAAGTGGGTCACCGAGGCGGGCGTCGAACCACCCGTCGACCCGGAGCCCGGCACCGCTCCGGAGCCGGTCGACCCGGCCGAGCTCACCGATGCCACCCGCGGCGACGTCACCGTTCCGGCGAACGTCACCGTCGGGGTTCCGTTCACCGTCGGCCTCGGCGAGGAGCAGTCGGGCACGAAGGTCTGGGCATGGCTGTACTCGGAGCCCACGCAGCTCGGCTCGGCCACGGCGGACGCGAGCGGCGAATTCACGACGGTCGTTCCGGCCGCAACGGCACCCGGCGAGCACCGGCTCGTCGTGCAGGCCGCCGACGGCACGCTCATCGGCTGGGCGCCGGTGCAGGTGAGCGCTGCCCCGACCGACGGCGGCAGCGGTGGCACGGGCGGCGAAGGCTCGGCAGGCTCGGGCAGCGCCGAGGGCGACCTCGCGAGCACGGGCGCCGAGGCATCCGCTGCACTGTGGGCGGCCGGTGTGCTGCTCGCGCTCGGCGCGATCGTCACGGTGGTCGGGCTGCGCCGTCGTCGGCAGGCGGCAGGCACGGCGCCGCAGGCATAGGCGCAGCGTGAACGCCCGGCCGGGCTTCCGGTCGGGCGTTCGCGCGTCGCGCCCACGTCAGGCGTCGACCGTGCCGTTGCGCACCCGCACCCGACGCCCGGTGAATCGCTCCCGCATGCGCCGGTCGTGCGTGACCAGCACGACCGTGCCCCGGAAGCCCTCGAGCGCGAGTTCGAGCTCGTCGACGAGCGCCGGTGCGAGGTGGTTCGTCGGCTCGTCGAGCAGCAGCACGTCGTGATGCGAGGCCACGAGCAGCGCGAGTTCGAGACGCCTGCGCTGCCCGTACGAGAGTGCCGACAGCGGGATCGCGAGGTCGTCGGGCCGGAAGAGCCCGAGGGCGCCCAGCGTCGCCTCTCCGGTCTCGAGGTCGACGCGCGCCCGCGCGGCGAACGCGGTCGCGAGCGTCTCGCCGGTCGGGGTGATCGTGCTCGCCTGCTGCAGGTGCCCGATGCGTCGAGGCGCCGACACGGTGCCGCCGTCAGGTCGCAACTCACCCGAGATGAGTCGCAGCAGGGTCGTCTTGCCCGCGCCGTTGGGTCCGGTGACGAGCAGTCGTTCGCCCGCGTCGATGCGCAGGTGGTCGACCGACAGCCGCTCGCCGACTCGCACGGCGGCGAGTTCGATGGCCGGTTCGCTGGTGTTCGAGGCATCCGCTTCACTCACGGTCGCGAGTCGCGGGGTGAACGCGAGTGGCTCCGGCGGTGCGTCGACCGGGTTCTCGGTGAGCCTGGCGACGCGCTCCTTGGCGTTGCGGATGCGGCTCATCGAACCGTGGTCGCGGCTGCGCATGCGGAACTGCCCGATGCCCATGCCCGCCTTCTCCATCTTGCGGGGGATCGCGTCCACCCGTGCGGCGTTCGCCGAGGCGAGCTGCCGCTGGCGGGCGAGCTCCTCCGTCCAGGAGGCGTGCGCCTCGATCGCCTGCCGGCGTTCGCGGGCCTTCGCCGCGAGGTAGCCCGCATAGCCGTCGCCGTGGCGGGCGACCGAGCGGGCGTCGACCTCCCACACGACCTCGGTCAGTGCTTCGAGGAACGCCCGGTCGTGCGTCACCGCCACGACCGTGCCGCGGTGGGTGCGGAGCCGCTGGAGCAGCCATTCCCAGGCGTCGTCGTCGAGGTCGTTCGTCGGTTCGTCGAGCAGCAGCAGCTCGGGGTCGGCGGCGAGGGTCGCCGCGAGTGCGACGCGGGAGCGCTCGCCGCCCGAGAGGCTCGCCCACCGGCGGGCGCGGTCGACGCGACCGACGCCCAGTGCGTCGAGTGCGACGCCCAGACGGCGGTTCGCCGCGTGCCCGTCGCGAGCGGCGAACTGCTCGACGAGCACGCCGTACTCCTCGAGCGCCTCGGCGAGCTCGGAGCCGTCGAGAGCGCTGAGTGCGCGCTCGGCATCGGCCACCCGCTGTTCGAGGTCGCGCAGCTCGGCCAGGGCGGCGTCGATCGCCGCCTGCACGGTGGCGGATGCCTCGAGCTCGAGCGTCTGCGCGAGATGGCCGACGCCACCGGCAGCCGACACGATCACCTCGCCCTCGTCGGGTTCGAGTGCTCCGCCGATGAGTCCGAGCAGCGTCGACTTGCCCGAGCCGTTGTCGCCGACGATGCCGACGCGCTCGCCCGGCCGCACAGAGAGGTCGACGCCGTCGAGCACGAGGCGGTCGGCGAACCGCTTCGTGACGGCGCGCAGGGTCAGTCGTGATGGGGATCGGTACATGTTGGTCCCTTCGGGGACCCGGGGTCGCTCGTGGCAGGGCCGGCGGAATCGAAGCCGGTGGCGGGCAGCACGGCGAAGCCGTCGAACGACGCCCGGGAGATGGTCGGTGAGGTGCGCGCAGACCGCGCTCGATGACCGCGGAGCAGAGCTCGACGCGATCGACCACCTAGGAGTGAATCAGAGTACCCATCGAAGAGACGACAACGCAGACGTGCCAGACGTTATTCCCGAGCGGCGGCCCGATCAGCGGCAGCGTGCACGAAGGCGGCGAGTTCGGCCGCCATCGACTCGGGCTCCCACCCGTGCTCGCTGCCCGGCATCGTCTTCCAGGTGGCGCCGGGGATCGCCGCGGCGATGGACTCGGCGGCGGGGGTCATGACGTCGTAGGTCTGCTCGCCGACCATCGCCAGCACCGGCACCCGGATGCCGCCGAAGAGCTCGGTGTGGGGCGCGGACTCGGCCCAGGCGAGGGACTCGCCGTCAGGTCGCAGGCTCGGCGCCTGATCGATCATGGCCGGGATGCTGCGGACGATCTCGAGGATCTCGGGCGGCATGTCGCGCATGTACGCGTCGAGTGCACCGCTGTTCTCGCCGGCGTCGAGCAGGCGGTTCACCTCGTTCGCCCATTCGCGCCCGCCGCTGTCGGGCGGCGCGAGCGGTGCCTCCCAGAGCGCGAGGCCGTCGACGGCGAGGCCGGCGACCGCGGCCCGCAGCGAGATGGAGCAGCCGGATGAATGGCCGCAGAGCACCGCGCTGCCGCCGGCGGCCTCGATCAGCGCCTCGATCGCGGCGAGCTCGCGGTCGAGGCTGATCACGCCGTCTGCGGCGCTCTCGCCCCGGCCGACGCGGTCGTACACGATCGCCGTGACGCCGAGGCCGGCGAGGAGCTCGGCCGTTCGGGTGGTCTCTGGGTCGATCCTCCGCCACGGGCCGGCGCCGGCGACGAAGACGAGTGCGGGCCCGGTGCCGTGGCGATCGTAGGTGATGCGATCTCCGGCAGCGGAGGTGACGAACTCGGACATGGTGGCTCCTTCTTCTGGAGAGCGTCTTGGAGAGAGGTGCTCGAACTGGACTGACCGGTGTGATTCAGTCAAACTAGACTGTCCAGTACTGCGCGTCAAGAGGAGAGAGCCATGGCCACCACGAATGAGCTGCCGCGTTCGGAGCGGAAGCGCCGCGCGATCCTCGCGGCCGCCGAAGACCTCTTCCTTCGGAATGGCTACCTCGGCACGAGCATGGACGAGCTCGCCGAGCTTTCGGAGGTCTCGAAGCAGACCGTGTACGCGCACTTCGGCAGCAAGGAGTCGCTGTTCGTGGAGCTCGTCTCGTCGATGACCGCCGGGGCGGGCGACGGCCTGCACGATCTCGACGAGCACCCGGCGCCCGACGGCGATGTCACCGGCTATCTCGAGCGCTATGCCGCCGATGAGCTCGCCGTCGTGATGACGCCGCGTCTGCTGAAGCTCCGCAGGCTCGTGATCGGCGAGGTCGAGCGATTCCCCGACCTCGCGCGGGCGCTCTACGAGAACGGACCGGCGCGCGCCATCCGCTCGCTCGCGATCACGATGTCCGCGCTGGCCGAGCGGGGCCTGCTCTCGGTCGACGAGCCGATCGAGGCGGCGACGACCTTCAACTGGCTCGTCATGGGCGCCCCCATGAACGAGGCGATGCTGCTCGGCGACGGGGCGATCCCCGATGCCGCGGCGCTGCGGCGCCACGCCGCGCACGCCGCACGCGTCTTCGTCGCGGCGTACGGAGCCGGCGCGCGCTGAGCGATCGTCGGCGACCGCCCGCGTGTCGGTCGCCGGTGGGAGACTGGCCCCGTGCTGCTCGACGAACTCGCGCTGACCGCCGACACCGTCGCCTCGACCCGCTCACGCCTCGCGAAGGTCGACGCGCTGGCCGAGCTGCTGCGCCGGCTCGAACCCGACGAGATCGCGCCGGCCGTCGGCTTCCTCGTGGGCAAGCCGCGGCAGGGCCGCGTGGGCGTCGGATGGCGCGGGGTCGCCGCCGCGACCGGGCAGCCGGCTGCCGCGCCGTCGCTCACCGTGGGTGAGCTCGACGCCGCGCTCGACCGGCTCGCCGCGACATCCGGGGCGGGGTCGTCAGGGGAGCGGGCGCGTGAGCTCGGCGAGCTCATCAGTCGCGCGACCGATCGCGAGCAGGCGTTCATCGGCGGCGTGCTGCTCGGCGAGGTGCGCACGGGCGCGCTCGAGGGCGTCGTCACCGAAGCGATCTCCCGGGCGGCCGATCGCCCTGTCGACGCGGTGCGCCGTGCCGCGATGCTGTCGGGCGACCTCGGCGAGACCGCGCGGCTCGCGCTCACGGGCACCGAAGCCGAGCTCGTGGCCATCGGCCTCGTCGTGGGCCGGCCCGTGCTGCCGATGCTCGCCGCCACCGCCTCGAGCGCTGCAGCAGCGCTCGAGACCACCGGTGAGGCATCCGTCGAGTACAAGCTCGACGGAGCCCGCATCCAGGTGCACCGCGCCGGCGACGAGGTGCGCGTCTTCACCCGCAACCTCGCCGACGTCACCCGGCGGCTGCCCGAGGTCGTCGACGTCGTGCGGCGGCTGCCGGTGCACGACGTCATCCTCGACGGGGAGACGCTCTCGCTCGACGAAGACGGCGCACCGCGGCCCTTCCAAGACACGATGTCGAGCTTCGGCGCCGAGGCGGCGAGCGAGACGGTGCTGCATCCGTGGTTCTTCGACGTGCTGCACGTCGACGGGCGCGACCTGCTCGACGAGCCGCTCTCGATCAGGCTCGCCGAGCTCGAGCGCATCGCGCCGGCGCACCGCATCCCTGGTGAGGTGACCGCCGACCCCGAGGTCGCCGAGCGGGTCTCGCGCGATGCCCTTGCGGCGGGGCAGGAGGGCGTGGTGGTCAAGGCGATCGGTTCGCCCTACGCGGCGGGCCGACGCGGCTCGAGCTGGATCAAGGTCAAGCCCGTGCTCACCTACGACCTCGTGGTGCTCGCGTGCGAGTGGGGGTCTGGCCGGCGCACGGGGTGGCTCTCGAACCTGCACCTCGGCGCCCTCGACCCGGTCGGCGAGTTCGGCGAGCCCGGCGGCTTCGTGATGGTCGGCAAGACCTTCAAGGGACTCACCGACGAGCTGCTGCGCTGGCAGACCGAGCGGTTCCCCCAGATCGAGACCCGGCGCACCGAGCACACGGTGTGGGTCGAGCCGAGCATCGTCGTCGAGATCGCGATCGACGGCGTGCAGCGGTCGAGTCGTTACCCCGGCGGCATCGCGCTGCGGTTCGCGCGGGTCAAGCGGTACCGCGACGACAAGACGGCGGCCGAGGCCGACACGATCCAGACACTGCGAGGGCTGCTTCGCGGCTGAGTGCGAAGCGGCGCATCACGGCGTGATCGAGTCGACGAAGTCATGCGCTTCGCCCGCGACCTCGCGCCAGCGGTCGACGCCGTCGTCGAACGGCACGACCGCCCATTCGCGCATCGGGCGGCCGCGCATGACCATGTTGTCGAGCTCGAGTTCGTCGATGCGCGCCTCGGGCAGCTTCACCACGAGGCTGCCGCTGTTCGCGACGAACGCGAAGAGCTTGCCGCGCACGGAGACGCCGTCGGAGCCGAACATCCGGCCGATCGCGACATCGGGGCGCGCCAGCAGCGCGGGCGCGATCTCGTCGAGCCGGGCACGTCCGGTCTCCCGCTCGCTCATGCCCCGGCCTCATCGATCGTGCTCATGTCGACGCCAGTGACCGGCTCGCCCGCCCGCTCGTAGACGAGCTGGATCGACCCCTTCGGGAAGGCGACCGGAGGCTCGACGAGCGAGAATGCGGCAGGAACCGTGCCGTCGGCGAAGAGCCGCTTGCCGGTGCCGAGCGCCAACGGGTAGAGCCAGAGGTTGATGCGGTCGACGAGGTCCTCCCGAAGCAGGGTGCGCACGAGGTCGCCGCTGCCGAAGACGTGCGTCTCGTCGAAGCGTTCGCGGATGCCGCGCACCTCGGTTGCGACATCCGTCACGACCGTCGTGCCGGCCCAGGACGGCTCGGTCAGCGAGTGCGAGGCGACGAACTTCGGCACGGCAGAGAACCTGGCACCGATGTCGTCCGATTGGAACGGCCAGTACGCGGCCCAGATGTCGTAGGTCTTGCGGCCGAGCAGCAGGGCGTCGACGCGCTCGATGTTGGCGCCGATCGCCGCACCCGACTCGGCATCGAAGTATGCGCCCTGCCAGCCGCCGAATGGGAACCCGCCCTCGGTGTCCTCATCGCGGCTGCCCGGCGACTGGTAGACCCCGTCGAGCGTGACGAACAGGTCGACGACGATGACTCCCATGGCGAGCTCCTTCCCCTCCGCTCCCCATTGTTCGCCGCAAGGCTCGTGAGGGGAACCCCCTTCGAGCTCAGCCGGCGAGGGACACTCGGATCTCCTCCTCGATGAGGTCGGCGTTGATCGCCGCGCCGGCGAAGTTGCCGGCCCCGGCGGCGATCGGCACGCTCGCGCCCGGGTTGACGACGTTGCCCGCAGCCCAGAGGCCGGGCACGCTCGTGCGGCCGGTCGGGTCGACGCCGACCCAGTCCCCGTCGCCGAACGCGGGGGCGGTCGTCGCGCCGAGGCCGGTCAGCAGGGCGTCGTTCGGAACGGGCCGGGGGCCGAGGAAGATCGCATCGAGGTCGGTGGTCGAGTCGTCGGCGAGACGGATGCCGCTGAGCCGACCGGCCTCGTCGGCGGTCACGCTCGCCCAGGCTCGCGGTTCGACCGAGATGCCGCGCGCGAGGAGGCCCGCCACATCGTCGTCGGCGAGCTCCGCTTCGTTCGTGAAGAACGTGACCGACGGCGACCACTGCCGGAGCAGCTGCACCTGGTGAAGGCTGCGCGGGCCGGTCGCGAGCACGCCGATGCGGAGGTCGCGCACCTCCCAGCCGTCGCAGTACGGGCAGACCACTGCGCCCGTGCCCCAGTGCTCCACCAGCCCGGGGAGGTCGGGCAGCTCATCGCGCAGGCCGGTCGCCACGAGCAGGCGGCGAGCGGTGAGCCGTTCACCGGATTCGAGGGTCACGGCGAAGCCGGGTGCGCCGTTCGCGTCGTCGGCGATCGCCTCGGCGCCGGCGACCTCCGCCGTGCGCACCACCCCTCCGTAGCGTGCGACCTCCTCGCGCCCGCGCTCGAGGAGCTCGAGCGGCGACCAGCCGTCGCGACCGAGCACGCCGTGCATGTGCGCGGCGACGCCGTTGCGGGGCGCGCCGCCGTCGAGCACGAGCACGCGCCGCCTGGCGCGCACGAGCATGAGCGCCGCGCTGAGTCCGGCGCTGCCGCCGCCGACGATGATGACATCCCATGGTTCCTGTTGCATGCCCCCAGCCTCGCGGTAACCTGGGCACGCGGCAACGATTGTTGCCGAAACGGCAAGGAGTGCGGATGGCCCACGACCTCGACACGATGCTGAGCGCCGTCGCGCCGAGGCTCCGCGAGCTGCGCCTTCGCCGCGGGTACACCCTCGCCGAACTCGCCGCCGAGACCGGCATCTCGACGAGCACGCTCTCGCGACTCGAATCCGGCCTGCGGCGGCCGACGCTCGAACTGCTCATCCGCATCGCGGCGGCCTACCGGGCGAACCTCGACGACCTGGTCGGAGCGCCGCAGATCGCCGACCCCCGCGTGCACCCGAAGCCGTTCTACCGGAACGGCAGGGCCATCATCCCGCTCACCCGGCAGAACCCCGACCTGCACGCCTTCAAGATGGTCCTGCCGGGGCATCCCCCCGATGAGCCCGTGGCCCAGCGGGCCCACGACGGATACGACTGGATCTACGTGCTCAGCGGCCGGGTGCGGCTCGCACTCGGTGACGAGGAGATCATCCTCGAGCCCGGCGAGGCCGCCGAGTTCGACACCCGCGTGCCGCACGGCCACGCGAGCGCGTCGACCGAACCCGCCGAGATCCTGAACCTCCTGAGCGTGCAGGGTGAGCGGGTGCATCTGCGCACCGGGGACTGAGCGCGACAACATAGGCGTCTCATCGGCGTCGCACAGCACGACCATTGCGCGGCTGCCCATGCTGGTGCTCTGATGAGACCCGAGGAGCAGCCATGACGAGCGACCCGCCCGCGACCGATCCACGCTGGCTCGACGAGCACGGCAACGAGATCGATGAAGACCACCGCGGTCTCGTCTACGACATCCGCACGCTCGTCGATCGGCGCCGCATGCTCGGCATCTTCGGTGGCATCGGGCTGACCACACTGCTCGCCGCCTGCGCCGGCAGCGACCCGGCACCGAGCGCGAGCGCCACCGCGACCGGCACGGCGACCGCGACGCCGAGCCCATCGGCGTCGGCCGCGGCATCCGGACCCCTCGACGAGGTGCCCGACGAGACCGGAGGGCCGTACCCCGGCGACGGCTCGAACGGCGTCAACGTGCTCGACGATTCGGGCATCGTACGCAGCGACATCCGCTCGTCGTTCGGTTCGTCGACGACGGTCGCGCAGGGCGTGCCGCTCACGATCGAGCTGACGGTGCGGGATGCCGCGACCGGCAGTGCGCTCGTGGGCGCCGGCGTCTACCTCTGGCACTGCGATCGTGACGGCGACTACTCGTTGTATTCGCCCGGCGTCGAGAACGAGAACTACCTGCGCGGCGTGCAGGAGACCGACGCGATGGGCACCGTGCGCTTCACCTCGATCTACCCCGCGTGCTACTCGGGCCGGTGGCCGCACATCCACTTCGAGGTGTACTCCGACGTGGCGAACGCCGTCGCGTCGGGCCCGATCGTGAAGACCTCGCAGATCGCACTGCCCGAAGAGGTCAACGACCTCGTCTACGCGACGAGCGGCTACGAGCAGAGCGTGCGGAACGTGTCGCAGGTGAGCCTCTCGAGCGACAACGTGTTCCGCGACGACGGCGGCATCCACCAGATCGCGAGCATGTCGGGTTCGGTCGCGGGCGGCTACACGGCGTCGCTCACGATCGGGGTGTGATCACCGGGGCGACCGGGGCGACCGGGCGAACCGGCGAAGGGCGGTGACGGTGCGGTCGACGATCGCGGCGAGATCACCGGCGACGTCGACCGTGACACCGGCCTCGTCGGGGGCGAGCGCCTCGAGCGCGGCGAGTTGCGAGTCGAGCAGGCTCGCCGGCATGAAGTGGTCGGTGCGCGCCGCCGCACGCGCGGCGAGCAGTTCGCGGGAACCGTGCAGGTGCACGAACACCGTGGACGGCGCGGCGTCGCGGAGCCGGTCGCGATACGTGCGCTTCAGCGCGGAGCACGCCACCACGACCCCCGTGGTCGAAGCCTCGAGTTCGGCGCCCACCAGGTCGAGCCATGGCCCGCGGTCGGTGTCGTCGAGCGCGACGCCCGATGCCATCTTCGCCACGTTCGCAACCGGGTGCAGGTCGTCGGCGTCGCGGAACGGCACGCCCAGCCGTTCGGCGAGCAGCCGGCCCACGGTCGACTTGCCGACCGCCGAGACGCCCATGACGACGATGCGAACACCCATGCCGCAGTTCTAGCAGGTGCGCACCCGTCGTCGCCGCGGATCGTGACCGGGCTCGTCACCGCGCGGCCGCACCGAGGCGCTCGCGGATCGCGGTCTGATTCGCGCGATCACCCGCGGAGTCGGCGAACCCGAGCGCCTGCTCGAGCAGGACGGCACGCCGCGACGGCTCGGCCCGGTCGGCCTGCAGGATCAGGCTGCGCGTCGTGCACCGCACATCTCCGAGGCGCCGGAAGACGTCGACGAGTTCGTCGATGCCGGTCGCCACGCCCGGAACCTCGAGCATCTGCTGCACGAGCTCGGCGTGCGCGAGTTCGTGGTCGTTGTGCGTCGCTCGCGCGTACTCGGCGCACTCCGCCGCCCACGCGACCGCCTGCTCGGGCTCGAGACCCGATTCCGCCGCCGTGAGGGCCATCATGTACCGTGCGTTGCTGACGTGGGTGGCGTCGCCCGCCCGGGCGTACGCGCGCATCGCGGCATCGAACTCGGCGATGGCCGCCGCCGCGTCGGCGAGCCCGGGGCCGCGCACGGCGATGCCCCGCATCTGGTGCACGGCGGCGAGCTCCCAGTCGTCGTGCAGGGCGAGTGCGAGGCGCTCCGCGATCGCGAGATGGCCGACCGCATCCTCGGTGCGACGCCGATACGCGGCGGCGAGACCTGCGAGATGGTGCGCCGCGAGCTGCGACCGGTCGTCGTCGGCGATCGCGAGGGCGCGCTCGGCGAGCTCGTCGACGAGTTGCACGTCGAAGTACGAGAGTGCGTTGCCGATCGCCAGCAGCTCGTCGGCCGAGGCCGACGACAGCAGGCGGTCGTCTCGTGCCGCCATGGCGAGCGTGCGCACGCTGTCGACATCCGATCCGTACTGCTCGATGCCGATCGCGAGGTCGGCGGCGAGCGGCAGGGCGCACGGATGCCCCGCTGCCAGTGCCCAGCGCAATGCCGCGTTCACCTCGGGGCACATGTGGGTCGACAGGCTCATCGCCTCGTGGCTGTCATCGGTGCGGGCGTGCACGACGAACCTCGATGCGAGGTCGGCGTGGTACTCGGCGTGCCGTGCGAGCACGTCGCGCACGTCGGTTGGGTCGCTGCGCGCCAGCACGTACTCGCGCAGCACCGCGAGCAGCCGGAACCGGCGCGGATGCCCGCCCGCGGGCACGAGCATCGAATGGTCGAGCAGGCGGAGCACGACGCCCTCGGCGCCGGGGTGCGTCACGGCGGCGGCCAGGTCGACGTCGAAGGTGCGGGGGAGCGCGCCGAGGCGGCAGAGCACCTGCTGCTCGTCGTCGGTGAGCAGGTCCCACGTCCAGTCGAACGCCGTGTCGAGGGTGCGGTGCCGGCCCACCGGCACGGCGCGGTCGAGGGTCGCGAAGTCCCGCTCGAGGCGGGAGGCGAGTTCGGCGAGGGAGAGGTGGCGTGCGCACGCCGCGGCGAGCTCGATCGCGAGCGGCAGCCCGTCGAGCCGCGCGGCGATCTCGCCGGCGAGATCGCGTTCGGCAGGGGTGGTGACGAGGCCCCGGGCGCCCAGGCGCTCGAGGAGCATCTCGGTCGCCGCGGCATCCGTGCTCGACGCGTCCAGCGGCGCGAGGGTGTGCACGCGCTCGCCGGCATCGCCGATCGGGGTGCGCGAGGTGGTCAGCACCCCGAGCCCCGGGGTGCTCGCCAGCAGGCGGCCGACGACCTCGCCGACCGTCGGCCCGACGCGGTCGACGTTGTCGAGCACGAGCAGGTAGGGGCGGGCGCCGAGCGCCACCGCGAGGGCGGCGGTGATGTCGGCGCCCTGACTCGACTCGAGGTCGAACCCGCGAGCGATGCGAGCGACCACGTCGCCCGATTCGGCGTGCTCGAGTTCGACGACGACCGGTGCCCGCTCGCCGTGCCGCCGGCTCGCGAACTCGAGTGCGAGACGCGTCTTGCCGACGCCGCCGGGCCCTGCGATCGTCGCCCATCCGCTCTCGTCGACGAGGGCGGCGACCGCGTCGAGATCGGCGACGCGGCCGACGAAGGCGTCGCGCGGCAGCCGAACGGATGCCTCGTGCCGCTCGCCCGCCGCCGCGACGAGCGCTGCCCTGCTGTCGGCGCCGAGCTTGCGCCGGAGGCTCGCGATGTGGCTCTCGACCGTGCGCACGGAGATGAACAACTCCGCTGCGATCTCGGGGTTGCTGAGGCGCCGCTCGATGGCGGCGAGCACCGCGCGTTCGCGGGGCGTGAGCGATTCGCCCGCCACGACGCCCAGTGTAGGCGCGAGGATCGCGCGCCGCACTGGGCGGGTGGTGTCGTCGGGGGCTCGGGTCACGACGCGACTGGGGCGGGCCCTCCGCCGTGGCCGGTTCCGAACATGGCGGTCGCCGACAGCGCGAGGCGTCGACGCCACCGCACGAGGAACGGCGGGCGCGAGATATCCGTCACGTGCGGCTCCGCGTTCTCGGCGGCGCGTTCGGCGATGAGCCGGCGTTGCTCGAGCTCGCGGTACAGGCGCTCCTCGCCGCGGTGGTGCAGTTCGAACACGAGGTAGTCCTCGCTGAGATACATGATCTTCCTTTCGGGGGAGATGCCGACCGTGGTCAGGCTCGGCGGGCGGTGACCAGCAGGTACTCCCACTGCAGGGCATCGCCGGTGGTGCGGAGACCGTGGGAACGGGCGAGCTCGACGAGCGCATCGTCGAGGGCGCGAACCTGGTCGGGGTCGTCGGCGATGCGGTGGTACACCGCGATCGTCGGTCCGTAGTTCCGCTTGAAGTAGTCGCGGAACTCCTCGGGTGAGTCGAAGTGATCGACGGTGACGGTCTGCCGTCGAGCTTCGACGTCGTCGACGCCGTCGCCGAGCAGTTCGCGGACGTGGGCCTCGTCGCCCCAGAGGGGCGCGGGCTCGGCGCCCTCGGGCAACGGTGCGGCGAACGGCTTCATGGTCTTGAACATCTGGCCGATGAAGCCCTCGGGCGTCCAGCTCAGCACGCCGATACGACCGCCGGGGCGGGTCACGCGGAGCAGCTCGCCGGCCGCGCGACGGTGGTGCGGCGCGAACATGACACCGACGCACGAGACGGTCGCATCGAAGACGGCGTCGTCGAACGGCAGCGCCTCGGCATCGGCCTCGCGCCACTCGAGCTCGGCTCCTGCCTCTTGCGCGCGGCGTCGGCCGGCGTCGAAGAGCTCAGGGGCGAGGTCGCTCGCGATGACGGCGCCGCCGCGGAGCGCGGCCGGGATCGCCGCGTTGCCGGAGCCCGCCGCGACGTCGAGCACACGATCGCCCGGGCGCACGCCGACCGCGTCGACGAGCACCGGGCCGAGGCTCCAGATGAGATCGGCGGCGAGCGTCGGGTAGTCGCCGGACGCCCACATCGCACGGTGCTTCGTCTTGAGCACACGGTCGGCCGTCGTCGGGTCGATCGTGCTCGAGCCGGACTCCGGCGGTGCGGTGGCGGTGGGGACGGATGCGGCCTGGGCGGCCGGTGATTCGGTCATGGTGGTCTCCTCGACGCACTCGTGGGTGGGGATGATCCGGCAATCGTGCGCGCTGATGGTCGCGGCCGCATCCGTGCTGCACACTGAGGTTTTCTCAGTGCTCACGCTGGGTGGATCTTGCGGTGGTGCGTGCTGGTCGTCGACAGATAAGGTAAGCATTACCTAACTAAGGAGGCTCCGTTGGCGATCAGCAATATCGAGATCACGCACGCGACGACCGGTGTCGTCGAAGTGGAGGTCGCCCGCGCGGCGCGCATCTCACCGCATTTCGTGCGGCTGACCGTCACGGGCGACGACCTCGTCGGGTGGCGCCATCTCGGCTTCGACCAGTGGTTCCGCCTCGCGGTGCCCGTCACCGACGGCGCGAGGTTCGACAACCTCTCGGGCACCTACGACATGGCCGGCTACCTGCGCTACCTCACGCTGCCGCGGGCCACCCGGCCGGTGATCCGCAACTACACGGTGCGCGAGTTCCGGCCCGACGAGCTCGAGCTCGACATCGACTTCGTGGTGCACGGCGATGGCGGCGTCGCCGGACCATGGGCGGGCAGCCTGCCCATCGGGGCATCCGTCGCCCTCATCGACCAGGGCTGCGGTTTCCGCCCGGTCGAGGCTGACCGAACGCTGTTCGTCGGTGACGAGAGCGCGCTGCCGGCTGTGCTCGGCATCCTGCGCGACCTGCCGCGCGATGCGCGCGGCGATGCCCTCATCGAGCTCGCCGACATCGACGACCGGCAGCATGTCGAGGCACCCGACGGTGTCGACGTGCACTGGATCGTGCGGCGGCCGGGCCAGGCGCCCGGGGCTGCCGTGCTCGATCACCTCCGGCAACTGCCGGAGTTCGAGGGCTCCGTGTACGCCTTCGCGGCGGGGGAGTCGAAGCTCGCGACGGGTGCGCGGCGGCACCTGGTCGGTGAACGCGGCGTGCCGAAGGGCAACGTCACCTTCTGCGGGTACTGGCGCGCGAACTGACGCTCGGCCGGGCGCGGGGCGCCGGGCGTTACTCGGCGAACTCCTGCACGATCACGTCGGATGCGTGGATGCACACCATGCGGAGGCGCGTCGTGCCCGCCGCGACGAACCGGTGCCACGTGTTCGCCGGCGCGGTCGCCGTGTCGCCGGCGGTCGCGTCGAACTCCTGCTCGCCGATCGTGATCCGCACCTCGCCCTCGAGCACGATCCACGTCTCGGGGTACGGGTGGCGATGGAGGTCGGGTCCCTGGCCGGGGTCGTTGTCGACGAGGAAGTACGAGACGGCGGCCCCGTGATCGCGCCCTTCGAAACGGAGCGTTCGGCCGGAGCCGAGTCGAATCGCGTCGGCGGGCACGATCGGCGGGATCGAGGTCGTGGAGGTCATGAGAAGTCCTCTCGTCGGATGCGTGCGATGGCTGCGATGGGAACAGGCTCCCGCCCGCGGTATCCGTCTCGATAGCATTTCGATGTGGATCGAATGTTCGCGGACTTCCAGCTGGCACCCGACGACATCTCGGCGATCCGGTTCGGCATCTCGCCGGGTCACGAGCTGAGCCATGCGATGCGGGTGCTGCAGCGCCCCGAGGAGCAGCCGCTGCAGTGGGGGTGGCTGCGGAGCGTGCGCGGCCGCGTGCCGCACGAGGCGTTCGAGCTCATGGCCGTGATCATCGGCGAGGCCGGGTACTTCCCCGACTTCCTCACCGCGACACCGACCTGGGACCTGACCCCGTCCGATGAGGCCGAACGGCTCGCAACGGTGCGCCCAGAACTGCTGCGCGCCGACCTCACGAAGATGCTCGCCCGATCGACCGGTGCGCGGCGCGACTCCATCGGCCGCATGATCGAGCAACCGCTGCAGGCGCGCGCCATGATCGCCGAGGCGTGGAGCGAGGTGTGGCAGGCGGTACTCGCACCCGTCTGGCCGCAGCTCGAGCGGCTGCTGCGTGCCGACATCGCCGTGCGGGCCCGGCGCATCACGACCGAGGGCATCGCCGCGATGGTCGCCGGCCTGCACGAGTCGGTCGACTGGCAGGGCGACGTCGTGCGGGTGCGCCTGCGCCGGCACCGCGAACTCGTCGACTGCCGGGGGAGCGGGCTCGTGCTCGTGCCGTCGGTCATGGGCGGTCTCGGGTGCGCGGTGCTCACCGAACCACCCGCCCAGCCCACGCTCTTCTACCCGGCGCAGGGGGTCACCGAGACGTGGGCGAAGGACCCGGCCGCCGCGTCGCGATCGCTCGGCGCGCTCATCAGCCCGGCCCGCGCCCAGATCCTCCTCGCCGCGCACGACCCGCGCACCACGACCCAGGTCGCTGCCGACAGCGGCCTCGCCCTCTCGACCGCCTCGCACCACCTCACCGTGCTCCGCGAGAGCGGGCTCATCGCGAGCGAGCGCCAGGGCGCGCGAGTGCTGCATGTGCGCACCCCGCTCGGCGAGGCGCTCGTCGGGGCCACGATCTGAGACGAGCGGAGCAGAGCAGAGCGGATGCCGCGGCTCGCGCCGCGGCATCCGCCCGTGTCGTCGGATCTCGGTTCAGGGCCTCAGTTCGAGAAGACCCCCAGCTCCTTGATCGAGTACCCGTACTCCGTCGTGCGCACCGTGCAGAGCACGCGCACGTAGCGGGCGCTCGTCGCAGCGAACGACGCGGTGTCGAGCCCGCCGTTGCCGTTCGAGACCGACGAGACGGTGCTCCAGGTCTGACCGTCCTGCGACACCTGCACCTCGTAGGCCTTCGCCGCGGCGGACTCCCACTCGACGACGACCCGGCTGACCGGCTCAGACGCGCCGAGGTCGACGCGCAGCCACTGCGGGTTCACGCCCCAGTTGCCGCTCGCCCAGCGCGTGTTGGCCTTGCCGTCGACGGCGCGCCCGGGGGCGTAGCTCGTGAACGGGTTCCATTCGCTCGAGCTCGCCGTTGCGGGCTTGCCCGTCGCGAGGTTCGCCGCGCTCGAGTAGCCGCTCGTCGCCTCCCACGTCTGCAGGTACGACTCCGCGCCGCGCATCAGGTCGGAGACGAGGGCGTCGCCGCCGCCCGACTGGCGCAGCAGCTCGACGTAGTCGGGCGCCAGGCCCGAGTGCACGAACCCGTCGACGTTGATGTCGAAGGTGCGCTGACCGCTGACCTGCCTGTCGATGGTCGTGCCGCCATCGGCGCTCGTGAACGGGTAGGAGATGTCGACCGGTGCGGTGTCGGCCGTCGGGTGGCTGCCGACGCCGTTGAAGTCGAGCCCGAACCCGTAGCCCTTGTCGTACTGGGCTCGGAGTGCGCTGCCTTCCTGCCATTCTCCGATGAAGCCTGCAGCGTCGTGCGGGTAGCCGGTCTTGAACCCGCCGAGGCGGTAGAGCCGCTCGGTCCAGCCGGAGTCCATCCAGCTGTGGCTCGAGAGCACGCCCGGGTAGCCCTGGGCCTCGAGCAGGTCGAGGGCGCGTTCGGCCGCCTTCACGCTCATGTGGTCGAGCTCGACCATCATGTTGCGGGCCATCATCGCCTTCAGTGCATAGGCGCCGAGGCTGGTGAGGCCGCGCGTGTTGCAGTTCTTGCCTGCCGAGTACTCGGGCACCTCGACGCCCGGGGGCAGCTGCTCCTCGAACTCGGGCACCGTGGCGTTGCCGATCGGGTTGTCGTGACGGGCGGTCGGGCAGGTCTCCGTCTGCCAGAAGGTGCCGGTGGAGTAGAACTGGCCCACGTTGATGATCGTGCCCTGCGTGCCGGAGTCGAAGCGCACCCCGCAGAGGGCGTTGTCGAACTTGTGGCAGAGGAACATGCTCGAGATGCCGAGTTGCTCGAACTCGTCGAGCCCGCGATCGATGTCGGCCGTCGAGCACTGCGCGACGTCGAGGATCATCTTGCAGCCGAACGGCTCGGACATCTCGACGCCGAGCACGACGGCGAGCTTGCCCTGCTCGATCACCGCTCTCGCGTCGGCCGGTGTCGTGACGATGCGGAAGAAGCCCTTGCCGGGGCCGCCGTAGATGTCATCGATGTACGCCTCCATCTCGCGCGCCTTCTGCGCCTCGAGACGGATCGCCGTCATCTCGTCGCACGACCGGTCCTTCGGCATGATCGGCAACGAGCAGATCACGCCGTTCGTGACCAGGTCGTTGACGAGGATGCGCTGGCCGCCGCGCCATGAGCGTTCGACCCAGGCGTAGTACGAGGCCTGGTGGCTCATCGAGGTGGTCTTCGGCCAGTCGGTGAAGGTCGGCCAGCCGACGGGGTCGTGCTTGCCGTCGGCGTCGCCGCTGACGAGGTTCTCGAAGAGTGCGGCACTGCCGTCGGGGTAGTGGTCGGGGCAGTCCTTCAGGGCGGCGGCGACCCCGTCGGGCGAGAACGGCGCGCCGCAGATCATGCGTCCGCCGAAGCCCTCGTTGGAGTTCAGGTGGGTGTGCGAGTCGATGAAGCCCCGCACCTCGCCGTTGGCGTCGGTGCCGGTGAACGGTTCACCCGTGACGTTCAGCTCGACGTCTTCGGCGGGGCGGTTCGGCGCCTCCCACCAGTCGGAGGGTGCGGCCTCGGCCGGTGCGGTGTTCAGTGCGGCGGGAAGTGCCGCGAGTGCGGATGCCGCGAGTGCGGCTGCCAGGGCGAGGCCGAGGGTTCGGCCTCGCCACCTGCGCTTTCCCTGCTCGGTGGTGCGTTCGGAACGGACACGGTCTGGGCGTGCATGATCGATCGCCATCTGAGCCTCCTTGCTCGGTTGGAGGCAGCGTATTGTGGGTCGTTCGTCCCAGTCAAGCGTCCAACTCAATGATCGCGGTTGCAGATCGTGGGGAGTGCGCCGGGAGCCACCCGAATGTCGCCCGTGAACGCGCTGAATGCCACCTCGACGTGCGCCCGGCGCCCGTTCGGATTGCCCGACCGCTCACGACCGGGGATACTTCACGAGTGACCCTCGAATCCGCCCCGAGCGCGACGCTCGATCCTCTCGGCCAGGTACCGGCCGCGATCGGTGCTCCCACCCCGCGTCGATCGCGCGCGGCCGTCGCGTGGACCGTGCTCGGCGTGGCGCTCTTCCTGCTCCTCTCCGCTGCCGTGCTCGCCGCGAGCGCGATCGCGAACCTCCGCTTCGACGCGGCGGTCGCGGCCCATCGCGACGCCGTCGCCGAGGCCGAGACGGTCGCCGCGTCGACCACGGCCGTCGAGGCGGAGGCCGCCGCGACCGCGGAGATCGCCGCGTCGGTGCTGGCCGCACCCGACCCGCTGGTCGATCCCGAGGCGAACGCCGCACTGACGACGGTCACGGCGGAGTTCGACACGCTGATGGCCTCGGCGCCCGAGACGGAGTTCGCCGAACCGAACCGGCCGCTGTCGCGCCCGATCTGGTTCGCCGATCTCGACCGCGCCTCCGAACTGCTGGACGCGGAGTCCGAGCGGCTCACCGCCCAGGCCGCCGAGGCCGACGCGTACGCCGCCGATCTCGCCGTGGCCGACAACGCCGTCACCGACTCGGGCATCGCGTACCTCGACGCGATCGCGCCGGTCGCCGCTGCGCTCGAGGCCGCCAACGGATCGGCGCGCAACGTCGAGCGCATCGAGTACCGCAACAGTGTCGAGCAGCTCGCCGGCAGCACGTGGGGATACGACGCCACGGCGCGCATCGACGCCTACGTCGCTGCGGCCGCCGCACTGCAGTCGACCCACGCGGCCGAAGAGGCCGAGAAGGCGGGCCCGCTCTACGACCGTCGCGTCGAGGTCGAGGCGTACGCCCGGTCGATCGCGGGCGGCGTGCTGCTCGAGTTCGACTGGGCGCCGATCGTGATCGGCTACGGCGAGAACGGCTCCGCGGGGGGCACCGCGACCTGGGACACCTGGGAGGGCGGACTCTCGACGATCACGCTCTCGAACAGCATCGCGGAGCAGTGGGGCGACCCGGTCATGGCCGCGCTCGTCACGCACGAGGTCGGCCACGCGATCACCTCGAAGTGCTACGACATCGTCGGCGAGTACGCGAACGACAACGAGCCATGGGCCGTCGCCTGGGCGATCGGCATGGGGCACACCGACGCGAACGGCAACGGCGAGTGGCTCTACGGCCGCCCCTCCGATGAACTCATCGAGCGCTCGAAGGGCTGCCGCTGAGCCGCTGCCGGTGCTGATCCGCCCACGGACGACGGCGCCCGCGCCGACCACGACGGTCGACGCGGGCGCTGTGCTCATCGCGAGTGCGCAGGTCAGCTGCGGATCGGCCCCTTGTCGCGCATCGGCTGCCCGCTCCTGGGGTCGGCCGGTTTCACCGTGTGGTCGACCCCGTCGACCCTCACGATGACGTTGCCCTGGTTGGAGGCGCGGTCGGCGACGACATCGAACGAGACGACCCGGCCGTCGCGCCATTCGCAGCTCACCTCGTAGCCGCCGCGAGCCCGCAGGCCCGAGAACTCGCCTTCGGCCTGCCACTCCTCGGGGAGCGCCGGCAGCAGGTGGATGACGTCCTGATGGCTCTGCAGCAGCATCTCGGCGACGGCGCCCGAGATGCCGAAGTTGCCGTCCATCTGGAAGGGCGGGTGGTCGCAGAACAGGTTCTGCAGGGTGTTGAACGAGAGCAGGCCGCGCAGCATGATGCGCGCACGCTCGGCGTCGCCGAGTCGGGCGAAGAGCGCGGTGCGCCACGGCCACGTCCACGAGCGACGGCTGTCGCCCGAGACGGTCGCCTCGGTGAACGGCACACCCTCCTTCTCGCCGCAGCGGGCCTTGAGGGAGACGAGCGCCGCGGCCGCGAGCTCGGGCGTCGCGTCGGTGATCTGGCGACCGGGGTAGACCGCGAAGAGGTGCGAGGTGTGGCGGTGGATGTCGCTCGGGTCGTCGAGATCGCGCTGCCACTCCTGCAGCTGGCCCCAACGGCCGATCTTGTTCGGCGCCAGGCGGGATTGCATGTCGGCCACCCGCTCGCGGTATTCCTCGTCGACATCGAGCGCCTCCGCGCAGTCGAGGTAGTTCTGGAAGAGGTCCCAGATGATCTGCTGGTCGTACATGACGCCGTCTTCACGAGGGCCGTGCTCGGGCGACCACCCGTCGGGCGCGACGAGCTGCCCGTCGGCGTTCTCCTCGAGGCGGTCCTCCCAGAACTCGCAGATCTCCTTGATCATCGGGTGGGCGGTCTCGCGCAGGTAGCGCTTGTCCTGCGTGAAAGCCCAGTGCTCGTAGATGTGCTGCGCGTACCAGGCGCTCGCGACGGTGTTCCACTCCCACGAGTTGCCGCCGAAGATCGACTGCGAGGTGCGGGCCGTCCACCCGCGGGTCTCCTGTCCGAATGCGTTGCGTGTCGCGACGCGGCTCGGCACCGCGACCTGCTCGACGAAGTCGATGAGGGCGGTGTGGCTCTCGGCCAGGTTCGTGCTCTCGGCGCCCCAGTAGTTCATCTGCACGTTGATGTTCGTGTGGTAATCGCTGGCCCACGCAGGCTGGTTGCTGTTGTTCCAGAGCCCCTGCAGGTTCGCCGGCAGTCCGCCGGGGCGCGAGGAGCTGAGCAGCAGGTACCGCCCGTAGTCGAACATCGCCTGCTCGAGCGTGGGGTCGGCCTTGCCCGTCTTGTAGCGGGCGAGGCGCTGGCTCGTCGAGAGCTCGAGCACCGCGGAATCCGTCTCACCCCACTTCACGGTCGCCCGCGACATGAGCTCGGAGACCTGAGACGTGTGCTCGTCGCGGAGTTCGGCGAACGAGCGTGCTGCGGCAGCCCCGAGTGCGGCGGCGATGCCCGCTTCGGGGGCGTCGCCGCGCCATCCGTCTGCTGCACTCATCTTGTAGTCGGTGCGGGCGTCGAGCACGAGGGTCAGCGTGTGGCAACCCGTGACGCGCAGGGTGCCGCCCTCGACCGTCACGACGCCATCGGCCTCGACGACGCGGATGGTGCAGGCGTGCTGTAGCGCGTTGGCCATGACCCCGCGGAACCTGAGCTCGGCGCCGACTCCGTTGCCCGCGGCGGTCGTCGGTGCCTGCTCCTGGGCCGAGGTGAGCGAGACGACGCCCGAGATCCCCGACTCCGCATCGGTCGTGTAGCGGAGGACCATGACGTCGGCCTCGCGGCTCGCGAACGCTTCACGGATCACCTGGCCCGCGATCGTGCCGAACTGCGTCACGTGCATGCCGTCGGAGGTGTCGAGGCCGCGTCGGTAGTCGGTGACGGCGCGGAGGGTGCGCGAGTCGAAGGAGGGCCCGACGAGGGCGACCTCGCCGATCGCGAACGGGTTCGTCGTCGATGTCGTGGCGAACGTGAACCGGTACGAGGTGTAGCCCGTCGTGTTCGCGAAGGTGTAGCTCTTCGCCTCGCCGCGGGCCGCGAATGGCGCCCCGGGCTCGCGCGAGTCGAGCGCGACCCAGTCGACACCGTTGACCGATGCCTCCAGCCGCCATCGCGCGGGGTCCTGCTCCGGGGCGTCGGATGCCGCGGTCAGCACGTACGACGTCGCGACCGCCTTGGCCGGCAGGTCGAGCTGCCAGTGCACCCCGTCGCCGGGTTCGGCGACGCGCCAGGCCGTCGCCGGGTCGCCGTCGACGCTGCGGGCGAGGTTGGTCGTGACATCCGTGCCGCCGGACGCGCCGCTCGGCGACGAGACGTACACGAGCGCCCCCGACGAGAGGCTGACCCCGCCGAGCGAGATCTCGGAGACCTGGAAGTGGCTGACGCCCGCCTTCGGCACGAAGGCGAAGCGGTAGTAGCGGTACGCGGTGGTGTTGTCGAAGGTGTACTGCTTCGCCTGGAAGCGGCTCTCGAACGGGGCGCCCGTGCGGGTGTCGAGCACGCTCCAGTCGACGCCGTTCTGCGAACCCGAGAGCGTCCACTCCTGCGGGTCGCGGGCCGGCACGTCGTTGGCGCTCGTGAAGCTGTAGTCCGTGACCGTGGCGGGGTCCGGCAGTTCGGCCTGCCACAGCACGGTGGCGGGCGGCCCGTCGATGCACCACTTGGTGCGCGAGTTGCCGTCGTAGGTGCGGTCGACGCCTTCGGAGCCCGAGACGCGGTACGGCCCGCCGGGCGCGGTGACCTTCGGGCCTGCGGCGAAGGTGAAACGCATCGTGCCGAAGTCGCGGTACGAGCCGAAGCCCGTCACGCTCGTGTCGTACGCGCCGTCGGGCTTGCCCATGAGTGCGTTGTCGTAGTCGTTGACGCCGCCCCAGAGGCTCTGCTCGTTGAACTGCACGACCTCTTCATCGGGGTTCGCGAAGATCATGCCGCCGAGTCGGCCGTTGCCGATGGGCAGCGCCTGCGACTGCCAATCGGTGGCCGGCGTGCCGTACCAGAGCGACTTCTGCGAGAGCGCTGGGGCGGTGAGCGCCGCGCGCCGGGCCGAGGTGGCCACGCCGGCAGCGGTGAACGGTGCTGCGGCAGCCGGCCGTGAGGTGAGCACGTCGCCGAGCAGCGGCGCCATCGCGACGACGCCGCCGATCTGGAGAACGCGGCGGCGGTGAGGGTCGAACCTGAAGTTCATCGAATATCTCCTGCGCATCATTGATCAGGTGTTTCACACGGAAATGCGGCAGGCATCGAACAGAAGCGGCCGCGAAACCCATACTGTCGAACCAAAGATCAGATGTATAGCCTTGACTTTCAGGCAGGTCGGCGAGCGGCTCGCGCGTAGCGCTCGCTGTAGGTCAGCAGCAGCGAGCGCAGCTCGTCAGGGGACTCGACCGTGAAATCCATGCCCAGCATGCCGATGTAGGCGGCGATGGTGTCGAGCGAGTCGGCACCGGTGACGAGCACCGACTCGGTCTCGGAGACGGCCTCGACGACGCCCACCGCGTGGTGGATGCGGGCGAGCACGGCATCGGCCGGCGCTGCGATGCGCAGACGCGCATGCACCTTCCAGCCGCTCTCGGCGATGGAGCGCATCGCGAAGGCCGTGTAGTCGCCGCCCGGCAGTGCCGTCGGGTCGAAGCGGCGCCGAGTCGGCATGCGCGGCTCGATCCAGTCGGCGCGGAAGGTGCCCCACTCGTCGGTCGACGGGTCGCGGCCCACGAGGTACCAGCGGCGTGCCCAGCTCAGCAGCCGGTACGGCTCGATGAGGCGCGCCGAGCCCTGGTAGTCGAACCGGATCCATTCGACCCCGCGGATGGCACTCGCCACCGCGGTGAGCACTGCGGCGTCGACCTCGGGGTCGGGGGCATCCGTGTCGTTGTTCTCGGGTGCATGCTCGATCACGGTCGCGAGCGCTTCGACCGTGGGCCTGAGCCGTGACGGCAGCACCTGCTCGAGTTTGGTGAGGGCGCGGGTGCTCGACTCCTCGACGCCCGCGATGCCGGTGGCGGCCCGCAGGCCGATGGCCACGGCGACCGCCTCCTCGTCGTCGAGCAGCAGCGGCGGCAGCTTCGCGCCCGCGCCGAGGCGATAGCCTCCTGCGGCGCCGCGGGTGGCGTCGACGGGGTAGTCGAGCTCGCGCAGGCGGTCGATGTCGTTGCGGATGGTGCGCGGCGTCACGCCGAGTCGAGCGCCGAGTTCGGTGCTCGTCCAGTCGGGGCGGGTCTGCAGCAGGGCGAGCAGCGCCAGCAGGCGTGCGGCGGTATCGGACATGGTGGAAACTCAATCGCTCATTAGGAAGTGAATGTTCCTATATGCACCGTACCGTCGAAGACATGACGAACACCACCTCTCACGCCGTTATCCGCCCGTTCACGATCGATGTCGCCCAGGCCGATGTCGACGACCTCATGGAGCGCCTCGCGCGCACCCGGCTGCCCCAGCCGGCACCCGCCGACGACTGGGACACGGGCACGCCGAACACCTACCTCCGTGAGGCCGTCGAAGCCTGGCGTGCGTTCGATTGGCGTGCCGCCGAGGCGCGCATCAACGCCGTGCCGCACTTCATGACCGAGGTCGACGGCCAGCCGATCCACTTCATCCACGTGCGTTCGGCGCATCCCGGCGCCACGCCGCTGCTCCTGGCGCACACCTACCCCGGGTCATCCGTCGACTACCTCGACCTCATCGACCTGCTCGTCGACCCGGTCGCGCACGGCGGCCGCGCCGAAGACGCGTTCGACGTCGTGATCCCGGATGCCCCGGGCTACGGTTTCTCGAACCCGGTCACCGAGCCCGGCTGGACCACGGCTCGCGTCGCTCGCGCCTACGACGAGCTCATGCACCGGCTCGGATATGCCGAGTACGGCATCCACGGCTCCGACAACGGCGCGCTCGTCGCCCGCGAGCTCGGACTCGCGGGCCCCGAGGGCTTCCTCGGCCTGCACGTGCTGCAGCTCTTCTCCTTCCCGAGCGGCGACCCGGCCGAGTTCGAGCACCTCGAACCGCAGGACTACGCGGGACTCGAGCACATGCAGTGGTTCCAGTCGGTCGGTGGCTACAACACCATGAACGCGAGCCGCCCGCAGACCGTGGCCGTCGGCCTCAGCGATTCGCCCATCGCGCTGCTCGCCTACAGCGAGCTCTTCAACTCCTTCGGCAACGGCACCTCGCTCGTCACCCTCGAGCAGATCATCACCGAGGTGAGCGTCACCTGGTTCGCGAATGCCGCAGCGGGCATGAGCCGCAGCTACCTCGACAACGCGCGCGCCGAGGCCGAGCCGCAGATCAACGCCGCGCCCACCGGAGTCGCCGTCTTCAAGGACGACTTCCAGACCATCAAGGTCTTCGCCGAGCGCGACAACTCGAACATCGTGCACTGGAGCCGTTTCGAGCAGGGCGGTCACTACGCGGCCCTCGAGGTGCCCGAGCTCGTGGCCGGCGACATCCGCGCGTTCTTCGCCGGGTTGCGCTGACGATGAAAGGCAGAGCGGATGCCGCGGGCTCGCGCCGCGGCATCCGCTCTGCTGTTCGGCGGTCGCCCACCGGAGGGCGCGAGAGATCCACCGGTTCGATGCGGACGAGAGCCGCCGAATCCTTCAGCGCGTGCGAGACGGGGTGTGCTGGCAGTGGCAGTCGTGCGGCAGCCCTCAGTCAAGCGCCCCGTCGTTGGACGGCGACGTGACGAGGAGATGAGGCTGACGAGCCGCCTGCACTTCGTCCGGATCCTCCGATGTCGCGAGGTCGCGGACGTTCTTCTGGATCGCGACCACGGCGTAGAGCGACATCGCGAAGGAGACGCCGTACACCAGCTTCTCGCTGATGGAGATGCTGCGGGCGTTGATGAGCCCGACGATGAGCAGCGTGAGTGCGGCGGCGAGCATCAGCCAGGCGATGCCGTAGTAGATGTTGGTGACAGGGATCGCCTCGGCGCGGTCGCGGACCGACTTCTGCACGGAGATCGCGGCGAACAGGCCCAAGAGGAGGAGCGAGAGGTAGTACCCCTTCTCGTTCAGCTCCATGTCGGCGTTCAACAGCGAGATGAGGAAGGTGCCCATTCCGATGGCGAGAGCCGCCCAGGACGCACCGATGAACGCAGGCGAGGGCTTGATGGTGCGGTTCTGAGACATGAGGACTGTTCCTTCTGGTCGGGTCGCGGAATGCCTGTTCTTCAGCGTTACCCTATCGGCGCGCTTCGCGATCGTTCTCGAAGACCGAGTGCTGATAGGCGTGGGCTTGAGGTCGGCCGCGCCATCCGTCGTTGCCGGGTGAGCCGGTGCCCGCGCCCTGATGCTCAGGCCGAAGGCGGCGTCGGGCCCGAACCTGCCTGAGGGTGCGAGGCATCGAGCGCCGCGCGCGCGAGCATCGTCGACCCGGCCACCGCAGCGGGCATCGCGATCACCGCGCCGAGCGGCACCATGAAGCAGAGCTGGGTCGCGACGCCGAACCCGAGCATCCGGGCCCGCTGTCCGCGAAGCACCGCCTTGCGGTCGGCCGACGTGATGCCGCGAGCCTCGAAGGCGCGCGCGGTGAGCTCGCGTGCGAGCAGCCATCCCGACAGCACGACGCCGAGCACCGGCGCGACGAACGCCCCGACGACCGGAACGAACCCGATCAGGCCGACGACGAGCGCCGCGACGACGCCGAGCGCGATGAGCGCGGCGGCATCGGCGGCCGCTCGCCAGAACCCGGCTCCGCGATCGGGTACGTCGCCGCCGAGCTCGATCTCGACGGCGCGCCAGATGCGCTCGTAGAACGGATCGCCGACGGCGAGCGTCACCGCGGTGAACGTGACCGCCGCGAGCAGCACGGCGCCGGCGAAGGTCACGGCGGCGATGGCGATGCGCAGCGACACCGTCCAGAACGCGTCCCACCGTTCGGCGAACGGTGTGGCCCACTCGACGATCGCGGGCAGCTGGATACCGAGTGCGACGAGTGCGGCGAGCACGATCGCGAAGACGATCGCCGCGGGGATCAGGCCGAGCAGCATGACGCCGGGCCGCCGCCCCCAGAACCCGAAGCCGCGCAGCAGCAGGGCGGCGCCGGAGAGGAATCGGCTGAGCATCGCACCAGCCTACGGCCGAGGCAGGGGGTGGGAGCAGGTGCGCCGCTCACGCTTGACGCGCGCCCGGCGACGTGCTCGCATGGCGGCATGGAGCAAGCGAAGGCCGCGACATCCGAGCTCATCGACGACGACCGCCTCGACGACCTCGAGCGGGAGTTCGTCGGCCGAGTGCGCGGGCGGGTGCTCGAGATCGGCGCCGGCGAGGGCGAGAACTTCGGCGCCCTGCATATCGACGTCGAGTGGATCGGCCTCGAGCCCGACGCCGAGCGCCGCGCGGAGCTCGCGAAGCGAGCGCGGGAGTGGGGGCACCGGGCCGAGCCGCTCGACGCCATGGCCGAGGCCATCCCGCTGCCCGATCGCTCGGTCGACGCGGTCGTCGCCACCTACGTGCTGTGCTCGGTGGCGGATCCGGCGATCGCACTGGCGGAGGTGCGTCGGGTGCTCGTGCCCGGAGGACGGGTCGTCTTCGTCGATCACGTCGCGGCGCCGCCGCGCACCGCGAAGCGCGTGGTGCAGCGCATCGCGACGCCGTTCACGGCGAGGTTCTGCCACGGATGCCACTGGGACCGCGACACCGCTCGAACACTCGCCGATGCGGGCTTCATCGGCGACGACGTGCGACCGTTCCGTGTGCGATCGATGCCGTTCGGCCCCGTGCCCACCCTGCTCTTCGACGGCCATGCGCCGTGAGCCGGGGCCGACCGGCGCCGGCCCGGGGCATCCGCGGCCCGTCGACTAGCCTCGGATCATGAGCCGCACCGTCTGGACCGTCATCGGCGTGATCGTCGCCGTCGTCATCGCGTGGTTCCTCGTCGACGTGCTGTTCAGCCTGCTCTGGTTCATCGGCAAGCTCGTGATCGTCGCCGTGGTCGCGGTCGTCGTGTACTTCGTGTTGCGCAACGTCTTCGGCGGCCGTTCGGATGACGGCCGCCGAGACTCGATCGAGCGCTGAGGGGTCGACCCTCAGGCCGCGTGCGCGGCCGCCTCGGCGTGCTCGGTCGCCCAGGTGAGCGCGTATTCGGCGACCTCTTCCCAGCCGTCCTGGCTGACGATGCGGTGGGTGCGACCGGCGAACTCGCGGTACTCGACCACGGCGGGGCTGCCCGTCGAGTGGTACTTCTTCACGATGGCCTTGCCGATGGCCGGCGGCACGACGTGGTCGATCTCGCCGGTGATGACGAGCAGCGGCGCACGGTCGGTGCGGCCGAAGTCGACGTGGCTGACGCCGCCCTTCTCGTTGAACGCGCCCGCGACGCCCTCGAAGAACACGCGGTTGTACGAGTTCACCGCGAACTCCTCCCAGAGGCGGTCGGATGCCGCGCGGTCGAGGTCGTTGCCGAAGGTGAAGTGGAAGTGGCCCTTCGAGAGCGGCTTCGCGCCGTTCTTGGCGAAGGGGTTCGAGAGGATCGGCGTGCCGGTCCAGAGGGTCGATGCCGGCAGGGTCGTGATGCCGGCGGGCTGGCCGGGGGTGACGCCGACGTAGGCGGCGCCGAGGCCGCGGTCGGCGAGCATCTGGGTGAGGAGGCCGCCGAAGGAGTGGCCCATGATGATCGGCTTCTGGGGGAGCGCCCGGATGATGCGCTCGTAGTGGTCGGCGATCTGCTTCAGGCCGATGCCCTGCAGTGCCTCGGGGTTCGAGCGGATGTCGGCGACCTCCCGGTCGTCGATGCCGGGCCAGCCCGGGACGATGACCTCGTGGCCGCGGGCCCGGAAGTACTCGGCCCAGGTGTTCCAGCTCTTCGGGGTCATCCAGAGTCCGTGGATGAGGACGATGGGGGTCTTGGTGGCGGTCATTGTTCTCTCCTTCTCATGGCGTCCCACCCGTTGGTAGAACGATCGTTCTGTCTATGTCTGTGAAGTTACTCCGAGTCGATCCCCATGTCAAGCAAAAAGAGAAAGATCGTTCTATCATTTTCGGTATGGCACCTCGAAGCACCTCCACCGGCACCTCCGAAGCGCGCGAACGCCTGCTGCGCACGGCCTCCGAGCTCTTCTACCGCGAGGGCATCCACTCGGTCGGCGTCGACCGCATCATCGGCGAGGCCGGTGTCACCCGGGCGACGTTCTACCGGCACTTCCCGGGCAAGGAGGACCTCGTCGAGGCCTACCTCGGTGTCGAGGACGCGAACATCCGCGGCGCGTTCGTGGCCGCCGAGGCATCCGGCGCCGAGCCGAAGCAGCTCGTGGGGCTCGTGATCGAGGGGCTCGCCGACGACGTCGCCCGCCACCACACACGGGGCTGCCCGTTCATCAACGCCGCCGCCGAGTATCCCGACGCCGACAGCGGCGTGCGCCGGGCCGTCGCCGAGCACCGCGAGTGGTTCCGCTCCGAGCTCGAGTCGGTGCTGACGGCGGCCGAGGTGGATGACCCGATAGGCGCCGCGGCCCAGCTCGTGCTGCTGCGCGATGCCGCGATGGTCGGCGGCTACCTCGACGGGTGGGAACGGGTGCGCCCCGCGTTCACCGCGGCGGCCGTTCGCGCCGCCGGCGTGCAGGGCTGAGCCGTCATGGCGGTCAGCGAACTCGACGTGCCGCTCCGCGACGGCGGCAGCCTGCGCGCCTACGACACCGGGGCGGATGCCGCGTCGGCCCTCACGGTCGTCTGGCATCACGGCTCCCCGCAGACGGGCGCCCCGCTCGAACCGCTGCTCGAAGCGGCGTCGGCCCGTGGCATCCGGCTCGTCTCCTATGGGCGCCCGAGCTACGGCGGCTCGACGCCGCGGCCCGGCCGCGACGTCGCCTCGGCGGCAGCGGATGTCGCGGCGGTCGCCGACGCGCTCGGCGTCGAACGATTCGCGGTGATGGGGGCGTCGGGCGGCGGCCCGCACGCGCTCGCCTGCGCGGCGCTGCTGCCGGAGCGTGTGACCGGTGCGGTCACGCTCGCGGGCATCGCCCCGCGCACCACCGCCTACGACTGGTTCGCCGGCATGGCCTCGCCGGGCGGCCTGCATGCCGCCGTCGAGGGGCGCGCAGCGCGAGCGGCGTTCGCCGAGACCGCGGCATTCGACCCGTCGCAGTTCCTCCCCGTCGACTGGGCGGCGCTCGACGAGCGATGGGCGTCGCTCGGTGCCGACTCCGTGCGTGCCGGGGAAGCCGGGCCCGACGGCCTCATCGACGACGACGTCGCGTTCGCCGCCCCGTGGGGCTTCGACCTCGGCGGCATCGACGTGCCGGTGCTCCTCGTGCAGGGCGAGGGCGATCGGGTGGTGCCCGCGAAACATGCCTCATGGCTCGTCGCGCACATCCCGCGGGCCTCGCTCTGGATGCGCCTCGACGACGGGCACGTCTCGGTGCTCGATGTCGCGCCCGACGCCATGGACTGGCTGCTCGAGCGCAGCTGAGCGGCGCGTCGGGCGCTGGGCGCCGGCTATTCGAGGGTCTCGAGCGCCTCGCGCGCCTCGTCGGCGTCGACCTCCGCGGCCTCGGCGTCGCGGGCCGCGCGATCACGCTCGCGGGTGAGCGTGCGCGTCGCGCGATCGGACTCGGCGATCTCCGTTTCGACCCGGCGCAGTTCTGCGTCGAGTTCGTCGCGGCGAGACGTGAGATCCCGACGCTCGCGGTCGGCATCGGCGAGCCGGGCATCGAGCGCCTCGAGCGCAGCGGATGCTTCGGCCGCCCGTTCCTCGGCCGTTGCGACCGTGCGCTCGGCGTGCTTCCGCGCGGCCTCCGCCTGCTTCGACTCCGCAGCGCTCGGCCGGTGCGGAGCTTCGCTCGCTCGCGCGTGCAGCTCGGGTGCGGTGCTGGGCACCGGCCCGCCGGCGACGGCGTCGCTCAGGTCGACCTCGACGCCGACGGCCTCGAGCGCGCGCACGAGGCGCCCCGTGCGCACGGCGTCGGCGGCGGCGGCATCCGACATCGCGGCCTGCAGCGTCTGGGCGACCTCGTCGAGCACCGGCGTGCGCACGGGGGAGCCGAGCTCCTCGGCGAGTGCGCCGGCCTCGTGCGCGAGCGCCGAGACGAGACGCCGTCGCTGCCGACCGAGCTCGGCGAGTTCGGTGGCGTCGAACCGACCCTGCGTCTCACGGGCCTCGGCGCCGAGGTCGAGGACCGCCTCGACCTCGACGGGTCGGTGCCGCACGAGTTGGTTCACGAGCCAGGCGGCAGGGGAGGGTCGTCGGAGCTCGCGGATGCGGGCCGCGAGCTCGCGATCGTCGGCGGCGACGGTCTGCGCCCGTGCGTTGCGCGCCGCGGTGAACTCGTCGGGGCGCAGCGCGTACAGCGCCGTCGCGGCCTCGTCGAGCGCCTGATCGAGCGGGTCAGCCGGCGGCATGCGTCACACCCCGCCCGGCTCCTCGATCGCGGGACGAACGCTGCCGACACCCCACCCGTACGAGAGCTTGTGCGCCTCGAGCACGAAGAACGACTCCGTCGAGACGACGCCCGAGATCGCCGCGATGCGTCCGTTCAGCATGTCGATGAAGTGCGGCACGTCCTCGCAGATCACCTCGGCCATGACGTCGAAGCGGCCGGTGGTGTGGATGACGTAGCTCGTCTCGGGGAGCTCGGCGAGGGCGGCGCAGACCGCACGCGCCGTGCCGGGTGTCACGCGGATACCGATCATCGCGAGCCGGTCGAAGCCGATCGCGAGGGGGTTGGCGATGCCGACGATCTGCAGGATCCCGGCGTCCTCGAGCCGCTTGGTGCGGTAGCGCACTGACGAAGCCGGCACTCCGAGATCGTCGGCGAGACGCTGGAACGACCGGCGCCCGTCGACCTGGAGGGCGGCGATGATGCGACGGTCGATGTCGTCCATCTCGAATGGTGCGGCCATGCAACGAACCTAGCGCCAGCACGGCGTCGGGTGGCGGGCACGCCCACCGGGCAGCGCGCCTCGTGCGGCGATGATTCGATCTGCTGAGCGTGGCGATCCGTGAAGAGCAATGACATCGCACTGTTGATTCGACAAAAATCCCATCAACTGTTGTGTATTCAGCAGATTCCGGTGAGGATGACTCTCAGATCGACATGAGCAGCCGTCGTCGTGCACTCAACGGAGAGTGGGACACCCGGCATGGTCACCGAGTCTCCGGCCATGCAGACGCGCGGCCATCGCCGCGATCGCGGCCGTTGCGGTTCCACTGATTCGACTACGAAGGAGTAGCACCATGGAGAACATCAGCCGTCGCGGACTCTTGATGGGCGGGCTCGCCGCCGCCGCAGGTCTCGCCGATGTCGCCGCCGGCGGCCAGCCGATCGGCCCTGGGAACGGCCACGGCAACGGAACGCCCTCGCTGAAGCACGCGAAGGGCGACAAGACTGCCTGGGACGTGATCGTGGTGGGGGCCGGTGCGGCGGGCATCGGTGCGGCGCGCCGCCTCACAGACCAGAATCCCGATCTGCGTGTCGTGATCGTCGAGGCCCGCGACAGGATCGGCGGCCGCATGTACACCGACCGGACGTCGATGGGCATCCCGGTCGAGCGCGGTTGCGAACTCGTCCATGGCGGCCCGTATGCGTCGACCTACCCGTGGATCGAGCAGGCCGGGTTCGACATGCGGATGTTCCAGAACAACTACATCCGCCAGGCCGATGCGCCGAGGTCCTCGCCGTCCTCCCAATGGCATCAATGGGACTCTCCGACCTCCTGGCTGTTCCCGCTGGGCCTGCCGGAGGCGCTGATCCCGTACGACCCGACGGGGCAGAACCTCCCGCTGCCGGCCGCACTTCCCGGCGAGATGGCCGACGCGTACCTCCTGCGCCTCGGGGTGACCGCCGCGAACACGCCGACGGGCCTCAACTACGAGTTGACCGACGACAGCGAACCGCTGTACGACACGGCCGCCTCTCGCGTCGCCGCACCGCTCCGGGACTGCATCCGGTACACGCTGCATCCCGAGCAGGCGCCGGAGCCGGAGATCCTGGATCCGAACGACTCGCGGTACGACGACGGAGACTACAAGATCATCGGCGGCTACGACCAGCTGCTCCACTTCATCGCGGGCGACGTCCCGGTCATGTTGCGGACCGTGGTCGAAGAGGTCAGCTACACCGCGAACGGCGTCGAGCTGCTCACGTCCAAGGGCGCGATGTTCGGACGCCGAGTCGTCTTCGCCGTCCCCGCGGGGGTCATGCAACGTCGCGACATCGCATTCACCCCCGGCCTGCCCGCCGCCAAGTGGGCCGCCTTCGACGCGTTCGAGTACCACGACATCTTCAAGTGCGTGCTCGAGTTCAAGGAGAAGGTGTTCACACCCAACGGCACCGACAACTGGGGCTACGCCGAGTCGATGGATCACTTCCCGACCACTCTTTGGAACGCCTCGATCGCCTCCCCCGGCTACAAGGGGCAGGCCATCGTGGGATGGGAGACCGGCGCAGCGGCACGAGAACTCCACGCGCTTCCGCTCGAGCAGAAGTACCAAGCAGTGCTCGAGGTCGTGCGGAAGTCCGCGGGAGACCCCGGCCTTCGGTACCACAAGGCCGTGATGACCGACTGGGCCAACGAGCCCTACTCGTGGGGCCCATACGGCAGCGGAGGCAACTCGAGGGACATGGCCGCAACCGTCGGCGGCGTCCTGTACTGGGCCGGCATGCGCACCAGCACCGTGTCGGCGTCGTACTCGTCGGGCGTCGCGCAGGCGGATCAACTCCTCCTGGCGCTCTAGGGCGGGTCGAATTCAGCCGGGCGACCCGTCGAGCGCGGCCAGCAGCGCGTCGAGCGCCGGGCGCTGGCCCGCCGTGAGCAGCTCCCGGGCCTCGAACACGGGCGTCCATCGAGCCTCGTCGACCTCGGGGAACTCCTGGCGCCGGCCCGACCGCGGCGGCCACTCGATCTCGAAGGTGTTCGAACGCACCTCGTCGACCTCGAACTCGGGGGCCGGCGCCGCGAACACTCGCACCGTCTTGCCCGACGAGTACCGGAACGCACCGAGATCGATCACGTCCGCATCGGGCGCCGGCACGCCGATCTCCTCGGCGAACTCGCGGCGGGCCGCGGCGAGTGGCTCCTCGTCGGTGAACTCGCCCTTCGGGATCGACCATGCGCCCGCCTGCTTTCGCGCCCAGAACGGCCCGCCCATGTGCGCGATGAAGACCTCGAGCCCGCGCAGTTCGCGGTAGAGCAGCAGGCCCGCGCTCGTCACCGGCACGGCGCACCGCCCTGCCCGAGCGCGCGCCCCGCACGCGGGAGTAGCGTGGGGCGAGTCGGTCGGAGGAGGAGCACATGGCACGCATCGTGATCATCGGGGGCCACGGGAAGATCGCCCTCAAGCTCGAACGGCTGCTCGCCGATCGCGGCGACGAGGTCGACGCGATCATCCGCAACCCCGACCACGCAGCCGACGTGGCTGCGGCGGGCGCACGCCCCGTCGTCGCCGACATCGAGCGGCTCGACGTCGACGATCTCGCCGAGATCGTGCACGGCCACGACGTCGTGGTCTGGACGGCGGGAGCCGGCGGCGGCGACCCCGCGCGCACCTACGCCGTCGACCGTGACGCGGCGATCCGGTCGATGGTGGCCGCCGAGAGCTCGGGCGTCACCCGGTACGTGATGGTGTCGTATTTCGGCTCGCCCGACCACAGCGTGCCCGAGGGCAACAGCTTCCGCGCCTACGCGGAGGCGAAGGCGGCCGCCGACGAGCACCTCGCGGGCACGACGCTCGACTGGACCATCCTCGGCCCGAGCACGCTCACCGACGGCGAGGGCACCGGACACATCGACGTCGGGGTACCCAGCAGCGGCACGGTCGATCGAGCGGATGTCGCGGCCGTCGCCGCCGAAGCGGTGCACCGTGACTCGACGGTGCGTCGAACCATCCGTTTCAACGCCGGCAGCACGCCGATCGCCGAAGCGCTCGGCTGACCGGAGCGGCCCAGTCGACGCGCGCAGCTCGGCTGAGCGGAGCAGCTCGAACGGGAGCACGAATGCCCGAGCGGTCAGTGCTCGCGCGGTCGTCGAACGAGGGACCAGAGCGCTGCGAGACCCAGCAGGCCTCCGACCGCAATGAACGTTCCGAGAATCGACCAGATCACCGTTTCCGTCGACATCGCCCACCTCCGTGTCAGTGGCTTCATTCTGCACGCGGGTGCCTCCGACCGCCAGCGATCGGCGCGGAATGCGGTCGAGTCAAGCCGTTGACGGATCCCGCGTCCGACGCGCACGCTGGAGCCGATCGAACCTCGGAGGAATGATGACCGACGCACGAGACCCAGCCGAAGCCGGTGCCGACCGGCGCGACCGGCGCGACCGGCGCGACGACGAGCCGACGACCGAAGACGATCGCGAGCGGGATGCGGCGACGAGCGGCGACGACCCGAACGACCTCGACGCCGACAACGCGGTCGAGGCCGACTCGATCGAGACCCTCGACCCCGAGAATCCTCCGGCGTAGTCGAGGGCGCCCAGTTCTGCTCTGAGCGGATCGAGCTGCCGGCGAGCGGATGCCGCGGCTAGCCTCTCGGCATGGGCAAGGTCGTCGAGTTCACACGGGTCACGGGTTCGCAGGCGTCGCAGCCGAGCGCCCCCGGTCGAGGTGCCGCGAAGCCGCTCTGGCGGCACGCACTCGGCGAGGTGCTGCGGGGTGAACGGCTCGAGCAGGAGCGGATCCTGACCGAGGTCGCCGCCGCGGCGGGCGTCTCGCCGCAGTACCTCTCCGAGATCGAACGCGGTCGCAAGGAGCCCTCCTCGGAGGTGCTCGGCTCGGTCGCCGAGGCGCTCGGGCTCGACCTCGTCGATGTCGTCGAGCGCGTCGGCTCCCTGCTCGGAGAACGCCGGGAGACCGATCGGCGGGAGGCGGAGCGTCGCGAGCTGCTGCGCATCGAGACGTCGTTCGCGTTCCGCGCCGACGCGGGCGCGCTCGTCGACCTCGGCCCGGAGCATCCACTCGCGGTCGCGCCCGCCGCACCGTCGGCCTACCTGCTGGCGGCGTAGGCGCCGGCCGCCACCTCGACCTGCGCCGTCAGCACGTGATCGGCGAGGCCGTACTCCACGGCGGCCGCAGCGGGCAGGATGAGGTCGCGATCGGTGTCGTGCCGCAGGGTCATCGCGTCGCGTCCGGTGTCGGCGGCGAGGGCGGCCTCGAGTTCGGCGCGAACCCGGACGACCTCGTCGGCGTGCAGGATCAGGTCGGGGATCGTGCCGCGCCCCTGCGTCGACGGCTGGTGCAGCACGACGCGGCCGTGCGGCAGGATCGCCCGCATGCCCTTCGCGCCGCCGGCCAGGAGCACCGCGGCCGGCCCGCCCGCCTGGCCGACGCACGTCGTCGCGACATCCGGCCTGATGTGCTGCATGGTGTCGTAGACCGCGAGCGCCGCGCCGGGCGAACCGCCGGGGGAGTTCAGGTAGAGGCTGATCGGCGTCTCGCTCGACTCGGAGGCGAGGTGCAGGAACTGCGCGATGAGCACGTTGGCGACGCCGTCGTCGATCTCGGTGCCGAGGTAGACGATGCGCTCCGAGAGCAGCCGGCTGTAGACGTCGAGCGAGCGCTCGCTGTTGCCGCGCTTCTCGACGACGTAGGGGATCGTGTAGCTCGTCATGACGTGGCTCCTGTTCCGGTGCGGGCCTGCAGTCCCACCTGGGGCCGGTCGCCCCCGGGGAACATCTCGCCGAAGCCGTCGGCGATGCGGTCGATGAAGCCGTAGTCCACGGCCTCGGTCGCGGAGTACCAGCGGTCGCGCAGCGAGTCCTCGGCGATGCGCTCGATGGGCTGGCCGGTGTTCTCGGCGGTGATGCCGAGCACCGTGTCGCGGGTGTAACGCAGGTCGTCGGCCTGCAGCTCGATGTCGACCGCGGTGCCGCCGATGCCGGCCGAGCCCTGGTGCATGAGGATGCGCGAGTGCGGCAGCGCGAACCGCTTGCCCCTCGAGCCCGCCGAGAGCAGGAACTGGCCCGCACTCGCCGCGATGCCGACGGCGATCGTCGACACGTCGTTCGGGATCGAGCGCATGACGTCGGCGATCGCGAGCATCGCCGACACCGAGCCGCCGGGTGAGTTGATCCAGAAGCGGATGTCGCGGCGCGGGTCGTCGGCCGCGAGGGTGACGAGCTGCGCGCAGAGCCGGTTGCCGCCCTGCTGGTCGAGTTCGTCGCCGAGCACGATGATGCGCTCGTGGAAGAGTCGCCTCGTGAGCTCGGCGTCGATCGGGTGGATCGGTGGGGAGTCGTGTTCGCTCATGACCCCAGCGTGCGTGCTGGCGCTGCGGCGTGGGGCGGATGCCGCTGAGAGCAGTGCTGCCGTGAGCAGCTCTGCCGTGAGCGGATCGCCGCGGGCAACGGGCGCCGCGGCATCCGTGACCTTTCGGGTCGTCGCCCCCGGCGGGCGCTCGGACGGTCATGCCAAAATATTCCGGTGACCCGCCTCACCGACCCGACCGCGCATCACGCGACTCGTCGACGCATCAGGTGGCTGCCGGTCGCGCTGGCCGTGGTCGCCGGGGTCGTGCTCCTCGCCGGGGTCGTGCTCGCCGCGATCTGGTTGCGCGCCCAGCCCGCGGTGCAGGACTTCATCGCCAGGTATCCCGGTACGACGCCGTTGCCCGAGGGGGCACCGGTCGGCATTCCCGCCTGGCTCGGCTGGCAGCACTTCCTGAACGCCTTCTTCCTCGTGCTTCTCGTGCGCTCGGGGCTGCTGCTGCGCAAGGGCGGACGCCCGCCGGCCCGCTGGGTGCGGAACAACGAGGGGCTCATCCGCACCAGGAACCCGCCGTGGAAGGTCAGCATCCACCTCTGGCTCCACTACACCGTCGACGCGCTCTGGGTCGCGAACGGCATCGTGTTCATCGTGCTGCTCTTCGTCACCGGGCAGTGGATGCGCATCGTGCCGACGAGCGCCGACATCTGGCCGAACGCCGTTTCTGCGGCGCTGCAGTACGCCTCGCTCGACTGGCCGGTCGAGCACGCCTGGGTGAACTACAACAGCCTGCAGGTGCTCAGCTACTTCGCGATCGTGTTCGTGGTGGCTCCGCTCGCGGTGCTCACGGGCCTCCGGCTCTCGTCGGTCTGGCCGCAGCGGGCCGAGCGGCTGAACCGCGCCTACCCGGCGAAGCTCGCGAAGGCCGTGCACTACCCGGTGATGCTCGTGTTCGTGGCGTTCGTGATCGTGCACGTCACCCTCGTGTTCGCGACGGGTGCGCTGCGCAACCTCGACGCGATGTTCGCAAGCCGCGACGGTGCGTCGTGGCTCGGCTTCGCGATCTTCGCGGTGTCGCTCGCGGTCATGATCGGCGCCTGGTTCGCCGTGCGGCCGGCCGTGCTGAAGCCCCTCGCGAGCCGCATGGGCACCGTCACGCGCTGAGCCGTTCATGCGCCGTCGTGACCGATGAGGTAAGGCTCACCTCAGAAGAAAACGGCGTTGATCTGCGGAAAATCGTCCATTCGCTGCTGCGTCTTCGACCCTCCCGGGCGTACCATCGCCGTATCGAACGGTCGTACACCGCACTGGGAGGTCACCATGAGCATGACGCTCGACGAACTGCCCGCCGTCGCCGAATGCTCGGTGGCCGGATGCTCCTACAACGATCATTCGCATTGCCATGCCGCCGCCGTGACGATCGGCGGGTCGGTCGGGGATGCGGAGTGCGCGACCTTCATCCCGCTCGGCAAGAAGGGCGGCCTCGACAAGGTGATCACGCACGTCGGGGCGTGTCAGCGGGCGGAGTGCGTGCACAACGAGTCGCTCGAGTGCACGGCCGCCTCGGTGCGCATCGGCGCGGGGTCGACCGACGACGCCGACTGCCTCACCTACGACCCGCGCTGACCCTCACCACGCGACCGGCCCTGCGCTGTCGATGAACGTGCCCGATGCGGCATGCTCCGGCAGCGTCGCCGCCGTGACGACGACGCGCGCCGCCTCGTCGGCGGTCGTCGGCGCGTGCTCGCGGTTTCCGGGCGCGAGATCGGTCTGCACCCATCCCGGGCACACCGAAGTCACCTTGAGCGGCGTGCCGGCGAACTTCTTGCTCAGTCCGATCGTCATGCTGTTCACCGCAGCCTTCGACGCCTGATAGGCGGGCACGACGCTCGAATAGAACGGCGAGCTCTCGTCGGCCTGATCGCTCAGCGACCCCATGGTCGATGAGACGTTGACGATGCGACCGGCGCGGCTGCGGCGAAGCAGGGGCAGGAACTTCTCGGTCACCGTCGCCACGCCGAGCACGTTCGTCTCGAAGGTGCGTGCGAATGCCCCGAGGTCGACGAATTCGTGCTCGGTCTGGACGCTGGCCTCCGGCAGGATGCCGGCGTTGTTCACCAGGATGTCGAGACGCCCGTGCCGGGCACCGATCTGCTCGGCGGCCGCGGTCGCGCTCGCGGATGAGGAGACGTCGAGCTCCAGCGGCTCCGCGCTGAGGCCCTGTGCGATCAGGTCATCGGCTGCCGCGCTGACCGCCTCGAGGTCGCGACCGGCGATGATGACGGTGGCGCCGGTGCGTGCGAGGGCGGTCGCGGTCGCGAAACCGAGTCCGCGATTCGCGCCGGTGACCAATGCGATGGTGCTCATGGATGGGCACGTCCTTCCTGGCCGGCTGAGGTGCCGGGTCGAGTCGTGCTTCCGATCCTGCTCGCATCGACGACGGCGTTCTGGCGTGAATCGGACCTCGCGCGACGAGGTCCGATTCCCGCTGGATGGCCCCTACCGGGTCGACGCCTGAAGGCGTCAGGCCACGACGTGGTCGACGGGGCCCTCGCTGAACTGGCACGACGTGGCTGAGAGGCGTGCCTCGGGGTCGAGCCGCGCGAGCACCGCGCCCGCGATCACGTAGAGCTGTTCGAGTTGCTCCGGCGCGAGGGCGTCGAGCACGTTCGCGCGCACCGTCTCGACGTGGCCGGGGGCTGCTTCGGAGATGAGGGCGAGGCCTGCGTCGGTGATGGTCGCGTTCGTGGCGCGGCGGTCTTCAGGGCAGGGGAGCCGTTCGATGAGCCCGCGCTCCTCGAGGCGCTTCGCGACATGCGAGAGCCGGGGGAGCGTCGCGTTCGTGCGCGACGCCAGCTCGGTCATGCGCATGGTGCGCGAGGGTGCAGCGCCGAGCGCCATGAGCGCGCCGTACTCGAAGTGCGTGAGTCCGGCGTCGCGCAGCAACTGCGCGTCGAGGGCGCCGGGCAGCAGCTCGGCGAGGGCCACGAGGCGCACCCAGGCGGCTGATTCCTCGGGCGCCAGCCACCGCGTGTCATCCGTCATGCCTGAGAGTCTACCGCATTGGTTGACGCGACAACTGAATGCGCGTACAGTGTTGGTTGTCGATACAAGTAATCGCGTCGAACGGCGCGGGGAGGAAAGACATGACGACCGTCAGCATCATCGGAAACGGCAACATGGGCACCGCGATCGGCGGCATCGTGGCCGCAGGCGGCAACACCGTCGAGTTCATCGGGCGTGACACCGCCCAGCAGATCACGGGCGACATCGTCGTGCTCGCCGTGCCGCACTTCGCGATCGACGAGATCGTCGCCGCGCGCGGCGGCGAGCTCGCCGGCAAGGTCGTCGTCGACATCACGAACCCGCTCGACTTCTCGACCTTCGACTCCCTCGTCGTGCCGGCCGACGGCTCGCGTGCGAGCGAGCTCGCCGCTGCCCTGCCCGACGCGAAGGTCCTGAAGGCCTTCAACACGAACTTCGCCGCCACGCTCGCCGCGAAGACGGTCGGTGCGAACCCCACCACCGTGCTCATCGCCGGTGACGACGACGACGCGAAGCTCGCCCTCGCCGAGGTCGTGCGTGCGGGCGGCGTGAACGCCGTCGACGCCGGCCGACTCTCGCGTGCCCGCGAGCTCGAGGCCGTCGGCTTCCTGCAGCTCACCCTCGCCGTGCAGGAGAAGGTCGGCTGGGACGCCGGCATCGCGCTCGTCGCGTAACCCCGCCTGACGGTCTCCTGCGTCAGCCGACGCTGCGCAGGTAGGCCAGCTGTGCTCGAACGGATGCCTCGGCTGCACTGCGCACCGAGGCATCCGTGTCGGCGTAGACCAGGTCGGTGACCGCACCGGTCCCGGCGTCCGCGCCGAGCTCATGCAACGCCGCCCGCACCTGGTCGAGGCGCTCGGCGCGATGTGCGAGGTACGCGCGGCAGATCGCCGCGAGGTCAGGCAGCACCGGGCCGTGGCCGGGCAGCACACCGACCGGCCCGGGCGTGCCGAGGGCGCGCAGTGATTCGAGCGAGTCGAGGTACGGGCCGAGGGCGCCGTCGGGGTCGGCGATGATCGTCGTGCCGCGCCCGAGGATCGTGTCGCCCGTGAGCACGCTGCCGTGGGCGCCGTCGCCGTCGCCGTCGTGGGCGCCGACGAGCCGGTCGCCGGGCAGCGAGAAGCACACCGAGTCCGCCGTGTGCCCGGGGGTCGCGATCACGTCGATCTCGAGGCCCGCCGCACGGATCCGCGCGCCGTCGACCAGCGGCGCCCCGGCCACGCAGAACGCGGCGTCGATCGCACGCACCGGGGCATCCGTCATCGCGTGGAACGCGCCGAGCGCCTCGGTGTGATCGGGATGGTGGTGCGTGACGAGCACGAGTTCGACCCGGCCCGCTGCGGCAAGGGTCGCGAGGTGCCCCGGTGCGGACGGCCCGGGGTCGACGACCACGACGCCATCGGAACCCGGTGCCCGCAGCACGTACGAATTCGTGCCGTCGAGGGTCATCGGCCCGGCGTTCGGTGCCAGCACGAGACGGGCGAACGTCGACACGCGATCGCCGACGGCGGGAGCCTGATCCATGCCGGAAGTGTATCCGCGCCGATGCGCGCCGGCGTGCCGGGTCATAGTCTGAGGTGATGAGCAGCGAGCTGGAATCACTGACGAACCCGGCTGCGACCGGTGCGGCAGCGACCGTCGTGCTGTTGCGCGACGGCGAACGCGGTCTCGAGGTGCTCCTCGCCGAGCGCCCCCGCGATCGCGGGTCCTTCCCCGGCGCCTGGGTCTTCCCGGGCGGCGCGGTCGACGAAGCGGATGCCGCGGGCGACCCCGTCGACGGCATCGACGCCGCCCGACGCGCCGCCGTGCGCGAGACCTTCGAAGAGGTCGGGCTCGTGCTCGACGGCGACGAGCTCGTGCCCTTCTCGCACTGGACGCCGCCCGAGAACGCTCCGAAGCGGCTCACCACGACGTTCTTCGCCGTGCGCGTGCCCGATGGCGAGTTGCGGCTCGCGCCCGACGAGGTCGCCGAGGCAGCGTGGCTGCGCCCCGCGGACGCGCTCGACCGGCACACCGCCGGCAGCATGACGCTCTGGCCACCGACGTGGGTGACCTTGCACGGACTGTCGCATGCGGCATCCGTGGACGAGGCGCTCGCCGACCTCCGCAGCGGCGAGGTGAAGCCGTTCGTCGGGAAGGTCGTCGACGAGGACCACATGATCCTCTGGCAGGAGGACGACGAGTACGTCGCCGAGCACAAGCGCGAGGCGCGCGACCCCTCGGTGCCCGACGACGGGCCCGATGCCGACGGCAATCGCCACCGCCTCATGATGGACCGGTTGCCGTGGATCTACGTCAACACCCTCGGCGCCGGATTCTGAGCTCGTGACCGACGTCACGATCGTGGGCAGCGGACCCAACGGGCTCGTCGCGGCGGTGGTCGCGGCCCGCGCCGGGCTCTCGGTGCGGGTGCTCGAGGCGGCGCCGACGATCGGCGGGGGCCTGCGCACCGCCGAGCTCACCCTGCCCGGATTCCGGCACGACGTGTGCTCGACGGTGCATCCGGCCGGCCTCGCCTCCCCGGTGTTCCGAAAGCTCGGCCTCCTCGACCGCGTCGACTGGGTGGTGCCCGAGGTCTCGTACGCGCACCCGCTCGGTGGCGGTCGCGCCGGAATCGCCTGGCGCGACCTCGAGCGCACAGCCGACGGCCTCGAGGCCGACGGCGCGGCCTGGCGGAGCCTCCTCGCGCCGCTCGTCGCCCGCAGCCGCGGGGTCGTCGACTTCACGGGCTCGCAGCTGCTGCGCGTGCCGCACGACCCCGTCGCGGCGCTGAAGTTCGGCCTGCGGGCGCTCGAACAGGGCACCGCGGCGTGGACCACCCGATTCGTCGGGGACGTCGCGCCGGCCCTCTTCAGCGGCGTCGTCGCGCATGCGGCGGGTGGCATGCCCTCGCTCGCCTCAGCGGGAGCCGGCCTCCTGATCGCCATGCACGGGCACGGTGTCGGGTGGGGCCTGCCGATCGGCGGCTCGCAGGCGATCGCGGATGCGCTCGCCGACGAGCTCCGGGCGCGCGGCGGCGAGATCGTGACGGATGCCCCGGTGGCCTCGCTCGCCGAGGTCACGGGGTCGCGGGCGGTGCTGCTCGACACCTCGCCCGAGCTGCTCTTCAGCGCCCCGCTGCCGGGCGGCTACGCCCGCGCGCTGCGGCGCTACCGCTACGGCTCGGGGGTGGCCAAGGTCGACTTCGCGCTGAGCGGCCCGGTGCCGTGGCGCAATGCCGAGGTGCGGCTCGCGCCCACCGTGCACCTCGGCGGCAGCCGCGCCGAGATCGCGGCGGCCGAGAACGCCGTGGTCCGCGGCTACCAGCCCGGTGTCGCGGGTGGCGGAGGAGCGGAGCATCCGTACGTGCTCGTGACGCAGCCGACGGTCGCCGACCCGAGCCGGGCGCCTGCGGGAAAGCACGTGCTGTGGGCGTACACGCACGTGCCCGCCGGCTCGACGCTCGACGCGACCGAGCTCGTCACCGCCGAGGTCGAGCGCTTCGCGCCGGGGTTCCGCGACGTCGTGCTCGCCTCCGCCGCGAGCTCGGCGGCCGAACTCGGCCGGTACAACGCGAACTACGTCGGCGGCGACATCTACTCGGGTGCCCTCACGATGGCGCAGCTGCTGAAGCGGCCGGTCGTCTCGCCGAAGCCGTGGCGCACCCCGGTCGAGGGCGTCTACCTCTGCTCGAGCGCGACGCCCCCGGGCCCCGCCGTGCACGGCATGAACGGATGGTTCGCGGCCAAGCTCGCCCTGCGGGAGCGCTTCGGCCTGCACTGACGCCGTCTTCGCCGGTCGAGTAGCGAGCGAAGCGAGCGTATCGAGGCCTCCGTGCGGGGTCTCGATACGGCTGCTCCTTCGTCGCGGCCTACTCGACCGGCGAAGATGTGGCGGCGTAGCGTGGGCACGTGGAGTGGACCGCGTGGTTCGACGCGCACGACTACGAGATCGCCCGGCAGATCCTGCAGCGGGGCGTCGGCGCGCTCGCCTTCGTCGCCTTCCTCTCGACGTTGAACCAGTTCCGGCCGCTCCTCGGCGAGCACGGCCTGCTGCCGGTGCCCGAGCTGCTGCGTCGCGCGTCGCGCCTGCGCGGCCCGAGCGTCTTCCGCTGGGGGTACACCGATCGGCGACTCGTCGCCGTTGCCGTCGTCGGGCTCGTGCTCGCGGCATCCGTCGTGGCAGGCCTGCCGCAGCTCGGTCCGCCGTGGCTGCCGCTTCTCGTCTTCCTCGCGCTCTGGATCCTGTACCTCTCGATCGTGAACGTCGGCCAGACCTTCTACGGCTTCGGCTGGGAGATGCTGCTCTGCGAGGCGCTCTTCACGGTCGCGTTCCTCGGCTCGAACGACCAGCCGCCGCCGATCACGATCATCGTCGCCGTGTGGTGGCTCGTGTTCCGGCTCGAATTCGGGGCTGGCATGATCAAGATCCGCGGCGGGCGCGAGTGGCGCGACCTCACCGCCCTCATGTACCACCACGAGACGCAGCCGATGCCGAACCCCTTCAGCCGTCAGGCGCACCTGCTGCCCGCGTGGTTCCACCGCGGCGAGGTGCTCGGCAACCACTTCGCCCAGCTCGTCGTGCCGTTCCTGCTCTTCGTGCCGGGGCCGGTCGGGTCGGCGGCCGCGGCGATCGTGATCCTCACCCAGCTCTGGCTCATCGTCACCGGCAACTTCGCGTGGCTCAACTGGATCACCGTCGTGCTCGCGGCATCCGCCGTCACCGACACCGCCTGGCACTGGCTGATCCCCGCGATCCAGAGCGATCCGGGCACGGATGCCGCGGCGACGCCGATCTGGTGGGCGGCCGTGGTGCTCGCGGCATCCGCTCTGCTCGTCGTGCTGAGCTTCTGGCCGATCAGGAACCTGCTCTCTCGGCGCCAGCTCATGAACGCGTCGTTCAACCGCTGGATGCTCGTGAACGCTTACGGCGCCTTCGGCACGGTCACGAAGCGGCGCATCGAGATCGTCGTCGAGGGGACGCTCGCCGAGCGGCCCGACGGCTCGCCCGACGTCGAGTGGCGCGAGTACGCGTTCAAGGGCAAGCCCGGGGCACTCCGCCGCATCCCGCGGCAGTGGGCGCCGTACCACCTGCGCCTCGACTGGCTCATGTGGTTCCTGCCGCTCGGGCGCATGTGGGAGCCGTGGTTCGAGGTGTTCCTGCTGCGACTGCTCGAAGCGGATGCCCCGACGCTCGCGCTGCTCGACACCGACCCGTTCGACGGCGCCGCCCCACGCTGGATCCGCGCCCGGGCGTACCACTACCGGTTCACGACACGGGCCGAATTCCGTCGGACCGGCGACCGCTGGGTGCGGACGCTCGAGGGCGAGGTCGTGCCGCCGTCTGGGCTCGGGTGAGGGTCCGCCTCGGTCCCGTCTACTCGTTCCGTCGACGGAACACGTCGAACAGCACCCGCAGCACGAACAGCGCCGACACCACCACGAGCAGGTAGCCGAAGATCTGGAACAGGCTGAGCGTCTCGGTGACCTGCGGGCCCGCATCGCTGATCAACAGCATCGCGGCCATCACGCCGAGGACCCCGGCGAGGAACGCGAGCACGACCTGGTTGACGAGGGAGCGCAGCAGCGAGCGGTCGCGGTGATCGGCGAAGAGCCGCACGTTGACACTGAGGCGGCCGTTCGCGAGTGAACCCGAGATCTGGTCGAAGCGGTGGGGCATGCGGCGCAGGATCGGCAGCATCGTGCTCACCTCGTCGACCACCGCGTCCTTCAGCGAGCTCGGATTGAACGCGTCGGCGATGCGCCCCTTCGCGAGCGCGTTCGCCGCCGTCAGCAGGTCGAACCCGGGGTCGAGCACCCGCAGCGTGCCCTCGGCGACGGCGACCGCGCGGAACGCGGAGGCGAGCTCGGGCGGGATCGCGAGCCGGTTCTCGGAGAGCAACCGCGTCATGTCGGCCACGATCGTCGAGTCGAGCGCCGAGCCCGGCCCGAGTCGGGCTGCCATGAACGAGCCGATCTCGCGTCGCAGCACGAACTCGTCGACGTCGTCGGGCAGCTCGACCATGCCGAGCAGTGCATCGCTCATCGCGCGGGCGTCGCCGCGGTAGAACGCCATCAGGATCTCGCTGATGCGTTCGCGCATCTCGGAGTCGAGGCGCCCGACCGAGCCGAAGTCGACGAGGCCGAGGCCGCCGTTCGCGAGCAGCATCACGTTGCCCGGGTGCAGGTCGGCGTGGAAGACGCCGTCGTCGATCACCTGGGTGATGAGGGAGTGGAAGAGCAGTGACGCCTGCGCCTTCCGCACCCCGTCGGGGCGCGTGCCGTCGTCGTCGCTGAGCGCCCGGCCCGGGATGAACTCCATGACCAGCACGCGTGACGTCGACAGGTCCCGGAAGCAGTGCGGGATCGTGAGCCGTTCGCTCGCGGGGTGCCGTGCCTGGGTCGCCTCGATCGCAGCGAGGTTCGCCGCCTCCGAGCGGTAGTCGAGCTCGGCGCGGAGCGACTCGGCGAACGCCGTCGCCACCGAGCGGAGTCCGAGCGACCGGCCCCATTCGGTCTCGTTCTCGAGCTTGCGGGCGAGTCGCTGCACGATGTCGAGATCGCGCTCGACGCCCGGAATGATGCCCGGGCGCTGCACCTTGACCGCGACGAGCTGCCCGGACGCGAGCCGCGCCCGGTGCACCTGGCCGATCGATGCCGCGGCGAACAGCTCGGGATCGAACTCGGCGAAGGCCTCGTCGGCTCGCGCGCCGAGTTCGTCGTGCATCAGCTCGTCGATCTCGTTCCACGCGGCGGGCGGTACGGCCTGCTGCAGACGCTCGAGCTCGGTGATGTACTCCTGCGGCAGCAGCTCGGTGCGGGTGGAGAGCATCTGCCCGAGCTTGACGAACACCGGGCCCGCCTCTTCGAGGGAGATCCGGAGGGCCTTCGCGTGGGCGCGACGGGCCTGCTCCGCCGCCGGAGTGTGCGACCGGTCGGGCTTGAACGGCACGAGGCCGTTTCGCACGGCGATGCGGGTCACCTCGGAGTAGCGACGACCGCGGTCGATGGTGCGCTTGATGTCGGGGATCCAGCGATCGGGTCGCGGCATCGTGCCGCTCGGCACGATGAGTTCGGCGATGACGAGGAACCCGATGGCCACGAGCACGATGATGCCGAGCTGGATCGGAACCAGGGCGAGGGTCGCCCCGCCTTCCGTCCAGACGAAGCGAGACTCGAACCCGAGTTCCGCGCCGAGCGCGACGATGCCCGCGACGATGATGCGCCCGGTGCCGACCTGCACACCGAGGAACCGCCGGGAGATCCCCGCCAGCAGCATCATGAACAGGATCGTCACGATCGCGACGCCGATCACGCCCAGGATGATGGAACCGGTCGACATGTGAGCCCCCTTCGGGCGCGTCGCCCGCGGCCCACCCCAAGCGTATTGCTCAGGCGCTCGCCGGCTCCTCCACCGGTCGGTGCTCGACGTCGTCGACATGGGCGCTCGGCATCGCGATGCCGCCCGCGATCGTGACGACCGCCGCGACGAGCACCGCCACGAACACGGCGGTCGAGGCCCCGTGGATCGCGACGGGGGAGTGCTCGCCGAGCCCCGACCGTGCGATGACGCCGTTCGCCACCGCCCCGAAGATCGCGACGCCGACCGCGCTGCCCATCGAGCGCAGGAACATGTTGGCGCCGGTGACGACGCCGCGCTCGGACCAGGGCACCGACGACTGCGCGGCGATGAGCGTCGGCGAGGCCACGAGGCCGAGGCCGAGACCCACGATGAAGCACGCGATCGCGGTGGTCCAGACGTTCGGCGTGATCGAGGCCGCCACGAGTGCCGCAGAGCCGAGCACGGTGATCGTCAGGCCGATGAGGGCGGTGCTGCGGAAGCCGATGCGGAGGAAGAGCCGCCCGGCCTGGCTCGCCGCGATCGGCCAGCCGAGCGTCAGGGCGGCGACCGCGAGTCCCGACACGAGCGGTGAGGCGCCGGCCGTCGCCTCGAGGAAGGTCGGCACGTACGAGGTCAGCCCGATGAGCACCGCGCCGACCCCGAGCGAGATCAGCGAGGTCGTCAGGATGAGCCGCCGGGAGAAGACCCAGAGCGGCAGCACCGGTTCGGCTGCACGCCGTTCGATGAATACGAACGCGACGAGCAGCAGGGCGCCGATCGAGAACGCGCCGATCGACTGCCACGACAGCCACTCCCATGCCTGTCCGCCCTCGAGCACCGCGAGGATCAGCAGGGTCGACGCGATCGTGAGCATGGTGGCGCCGGCGAAGTCGATGCGGTGCTTCTCGCGGGTGACGGACTCGTGGTACGAGCGAACGAGCATCCATCCGGCGATGAGGCAGAGCGGGATGTTCACGAAGAAGATCCAGCGCCACGACGCGAACTCGGCGAACAGTCCGCCGAGCGTGGGTCCGACGACCGAGGAGATCGCCCAGACGCTCGCGATGTAGCCCTGTACCCGGGCGCGCTCGCGCACCGTGTAGATGTCGCCGGTGATCGTGATGGAGACCGGCAGCACGGCGCCGGCGCCGAGACCCTGGATCGCGCGGAAGACGATGAGCGAGGTCATGTCCCACGCGAAGCCGCAGAGCACCGAACCGACGAGGAAGATGCCGATGCCGATGAGCATGATGGGCTTCCGCCCGACGGTGTCGGCGAGTTTCGAGTAGATCGGCACCGAGACCGCTTGGGCGAGCAGGTAGATCGAGAACAGCCATGGGAACTGGGTGAATCCGCCGAGGTCGGCGACGATCGACGGCACCGCGGTCGCGAGGATCGTGGAGTCGATCGCGATGAGGCCCGTGGCCAGCATCACGGAGATGAGCACCGGCCCCCTGGCCGAGCGGAATCCCACGGCAGTCGTCTCGGTCACGTTCCCCCTCGTCTGCGGGCGCGCTGGAACCGGCCCATGTACCACCAACGCCGTCGCGCCGGATTCATTCCGCATCGCTCCGATGGGATCGAACTCGCCGGGCGGGCCGTGCGACCGGCGGGATCGCCGCGCGCTACCTTCGGACTCATGAGGATCCGTACGAAGCGCCCGGTGCCCGCGACGCCTCCTGCCGCGGCGGAGATCACGAGCGACGGCGACTCCCGCGCGCCCGAGGTGCGGATCAACGCGTTCCGAATCGGCTTCGTCGGCGCGCTCGGCGTGCTGCTCGCGGTGCTCCTCGGCGGCATCGTCGGCGAACTCGGCACCGTGATCCTCTACGTCGCGCTCGCCCTGTTCCTCGCGCTCGGCCTCGACCCCATCGTGAGCTGGCTCCAGCGCCGCGGCATGGCGCGCTGGGTCGCGATCCTCATCGTCTTCGCGGGGGTGATCGGCATCTTCGTCGGCCTCATCGCCACGATCGTGCCGATCGTCATCGAGCAGACGACGAACATCGTCGAGAACTGGGACGACATCGTCGCGAATCTGCAGCACAGTCCGTTCGTGACCTGGCTCAACGGCATCACGGGCAGTGGCAACGCGATCAAGGACGCGATCGAATCCGCGGGCGATTGGCTCGCCGATCCCGCGAACCTCGGCTCGCTCGGCGGCGGCCTCCTCGCGGTGGGCGCTGGCATCGCGGGCGGCTTCACCGGCGCGACGATCGTGCTCATCCTGACCCTCTACTTCCTCGCCTCGCTCGACTCGATGAAGCGCTACGCGGCCCGTTTCGTGCCGGCGAGCTCCCGCCCCGGCTACCGAGACGTGTCGGAGGAGATCACGGGATCCGTCGGCCGCTACGTCATGGGCCAGGTCGGCCTCGCCACCATCAACGGCGTGCTGAGCCTCATCTACCTGTCGATCATCGGGGCTCCGGTGCCCATCCTCCTGGCGTTCATCGCCTTCCTCTTCTCGCTCGTGCCGCTCGTCGGAACGCTCACGGGCGCGATCATCATCACGCTCGTGTCGTTCGCGGCATCGCCGGAGACGGCGCTCGCCGCCGCCATCTACTACCTGATCTACATGCAGGTCGAGGCCTACGTGCTGAGCCCGCGCATCATGAGTCGCGCGGTGGCGGTGCCCGGAGCGCTCGTCGTGATCGCAGCCGTGGCAGGCGGCACCCTCGGCGGGGTGCTCGGCGCGCTCGTCGCCATCCCCGTCGCGGCGTCGCTCATCATCATCGTGGAGAAGGTCATCTTCCCCCGGCAGGACACCATCTAGGTCGTCCTGGAGCCCGCGGCGCAGACGGCCCCGGCGTTCTGGCATGCTGATCGGATGCCCAGCGCCGTCCAGTTGATCCGTGCCTCGACCCTCTCCGACGTCGCCGAATACGCCTACGCCGCGACCGCCCCGAAGGAGGCGCGACTCGTCTTCCTCGCGGGCGCGTGCCCGCTCGACGACGACGGGTCGACCATCGCGGTCGGCGACTACGTCGGTCAGGCGGCGGCGTGCATCGAGACGATGACGCGCGCGCTCGCCGCGGCCGGCGCCACGATCGACGACGTCATCAGCACGCGAGTGCTCGTCGCCTCATCGCAGCGCGACGACCTCGGAGCCGTGTGGCAGGTCGTGCGCGACGCGTTCGGAACCCATGACGTTCCGAGCACGCTGCTCGGCGTGACCGTGCTCGGCTGGGAACACCAGCTCGTCGAGATCGAGGCGATCGCGGCCATCGTCGACTGACGGCGCGTCGGTCTCAGAACCAGATGCTGAGGTGCGGCGCGCGCTGTGCCGCGAACATGGCGTCGGCGGCCGCGATCGAGCCGGGCGAGAGTTCGGTGATGCGTCCGGCGCGTGCGAGCACCGACGGATGCACCCCGCCGAGGTAGATCGCGCCGAGCTCGCGCACCCCGAGCCGGATGCTGCGAGTGCCCTTCACGGATGCCGCGGCATCCGTCTGCGCGACGGCGGTCGCCTCCGCACGACCGGCCTCGTCGACGACGAGCTCGAAGCGCCCGCCCGCGATGCCGATCGGGTCGTCGACCTCGATCGCGAGTCGGCCCGGCGCGCTGTAGCGCCGTGCCGCGAGCGCGGTGACCGGGTCGATCACGCGCAGCCACAGGTGGTCGACGACCTCGGAGTAGGAGACGGCCCGGGGGTCTTCGAGGAGCCAGGGGAGCGGCTCGTCGACCGAGCGCAGCAGTCCCCGCGTGCCCGACACGAAGTCCTGCTCGACGAGGAATCGCCAGAGCGCCCTTTCGGCGTCGTCGGTCGCGGCGGCGAGGAAGTCGAACTCGGCGACGCCCGGTTCGTTGGGCTCACGGCTCACGTGGAACACGGCGAAGCCCTGCGCCTGACCGCGCTCGTCGTCGTAGCGCACGACCCGTCGTGCCCGGGAACGACTGCTGTCGGGGTCGTGCAGGCCGAGCACACGATCGAGCAGGCCGGGCCAGCGATCGATCTCGCCGGGCGTGCGTGCCACGGCGCGACGCGCGAGTGCAGGGGCCACCTCGCGGATGGACGCGGCGTCGACGAACTGCACGCGGCCCGGGGCATCCGGTCCGATCCAGTGCACCCGCCGCCGATCGACCGACACCGTCGCCGAGCGCGCCGCCGGAGCGTACCCGTAGCGGCCGTAGATCGTCGCCTCGGTGGCGGTCAGCATCGCGAGCGCGGCGCCCGCGGCACGCGCGTTCTGCAGCTCGGCGAGCATGAGCGCCCTCGCGATGCCGCGCCGCCGGTGCGTCGGCGCGACCGTGACGGAGCTCACGGCCCAGGCGTCGACACTGCGCCCACCGGGCACGCTGAGCCCCGTCGGCCAGCTCGAGACGGTGGCGACGGGAACGGTCGGGTCGGCGATCGTGGAGTCGTAGACGCCGTGCACCCGCCGATCGGCGATCACGCCGCGTTCGAAATCGAGTTCGCCCTGTTTCGGACGGGCGTGATGGAACCCCCGCAAGTCGGCCTCGACCCATGCTGCCGCCGCTGCGGGGTCGCGCGTGTCGATGAGGCGATAGTCGAGCCCTCTCGCGGCGAGCGAGGCGAGCGCCGCGGAATCGGCGGGGAATCCCTGCAGGTCGAACGACATCAATCCATCGTAGTGGTGACGCCCTTCGGTGGGTCGCGGGCCGCCGCCGGCCCGTCCCATGTCAGCGCATCCGATAGTCGGGGAGGCTGTCGTCGGTCGCGAAGGTGTCGGTCATCCACATCATCGTGCGGTACATCAGGGGGTTCGCGAAGGTCCAGTCCCGCATCCGGATGCGCCCGGTCGACGGCGGAGCGAGGAAGGGGCCGGCGTTGCCGGAGCGGGCGATCCTCGTCGGCTTGCGCATGCGGCGGTCGTAGGCCCTGAACGCCGCCTCGTGGTCGCCGCCCGCGGCGATCAGTTCGCCGGCGAGGATGTAGGCGCCGATGAGCGCGAGCCCGGTTCCGAAGCCGCCGAGCGTGTTCGCGTAGCCCGCATCGCCGACGAGTGCCGCGCGACCCCGCGTGAATGAGGTCATCCGGGTGCGCGCGAGGGCGTCGAGAAAGAAGTCGGATGCCCCGCGGCTGGCCTCGAGCGCAGCGGGAACTCGCCATCCGGCGCCCGCGAACGCCGATTCGAGGAAGGTGCGCTGCGACGCGATGTCGCGCCGGTCGTAGTCGGGCCGCTCCGCGCGGAAGACGAACAGGTTCGGCGCCTTCTGACCGCCGAGGAGAGCCAGGCGACCGGGTTCGTTGTACCCGTAGGCGATGCCGCGCCCATCGGGGAGCCGGGTCTCGAGATCGCCGAGTGGTGCGTGCCCGCTCGCGACCGCGTAGTAGAACCCGCGCGTCTCGACGAACCGGTCCTCCGGACCGAATGCGAGACGTCGCACCGCGGAGTGCACGCCATCCGCCCCGATCAGGAGGTCGAAGCGCTCGTCGGGTCGACGGGCGAAGACGACGTCGACCCCGGCATCCGACTCGGAGATCGAGGTGATCTCGTCGTCGTACACGTAGTCGGCATCTGCGGCGGAGTGTGCGAGGAGGATGCCGGCGAGATCGCCGCGCAGGATCTCGACGTCGCCACCGATGAACTCGCCGGGCACGACGGCGTTCACATGGTCGTTCGCGTCGACCATGCGCCAGTCCGTCTTCTCGGTCTGGTGTGCCCGCACCTCGTCGAGGATTCCCATGCGGGTCAGCAGGGCGTGGTGCGTCCGTCCCTTGAAGTCGACGGCCTGACCGCCCGGACGGGCGGTCGGCGCCTTCTCGACGACCGTCACGTCGAAGCCGTTGCGGCCCAGCCAGCGCGCCAGCGCGGGGCCGGCGATGCTCGCACCGGAGATCAGGACTTTCGTGGTTGCCATGTGCGCGTTCCTTCGGGGGGAGTTAATTGCGTCCAATGGACACAATAACATGATCGCGTACACTGGACGCAATCAGCTCGGAGGGGAATCGTGACCAGAGGCGAAGCGAACACGGCGTCGGTCGCGGCGGCGGCCTTCCTCTGGGCGCAGCCGGTGGGGCGGAAACCCGGGCCCAAACCGAAGTACACGCTCGACGGCATCGCCGAGGCAGCGATCGCCGTCGCCGACGAGTCCGGGCTCGACGAGGTCTCGATGCAGCGTGTCGCCGAACGACTCGGCACGACGAAGATGGCCCTCTATCGCTACGTTCCCGGACGCGCCGAGCTCGACGCGGTCATGCTCGACACCGCACTCGGCGCACCCGTCGTGGCAGAGGCGGCGCAGTGGCGCACGGCACTGACGGCGTGGGCCGGCGGAGTCCACGATCGCGCTCTGGCGCACCCGTGGATCGTCGAACTCGTGCAGCGGCCGCACACGCCCGGCCCCGGCGAGCTCGCGTGGTTCGAGGTCGGTCTCGGCGCGATGGCGGAACTTCCCCTTCGCGGCGGCGAGAAGCTCGACCTGCTGACCCTCCTCGTCGGCCACGTGATGTCGCTCGTGCGCCAACGTGCTTCCGCAGGCGCGCCCGAACAGCAGCTCGCGATCGGGCTCGCGTCCATCCTGGCCGAGCGCGCCGAGCTCTACCCGCGGACTGCGAGTGCGTTCGCCGAAGCCGACGACGACGGAGCCCGCGACGACGCGCTGCGATTCGGCGTCGATCGCGTGCTCGCCGGTGTCGCCGCGCTCGTCGCCGAGCGTGCGGAATCCCCGTCGTCTCGTTCCTGATCGCGGCGCGGCACCCGGCGGGCTCGGCGCGAGCGATACGATGACGGGGATGCGAGGAGGCGCCATGCGTGCCGTGATGCTGAACGGTTCCGGTCGGTACGCCGACGCGTGGCACCGCTACTCCGAGACGACCGCGGCGCTCGCCGAACTCGTCGCAGAGGCCGGGTTCACGGTGGAGGTCGCCGACGACGTCGATGGAGCGCTCGCGTCCCTGACCGACGATGTCGCGCTCATCGTCGTGAACGCCGGCGACCCGCACGCGTCGACCCCCGAGGGCGAGACCGCCGCCGTGGCCGAGGCATCCGTGCTCGAAGCGGCGAACGCCGCCCTCGAATGGGCGATCGATCGGGGCATCGGCCTCCTCGCCGTGCACACGGCGGCGGCGAGCCTGCACGACTATCCCGCGTACGAGCGGGCGCTCGGCGCGCGCTGGGTGCGCGACAGCTCGTGGCATCCGCCCATCGGCGAGGCCGCGGTGCACATCGTGGGCAATCACGCGATCGCCGACGGACTCGAGGACTTCACCGTGTTCGACGAGCGCTACACCGACTTCCGGCTCGACGACGTGATCGAGCCGATCGCCGAGCACGAGCACGAGGGCATTCGCCACCCGCTCGTGTGGGCGCGGGAGTTCGGCCACTCACGTCTCGTCTACGACGCCCTGGGCCACGACGTCCGCTCCTACGAGTCGGCCGGCCATCGTGCACTGCTCGCGGCCTCCCTCGCCTGGCTCGCGCGCGTGCCGGCGCCGACGGCGAACGCTCGGTGAGCCGGGTCGTCATCGCGCCCGATTCGTTCAAGGGCACGGCGAACGCAGCGGATGCCGCGGCCGCGATCGCGCGCGGATGGCGCTCGGTGCGCGCCGATGACGAGGTGCTCACCAGGCCCATGGCCGACGGCGGCGAGGGCACGCTCGACGCTTTCGAGGCCGCCGTGCCGGGCGCGCGGCGGATGCCGGTCAGGGTGCGGGGCCCCGTCTCCGCGCCGGTGGCGACGTACTGGCTGCTGCTGCCCGACGGCACGGGCGTCGTCGAGCTCGCGGCGACGTCGGGAATCACCCTGCTCGACCCGCTCGCACCCCTCGACGCGCATACGGCGGGCTTCGGAGAGGCCATCGCCGCCGCGCTCGATGCCGGGGTCGCGCGACTCCTGCTCGCGCTCGGCGGCAGCGCGTCGACCGACGGCGGCGCGGGTGCCCTCACCGCACTGGGCGCACGGTTCCTCGATGGGGATCAGAGCCGGGTGCCCCTCGGCAACCGCGGGCTCGGCGACCTCGCCGTGGTCGACCTCGCGGGCCTGCGCCCCCTGCCTCCCGGCGGCGTGCTGATCCTCGGCGACGTCACGAACCCGTTGCTCGGCGAACGCGGCGCTGCAGCGGTCTTCGGCCCGCAGAAGGGCGCGGATGCCGCGACCGTCGTCGTGCTCGAGACGAACCTCACCCGGCTCGCACGCCTCGTTCCCGACATCTCACCGGAGACCCACGGAGCCGGGGCTGCCGGCGGCACCGGGTTCGGCCTGCTCGCCTGGGGCGCTGCCATGGGCGGAGGAGCCGCACTTGTCGCCGACGCGCTCGGGCTGGACGACGACCTCGACGGCGCCGACCTCGTGATCACCGGCGAGGGGCGATACGACGGGCAGTCCGAGGCGGGCAAGGCGCCGAGCGAGGTCGCCCGACTGGCCGCGGCGCGCGACGTGCCGGTGGCACTCGTCGCCGGGGCGATCACGGCGGAACCGCGTGGGTTCGCGGCATCCGTCGCGCTGACCGGGCTCGCCGGCGGTACGGAACCCGCGATGGCGGATCCGCTGCGCTGGCTCGAGGCCGCGGGAGCTCAGCTCGCCGGCGGGATCGGGGTCGTCGCGAAGAGCTGAACGGCTCGCGTGCGCTGGTCAGATGTGGTGCAGACCGGGGTGCGGCTTCGGCGGTTCGGCACCGACGAACTTGCCGTGGCGCTCCTCGGGCGCGTGCCCGTCGGGGTGCTCGTCGGTGGACGTGTAGTCGCCGACCGACGATTCGTCGTCATCGGCGCCTTCGGTGCGGACGTACGCACCGGAGACCGTGCGCTCGTGGGGCCCCTCGCCGTCGACCTCGGTGTAGCTGCCCTCGAGGTCATCGGTGGCGTCGACCGTGCCGGCGGGTGTGTTCGGCTCTTCGGAGGACTGCGGCTCAGCGGGTCGGTTCGATTCGGACATCATCGCTCCCTCATCGTCGATCGGGGCGCCGTCATGGGGCGACGTCTCGCCCCCATGTTATGTCTCCACGCCGTGAAGGGAAGGGGCGCCGCGGCAGCTCACGGTGAAACGTCAGCGCAGGAACAGCCGCGCATTCGCCTGTTCGGCGTCGGAATACTGCACCGCTGCGACGCCGAGCGCACGGTTCAGGCCGGCGAGGCTCTCTTCGACCTGCAGTTGGGTGGCCCTCCAGTCGGCGACGGCACCCTGGAAGGCGGTCGAGGCCTGACCCGACCACGACGACTGCAGGCCCGAGAGCTGGCCGAGGAGCGACGCCACCTCGGACTGGATGCGCCCGATCGTGCCCTGCACGGTCTGGGTGGCTGCGGACACCTGTTCGGCGTCGACTTGGTAGACGGCCATCTCGGCCCCTTTCGTTCGGTGTGCGCGCCACGCTACGGCGCGGCCGGTGAACGGATCGCGGTCGAGGGCGAGGGGTGTGCGACATCCGCTGCCCGTCGCCTGTTGAGGCGGAGTGCCGGGCGGCAGGCGGCGGAGCACGCCGAGCGGTCGCGGAACCGACCGTCAGTCGGCGGTGACCGACTGCGGCGCAGCGGCCGAACCGGCGAGGGGCAGCGATACGCGGAAGGTGGCGCCGCCGCCGGGCGTCTCGACGACGTCGACCGTGCCGTTGTGCGCAGCCACGATCGACGACACGATCGCGAGGCCGAGGCCCGACCCGCCGGTCTCGCGGGTGCGCGACGTGTCGGCGCGCCAGAACCGCTGGAAGATCTTCTCGCGGATCTGCGGGGGGATGCCCTCGCCGTGGTCGATGACCTCGATCATCGCCCGCTCGGTCGCGTCGTCGACCGAGATGCGGATCTCGATGGGGCTCTCGGGGGCGGTGAAGCGGATCGCGTTGCCCATGAGGTTCGTGATGACCTGACGGATCTTGTTCTCTTCGGCGAGCACCACGGTGCGGCGGACCGGCATCTGAGGGCCGGGAGCACCCGCGCCGCGCGCCGTCGACGGAGCGGCGATCGCGTCGGAGGCCGCGGCCGCAGCTGCGGAGGCCGCCGCCGATGCGCGTGCGGCGCGCTTCGACGCCGCCGACGAGCCGCCCGCCTTCGCGGCCCGGCGGCTGCCGGTGGTGGTCGCGGCCTCGCTCTTCGGGCGACGACCCCGGAGACGAGCGAGCGTCGCCCCGGCGAATGAGATCGGCCCGGTCGGCGGCGCGGCGCGGTCGCCCGCGACGTCGAGCTCGACCTCGAGTTCGGGAGCGGGCTCGCCCGAGGCATCCGCCGTGCTGAGGTCTTCGGGCGCGATGACCGTGATCGTGCGCGCCGGGTGCGCGGCCATCGTGTCGAGAGCGGAGTCGCGCGCGAGCGGCACGAGGTCGACCTCGGCGAGCTCGAGCGGCTTCGCCTCGTCGAGTCGAGCGAGCGCGAGCAGGTCTTCGACGAG